>JANONW010000389.1:0-24505 GCA_031421065.1 Prolixibacteraceae bacterium
CAAAAAGTATCTTTTTCATTTTACTAATTGTTTAAATATTAAATTAAATAACAAATTCGAATAGATAAACCTCTGATATCATCCAGATATCGGAAGCCTGAAATTCATTGAAATTTAAACAATTGGAGGAGCGCGTAGGCCTAAAGAAGTAACTGCAAAATGGGTATAAGAGGAAGTTATTAATTGTATATGAGCATTTGCAACGAATATTGGAACAAATGTTTTTAACCCATTACTAAATAAAACTATTTGAAAATCATCAAATGGTGAATGATCATTATCACAACCAAAACATTTAAATTCTTGTCGTAAAGAATTTGAAGGAATTAAAGCAGCTTGTTTTAAAACGCAAGGTTCAGAACTATTTTCATCATCATGCTGGTGGTCATGCTCGGAAGCATCGTGATTATGAGCCTGGCTATCTGTTTGACAATGTGAATTTACAATACAAACTTGTTCCTGATGATGATGATGTGGTACAACAGCATGAGCCAATAAAATGATATTGGCTATCAGGATAAAAAATATGGCTGTTGTCCTTCTAATCATTCAAAATAAATTTCTGCGAAGTTAACGCAAAATACATTCAATTCGTTTGGGATTTTGTTAAATTTATTAAACAGATATAGTTGTGGAATTTTAGTTTTCCTAAAGCAGATGACTTAAAAGTATTGTACAAACTGACCGGGAATCCGGGAATATTATTGAAAAAGAAATTGGCAAACCCCGTAAATTCTCCATTTGCCGCAATCCATGTATAATGTCCCAGTACCCAATCATACATTTTTTTCAATCCAGTCAAAGAAATTAAAATACTTTAATAGCGATAATAGCTATAGCAATGCATGCAGTTACTATAATGGCAACAGGTTTTTTATTAAACTCTATCAGTTTTTTTACCTCCAGACCTAATTTGATGATCAGGAATGACAAAAGATAAAACCTTAAGCCCTGTCCGATAAGTGTTCCGAGTGAAAAGATGAAGATATTCATGTCAAATGCTCCGGAAGAAATTGAAAATAGCTTGTATGGAACAGGAATAAATGGGGCTAAAAACAAAATGCCCAAGCCCCATTTGGTGAATTGAATATGAATATATTGGTAAACGGCCTCCGTAATTCCCGGAATATGTTCAAACACAAACATGGCAAGACCGGTAAATTCGCCGTTCGCATCAAGCCAGGCAAAATGACCAATGGCATAACCAGCCAATGATCCGGAAAAGGTTCCCAAAGTTGCGAATAACGCGTATTTATTGGCTTTTGTGATATTTAGCAATGCTAAAGTCATAAAAAACATAGGAGTAGGCAACGGTAAGAAAGATGCATCGGCAAAAGCACAAATAAACAATGCCCATGCGCCCCATTTTGTGTTTGCCCATTCCATTCCCCAGTTATGTAGCGATTTAAGCCAGTTCTTCATTCCTGTTTTTTGATAAAATTGGAGGGACTATCGGGCATGTTTCATGATTTATTTTGATACTCTGTATTTACCTTATCTATTGAGTTTGATGGAGAATCCACGTTGTTCATTTTGTGTGTTTTATAAGTAATATTTAAAAGAAAATGTTTATCAATACCTAGTTTGTCAGATTTCATTTTCCAGCTCCTTTCCATATTTTGTCCAGTAATCCTACTGTAATAGGTATAAACTTCAAGTCCTAAACAAAAAAGCAGGGCAGTCAGAAATAGTAGTCGGAATAATATGTGTTTTGAAACTTTCATTGTTGGCAAAAGTAATATTAAAGCAGAAACCTTTTTCAAATGAATGTTAACGAATAATTAAAATGAATTACCTGTTCACATATTTCTTATAATTTTCGGACTGTTCACATATTTCCTCATAAACTTCATCGTGGTCAATGGGAGGGTGCATGGCAGTTGGCTTGATATTTCGGTTATTATAATTCCATCAATCTATTTTCCGGTAGCCAATTCATCCTTTTCTCTGAATGGGAAAGCCTTTCGCTTCAACTATTTCATGATAAATATAGGTTTGAAGCAAGGCCAGACTATATTTATTGCATGCAGCTTCAACCTGACCGGCAATTTGTTCGGCAGCGAGGTTACTTTCTGTTTGGTGCATGGCCATTTCTGTCATTTTTTCGTTTTGCATGATTTCTTGTTTTTAAAATGTTACTGTTTTATCGGCCCAAACCACCACATTCACGCAATCAACCATGGTTGAGATCGGGCAGGCTTCGGTGCTGTCCAGTTGTCGCGATTTCAGGCAGGTGCCACAGGCCAAAATTTCTCCACCTATTTCAACGAATTTCTTCAATTGTTCGTCAACGTTGTACTTTTCGTGGGTCAAACCTTCGCATTCAACTGCCTCGCCCATTAAAAACAGTTTCACTTCATGTCCTGTTTTTTTTGCTGTTACTGCAAACCGAAAAGCGTTCCATGCCTTTTCAAACTCTTTGGTTTCAAGAATAATTCCAATTTTCATTTCTATACTTTTAAAATGTTAATACTATTTTGTTTTTACCATATTATCAAGTTCAACACCTTTCCCGAGCAAAAATATGCTCACGGTATCGCCCTGATTTTTCGAATAGTTGGCCAGTCGCAACGCATTCCAAACCGTTTCTGTATCGTTGGAATAAATGACCATTCCGATTGAGGTTTGGGAACCTGAATTCGAGGTAGGAGATTTGGCGAAAGTTCCGGATGTGAACACACATGCCATGAACATCAAAAGCATAATTTGTTTTTTCATAGATGGTTGATTTAATTTATAATGTGAGTTTTTTTATAGCATTGACAAGCACTTCGACCGCAAAATCGATTTCTTCTTCCGTAGTGCTTTTCCCGGTTGAAATCCTTACCGTTGCAGCGGCTGTCCTGAAATCGAGGTTCATCGCCTGAAGGACAGAAGAAATGGTTGTTTCTCCGGAATGGCAGGCTGAGCCTGTAGAAATCAATACATCGCTGCTGATGAAAGAAGCCAGGGCGTGTGCACTAACGTTTTCGAAAGCCACACTCAGCGTATTGGGCAGGCAATTTTCAAGGTTAACGTTTACATGAACTTTATTTCCGAGATGGGAAACGAGACCATCGAGCAGCCTGTCGCGTGAAAGCTGCATGTTGTGCTGATTCTGTTTAAAATCACGCAATGCCACTTCGCAGGCTTTCCCAAGTCCGATGGTATGAATGACATTTTCTGTTCCGGGACGGATGCCTTTTTCCTGCCCGCCACCGTGCATCAGATTTTCGATCCGGGTTCCTTTCCGAATATAAAGTGCGCCGATTCCTTTGGGCGCATACAATTTATGCCCGGCGATGGTTAGCAGGTCAACACCCAGTTTATCTACATCCGTTTCAATTTTTCCAACCGATTGGGACGCGTCTGTATGAAAAACAATATTGTTTTGGCGTGCAATTTCTCCGATTTCCTGAATGGGCTGAATGGCGCCAACTTCGTTGTTGGCATGCATGATCGTAATCAGGACCGTATCTTTTCGGATAGCATTTTCAACATCTTTTAGATCAACCCTTCCCAATTGATCGACCGGAAGCCAGGTGATTTCAAATCCTTGTGAACCCAGGTATTTACAAACTTCAGTTACCGCGGGATGTTCGATTTCCGAAGTAATAATGTGACGCCCTTTATGGCTGTTTGCCCATGCAACCCCTTTAATGGCCAGGTTGTTCGATTCGGTGGCACAACTGGTAAAATAAATTTCTTCCGGCTGGCAGTTTATCATTTCGGCAACCTGCGTCCGTGCTTTTTCAATGGCTTCATTATTGCTTCGTCCGATTGAGTATGAACTGGAAGGATTTCCGTAGAAAGATTCAATATACGGGATCATTTCCATTGCAACCTCCGGATCAACAGGGGTTGTGGCGTTATAGTCGAGGTAAATTGCTGTTCCCATAATTAAAGTTTAACGGGAATGCCGATTAACTTTCCTCCTGCCTGGAGCAGATTTTTGTAGAATGCTTTT
This sequence comes from Prolixibacteraceae bacterium, assembly GCA_031421065.1. Classification (GTDB taxonomy): domain Bacteria; phylum Bacteroidota; class Bacteroidia; order Bacteroidales; family Prolixibacteraceae; genus Aquipluma. Next base: position 3,947 of record JANONW010000389.1, read on the forward strand.
TTAAGGCCAACCGGACTTAACCACCACTTTTCAAAAAGCACTTTCCCGATGTGCCATTTTCTGCCAATCTGTTTTAAATGAACCTGTGGATGCGGTTCACCGAAAAAATCTCCATAAGCAAATCCTGCCAAATCCTTTCCGGCTTCAAGCATACAGTAACCGTTGGCACAAAATTTTTCATCCGCCTTTTCACCTTGAATTTCCTTCACAATGTTTTTTGCAACAACATCAGCCTGCAAATGGGCAAAAACCCCGGCTTTGGGCAACATCATAGGCTTATCCGGAAACCATCTGCCGGGCAATGGTATGGCTGTAATGTCGCCAATAGCAAAAATGTTTTCATACTTTGTTTGAAGGGACGCAGGATTTACATCTACCCAGCCGTTTGCATTCGCCAAATCTGATGTACGAATAACCCCGGGAGCATGGTGAGGTGGAATAACAATCAGTAAATCATATTCATAAGTATCTTTTCCATTGAAAAACAGCTGTTTTGATTTTGTGTCAACCGAATCAAGGTTCATCGATGGATGGAAGCGGATCCCTTTCTTGTCGAGCATGCTTTTGACTGCATTCCCAAGTTCCGGACCGGCAACAGGCAGCGGCTGTGGCTCGGGGGTATAAAGGCTGATTTCAATTTTCTCCCGAAGTCCTTTTGACCTGAGAAAATCTTCAACAAGCATTGCTCCTTCGTGCGGTGCGCCGGGGCATTTGTAGGGCATCGATGAAATTACTATTGCGACCTTTTCTCCTGAAAAGTTTTTCAGCGTTTCATGTAATTTTTCCGCGCCCACCAATGTATAAAAGGTATGGATACTATCATCCCAGCCCTGAATTTTTTCAGGGGCCAAATCGGCGCCAAGTGCTATTACAAGAAAATCATAACGATATTCTTTTTCACCCGCTATTACTTTCTGTTCAGCCGGAACAATTTCACTTACAATAGCATTTACTAATTCAATATTCTTTTTCAGGAGCGATTTGAGCGGTACACTTATTTGTTCTTTCTTGCGGTCACCGTTCATCAGCCACAGATACGAAGGGGCGAATGTATGTTCGTTATTCTTTTCGATCAGGATAATTTTGTGATCCCCGCCTAAGCGGCTGCTAAGCTCATTAGCGGTTACAATTCCGCCAACACCACCACCTAAAATTACAATTGTTTTCATATAGACTAATTTGTTTCTAATTGTTTCATTTTCCACTCCGGATAACCTTCGTCCAATCGGCGGACGTGGTATCCCTGTTCTTTCAGGAGTTTTACGGCTTCGTCGGCCAGAACGCAAAAAGGTCCCCGACAATAGGCAATAATCTCTTTTCCTTTGGCAATGTTTTTCAGGCTGGCAATCAATTCATTCATAGGGATGGAAATTGCCCCGGTGATATGCCCGAATTCGTATTCAACCGAAGGGCGGACATCCAGCAGCAACACATTTCCGGCTTCGATCATTTGCTCCAGTTCGCCAAGGCTGACCGCATTTTGCGCGTTACTGTCTTCCCGCTGGCGGTTCATGATTTTTTCCAGTTCAGCAATTTCCTGCGAGCCATAGCGGATCACATGCTGATAAACCGACAAAAAATCATTGTTGATCAAAGAATAAAAGACGTATTGCTTTTCTTTTCGGGCCTTTACGATATTGTTGTTTTTCAGGACCTGAAGGTGCTGTGAGGCATTGGCAAATGTGAGGTTGGTAATTTGTACGATGCCTTCAACGCTTTTTTCGCCCTGAGAGAGCATTTCAATTATTTCTAAACGATATGGATTGGAGATGGCTTTGAGCATTTTGGCCAGGCCATCGTACATGGCATCTTTAAATTCGCGTCCCTTCATTTTTGAGTTGTATTAAAATGATTTGGCGAATATATAAAAGTTATTCAAGTATTCAATAAGGTTATTGAATACTTGAATAACTTGAGTCCATTGTTGCTGAATCATTTTCATCATTTCTTCAATCGATTTGGAATGAGAAGAAAATGGTGCATTACCGAATGATTTGGTTGAATTATTATCGCGATCATGCTTGTTGAACTACCTGAAAAAATCCTCAGAATCCATAAAATTTGTGGCAGTCGAATCGTTCTTGAACTGAAAACCAATCAGTAAACTCAGCAAAATAATACATTGTATCATTTCAATCAATGTATCAATTCGCGCAGAAAGCAACAGATCGGGAGTTGTTTGCAGCGAATAGCTGGCCCCTTCAATGATTTTGTAAGCATCGGTCACTTTTACAGATGTAAATGGCACCGGGCGGATAGGATAATCGCGTGTGCCAGATTGGCTTTGGGCCGAGATATTAAGCGATGCGCTAAAGATAATTAGTGAAATTGCGTTTCGGAACAGTTTCATGATCTGGTTTTTTGGTTCGGAACGTGCAGAAAAAAGCTTCTCCAAAAATAGCAAAATAGGTGTTCATTTCACACTTTAAAAATAATTGAACCGCCCAAAGTTATTCGACAAACCTCAAACAACCATTTTGAATACATTTTGATATTGGAGCTGTACATCCTGACTGAAAATTAAAAGTATGATTTTAGCCTGTTATTTAGGATTTGCCATTTTTGCAGATAAATTTACATCATTATTGATTCAAGTCTTTCGGAAAACATGTTAACAATGAAAAAAACGACTTTAAGGGTTCAGCTTTTTAAAAGATTGTTTATCCTTTTATTTTTAATGGCTTTAATTGCAATTTCAGGAATTGTAGTTACTAATATCTTAAAAAAGACAAGTGCCCGGATTGCTTTCGAATACATCGAACTCAATGCTGTTCAGGAACTTCGGCTTTCATTCAATAAAACATTTATTCCGGCGTACAATTATTTGCTATATCATGATGAACAAGAAATTAAGCTGTTCAAATCGAGGATGGATTCAACACATTGGCATCTTGAAAACTGCAAAAAAATATTGGCCAACAGACATTCGAAAGAACTTCTTCTTGATTTCGAAGAGTTTCTTTCATATTTTGAACATGTGGTTATTGAATCCGTAAATTCGGATATTGATTTAATGAAAAACCGCGAATTAATTCCTTTACTTGAAGGTGTAATTGACAATGCGACAAAGATAGTCGAACATATATTGTTTGAAACAAAGCACGAAATTGACGAATTTATAGTAATGAATTCTACCGCTGTATCGCATAGCACAAAGACTATAATTTTCCTTTCAATAATTTTTATCCTGCTGGGGTTTATTGCCGGAAGTTTATTTGTACGACAAATAGTGCGCCCACTGAAGAAACTGGTTTTATATACTAAAGAGGTTGCCAACGGTAATTGGGAAATACAATCCATAACCAATCAGAACAACGAACTTGACGACTTATCTGAGGCATTTAACCAGATGGTCAATGATTTACAATTAACCACAGTTTCAAGAGATTTATTTAATAATATTTTGACGGGCATGCAGGAATTGATCGTAGTTACCGATGTAGATGGTAAAATTGTAATGGTAAATAACTCAGCCACCGTACTGCTCGGATATCATGAAAATGAGTTAACGGGGAAGCCTGTTCAAATCCTTTTTCAGGAAAAATTAGCCTACACCGAAAGTAACCTTTTAAGGAAGTTAAATGAAATAAAAAACAAAGGATCGGAATATGTGACCAGCTCAGGAGGAAAAATTCCTATTTATTTGTCGCACGGAGCGTTACACAGTAAAAATTCAGAATTTGCCGGCTTCGTGTTGGTTGCTACCGATATAACTGAAAAACTGGCAGTTGATAAAAAACTTGAGCTGATCAGGCGAAGAACAACCATTGATTTGAATGATGCCCAGGAAAAAGAACGTTTGCGTATTGCAAAAGAATTGCACGATGGATTAGGGCAAATGTTAACCGGAATATACTACTACATCGAAAACTATTTCAGAGATAAATTTGAATCGGACCATGAATTATCTATCCATCTGAACAACATCCAAAACCAATTGGATGCTTCTATAAAGGAAACGAAAAATATTGCTTATAATTTAATACCTATGCAGTTAAAAGACTTTGGACTATCGGCTGCAATTACTAATTTAGTTGATCGGTTAAATGTTCAGCAAAAGACAAAGTTTGAATTTTCTGAGTTTAATTTCCAGGCCAGGCTCGACGAAAAACTTGAAATAGCCCTCTATCGCATCATTCAGGAAGCATCAAATAACATCGTTAAACATGCGAGGGCAAAATCAGCACAAATTCAGCTTATCAGGCACGATGACTCGGTTTCAATTATTATCATTGACGATGGAATTGGGTTTGATTTTGCAAACATTAATCATGGACTAAAAAAACAGGGGATCGGTTTATCAAGTATTCAGGAGCGTGTCACATCATTTGATGGGTTTCTTAACATTACTTCAAATTTTGGGTCAGGTACCGAAATATTAATTGAAATTCCTAACGAATAAGATTTATGCACAAAATTTTACTTGTCGACGATCACGACATTATTCTTGACGGGCTCAGAGCCATGTTGATAAATATTAGCGACATGCAGGTAATCGGCGAAGCAAAAAGCGGATTTGAAGCATTTGAAAAGGCGCAGGAATTATTGCCTGATGTAATTATCATGGACATCTCGATGCCGGAGATGACCGGAATTGAAGCAACTGAAATGATTAAGAAAAATCATCCGGATATAAAAATTATCGCCCTCACCCAACACGAGTCTGATACCTATATCATGCAGATGCTAAACGCAGGCGCTGATGGTTACTTACTTAAGAATTGCAAAAAAGCTGAATTTCTGGAGGCCATTCAAACAGTTTTAAACCACGAAAGGTATTTTGGAAAACGTGTTTCATCCATTTTATTGGACAGTATGTTAAAAACACAAAAATTGGAGGGCAATGTACCGAAGAAAAAAATCATACTCACACCACGAGAGATTGAAATCATCAAATACATTACTTCTGATTTGAACAATCAGGAGATTGCCGATAAACTTTTCATCAGTTTAAGGACTGTTGAAACGCACCGGAGGAATATCATGCAAAAACTAAATGTTAAAAGTGTTATTGCTCTGGTCAGATATGCCGTAAAGCATGGCATTGCCGAAATTTAAACACCTCATCCTACCCAAAATATTTTAGATCAATCATTTAAACGCAGTAATGAACTGAAGTCGATGCAATGGCTTCAGTACAACATGTACATCAATAACCTGAACTACGTAGTTTATGGTATATAATTTACGTGTATCATGCGATTGTACTGTTTTAGGAATAGCCCTACCATTGCACCATTGTTTAAACCGAACTTCTAATTCTTACATGATGAAAGAAAATAAACTTATTTTTCAGTTGGTAGCGATAGCCTTGATTTTGGTGCTTGGGATTTCAAGTTGTACCAAAGAAGATGATGATGGTGTAGTTATTCCTACCGAAAAAGCTTATGCAGGATCGGAAAGCTGCCAAAAATGTCATGCCAACCATTATGCGACTTTTATGGAAAGCGGACATCCTTATAAATTACAAAAAGTTATTAACGGAGCACAACCTACAATTCCATTTGCACCTACAATTTTAACTCCGGCAGGTTATACATGGAACGACATTTCGTACATTATCGGTGGTTACGGATGGAAAGCCCGTTTTATCGACAAAAACGGCTATAACATCACTCAGGTGGCCGGTTCGCAATTTAATCCCGGAAATTTAACGCAGTCGGTTTATAACAGTGCTACCACTATTGGTACCGAAAAATATACCTGCGGAAGTTGCCATACAACCGGATGGAAGAGCATCGCCAATGGCGGAACTCCACAGGATGGACTGTCAGGAATGGGCGGAAGTTTTTACAAAGGTGGAATACATTGCGAACAATGCCATGGAATGGGAAATGTTCATGCAATAACCAAGCTAAAAGCAGACATTACCGTAACCAATACGACGGCTTTATGCGCACAATGTCATTACCGCAGGTTTGCATCGTCGCCTCAGGATTATAAACAACAAACATCAGGAGGTTGGGAAATGCACCGCAGCCAGGTCGAACAATTGAAAACCAACAAACACAATGCGACCATGACCTGCAACTCGTGTCACAATGTACATGCCTCAACCATTAAAAATAAAGTTGCCAAAGGTGAAGGAATCATTAAAACCTGTACCGCCTGCCATACCACAATCAATGCGAACGTACATATGGGGGCAACCTGTATTGATTGTCACATGCCGCACACGGTTAAAAATGGTATCTCTTACAACAAATATATGGGAGACGCACGCAACCACAACTTCAAAATTAATACCTCCGCTACTGCCACATATTTAACAACAGATGCTTCAGGAACCTGGGCCAATGCTGATGGAAAAGGCTCAACTCTGGATTTTGCATGCTACAGTTGTCATAAAGATGCCGCCGGTATTGGTGGAGCCAATTCGGCAAAAACAATGCAGGAATTAGCAACCAAAGCAGTCACTTTCCATAAATAGAAACTTCAATTGCTGAAATAAAAAAAGGAGGAATATCGTGTTCCTCCTTTTTTTATTTTCCAAAAATAAAAATTTGTGAATATCTGTGAAATAATTACCTATTTGGATATTCCTTCCAGCGTAAATAAAAAAGCAAAATTCCATGCAACATCTTTCAAATAATCGAAACGACCACTGGCGCCACCATGTCCATAGTCCATGTTGGTATGAAGAAGCAGGATGTTCTGATCAGTTTTCATTGCTCTGAGCCGGGCAACCCATTTGGCCGGTTCGAAATACTGAACCTGGCTATCGTGCAATCCGGTAGTGACAATCATATTCAGATAGTTTTTCTTTTCGACATTTTCGTAGGGGCTGTAGCTTTTCATATAAAAGTAGGCATCCTTGTTTTTAGGGTTGCCCCATTCATCAAACTCAATCGTGGTCAACGGAATGCTTTCATCGAGCATGGTATTCACCACATCTATAAATGGAAACTGAGCAATAATACCGTTCCACAATTCAGGAGCCATGTTTATAATTGCACCCATTAATAAACCACCGGCGCTGCCCCCCCATCGCATACAAATGATACTTAAAAACCTGATCAGCAATGGTATGTTTGTTTGACAAGAAAAAGTGTATTGGCGGGGCCGAATTGCTTTGTGATCAGGTATACGTTTTTAATGTTGGACAAAGAAATATTGAATTGGCGCATAAAATGATTTCGGAGATGGGGATTCCGGTTACGGGTTCGAGTACAGGAGGGAAACTGGGCCGTAAAATTCATTTTAATACCGGAACCGGTGAGGTACTGCAAAAGTATCTGGTTAAAAACAATCAAAATGAAGCCAAATGAACAGGAAGATTAAAGTTTTAAGTTTAAACCTTCAAAAGAAACTTTAACTGATACCGTTCATTCTAAAGTTAATCCAGCTACATTTACTCCTGTTTCAAGCCAACATTCTGATAAGTTTATTTTAATTGGCGCTTTCACCGGAGGAACTGAGGCAATACTTTTGGTAAAAGAGAATGGGCAGTGCAAATGCAAGCTGGAGATGGGGCCTTTGGTCAACCGGCACCGCCCTTCGGTTGAAGTTTTATTTCATTCGGCAAGCGATTTTCCGGCAAAAAATATTGTTGCCGGAATACTTACAGGAATGGGATCCGATGGTGCCAAAGGCTTACTTGAACTTCATGAAGCCGGTGCTATGACCATTGCTCAGGATGAAAAATCGGCGGTCATTTTTGGAATGCCAAAGGAAGCGATAAGGTTAAATGCAGCAAAAATGATAGTAAATCCGGAAGAACTGACAAACTGGTTAAATACAGCTTTTTAGGTTATGAAAGCAAATATACAACCTTCAAAAGTGCTGATTGTTGACGATGTTCAACTAAACCTTGACCTGATGAAGGATATACTTTCGGAACAAGGTTATATGATCGCTACCGCGAAAAATGGCAAATCGGCCATTGCAAAAGCGAAAGCACATAAATTTGATTTGATTTTACTCGATATTGTACTGCCTGATATAGATGGATTTGAAGTATGCTCGCACCTGAAATCCAATCCTCAAACACATGACATTCCTATTATTTTCTTAACAGCAAAAAGAGAAAAAGACAGTATCATCAAAGGGTTTCAGCTTGGAGCGGTCGATTATATTCTAAAACCATTCAGTAAAGAAGAACTTCTGGCAAGGGTAAACTTACACCTGACACTTCGAAAAACACAGGATGAGCTCATCCATTCAAAAGAAATGGCAGAGGCTGCAGCAAAAGCCAAGGCTATTTTTTTAGCCAACATATCGCACGAAATCAGGACACCGATGAACGGTATCGTTGGCATGGTAGATATATTGAAAAGAACACCTCTGACTAAGGAACAACTTGAATATTTGGATATTATTGAAATATCTGGCATCAATCTGCTGATGATTATCAACGATGTTCTTGATTTTTCGAAAATTGAGGCCGGGCAGATCACTTTCGAAAGTATTCGCTTCAATTTGAGCAACGAAGTGGCCGAAGTGATAAAGCTGTTGAAATACAAGGCCGATCAGAAAAAACTTGAATTTAGCTACTCCTTGGCTCCTGATGTTCCGGAAATGTTGGTAGGCGACCCACTGCGTCTAAAACAGGTTTTAATTAATCTGTGCAATAATTCAATAAAATTCACCACTTCCGGATATGTAAAAATAAAAGTCGGAACAATCAGTTATAATGAAAATAAAATTATCCTGAAATTTGAAGTTCAGGATTCCGGAATAGGCATTTCTCCTGAAAATCAATCGCACAGGCCGATGTTTCAACAACCCGAAAATTCGGAGGTACCGGGTTGGGACTTGCCATTTCGAAGAACCTGGTACAGCTTATGAACGGGCATATCGGGATCATCAGCGAAGAAGGAAAGGGCGCTATTTTCCATTTCGATTGCGAATTTGGCGTGTCGAAAATAAGTGTAACTGTTCTGGAAGAGAAAGATTTAATCCCATCAGAAATATGTGTTAAAAAACTTAAAATTCTTTTGGCTGAGGATAACGTAATTAACCAAAAAGTCGCAACCTTAAATCTGGAAAAAATGGGTCATTTGGTGAGTGTGGCGGCTGATGGATCAAAAGCAGTTGAAATGTTTAAAAATGAGGTGTTTGACGCAATTTTCATGGACATTCAAATGCCTGAAATGGATGGTGTTGAGGCAACTACAATCATTCGTGAATGGGAAGAAAACAACAATGTTGTGAACCGGATCCCAATTGTTGCGATGACAGCCAATACGCTGCGAAGCGAAAAAGAGATTTTTATGTCGGTAGGAATGGATGATTATTTAGGCAAACCGTTTAATAGTGCTGAATTAGTTCGTGTGATTGAACGCATTCACCAACAATTGGAGCGTAGAAATATATAAAAAAATAAAATCTGACAACATGGATTTCAATGACACCAGTTATTTGTGGGAAGGGGAAACAGTTTTGATCGTTGAAGACAACGAAACCAGTAATATTTATTTTGAAGCTGCCCTCCGGAAAACAAAAGCTCAGCTTATATGGGCGAAAAATGGCCTTGATGCGGTTGGAATTATCACAAAGCCTATTCGCCTGAAGTATCTTTTCGATACCATTAATCATTATCTGGGTGCAGTCAAAGAGAAATAAGCGCCAAATTGTCTTTCAGCACCAGGCTCAACCAATGAAAGAAATCCGGAGCTTAGCTTGCCACTGCTTATTTTCAAAGGTTGTTCCATCGCTTTATTTGTTGCGAATCTTCTGTATTCGCCCTGGGAACCATAAAAAGGAGCAAATTTCCCGGTAGTGTCATCATGCGTTTTCTTTTCAATTTGCGTTGTCAAAATCCCCATGTTCATCCGGCCGTATTTTTCTATATCAGGATGAATTAAAGTGCTTTGGTACTGCCCATTCGAGTTGGTTTCGAAAACGGAATACCCCAAATATTCAGGTTCATCGTTACTGATTTTAAACTGAAACGAGAAATCAAGCACTTTATTCAGGAAAGGCTCTGCAATCAGGTATTCCTGCTGATTGAGGATACCCGAAATCCATTGCCTGTTCGAGGTATTGAGTGTTTGTTTGCGGATAATCTGTATTCCACGTCCTGAGGAACTTATGGGCGATTTAAGAACCAGCGGAATATGGTTACTTAGAAAATCCTCAATTTCTTCAACTCTGGTAACTTTGGACCCAATCAGTTCAGGCACAACGAAAAAATCCAATGGGTTTTGTTTCAGAAAGTCAGATAAAAAATAAAGGGAAGTAATCCGTTCAAACAGTGTTTTGTGCCCTTCCTTCCAGCTATATACAGGACTCTCGCGAAATTCGGACGAGCATTTTGCTTTCAGTCCCTTCAGGTAAAAGTGGGCAGCAGGACTCCACCCCCAGGGAAAAATAGAACCAAACATGTCTGTTTTTCCTGAAATCAGTTCTTTCAGTGTGCAAAATTCAGGCATTTCAAATCCGGCATCAGTCAATTTCATAACAAATTCTTTGGAAGGAATTTTCTCAGTAAGTACAAAATCTCTGGAAGTGCCGAAAATAAACGGCAAAACCGAACAATCGTGCTCAAATTCGCGCAGCAAACTGGGCGGCATGTAACTGAACGATCCGTTGGCAACGGCTAATTCGCAGGTTGGATTAAAATAGAATACATCATTGGCCATAATAAAATACTGAATGAAATGACAAATATAGAGGCCGAGGCGATACTTTTTGACGATTTAATGAAAAATAAACATCAATTTGTTTTGTATTGTGGATATTGCATATACATTTGCAGAATCTAATAATAACAGATCATAAAATCTTTTTATATGTACAATTTTACTTCTGAAATAGCAAAAATGAATACTGACTGCACAAATTGTATGGACATGTGTATGTGTTATCGCTTTACTTTTCAGAAGGTGTGCAAGATATAGGTGAATTTTTACCAAGATATTGATAAGCTCTTCTGGATTTCAGAAGGGCTTTTTTTATACCCATAAGCGAACAAACAAATGGCGGAGAAATCATGAATAAGAACTATTTACCTATTTCATTGGATATTTCGGATCAGAAAATACTGATTATTGGCGGTGGGCAAACCGCATTAAAGAAAATCAGTATTTTACAGCGTTTTGGGGCTAACCTCGAAGTTGTTGCCGAAAACATTATTGACGAGATTCTTACAAGCGGGATTACCTGCTACCTGAAAACGTACGAAAAGAGCGACCTGAAGGGCTACCTGATGCTTTATTCGTGTACCAACAACGAAGAGCTCGACCGCCAGATTGCCCTTGACGGCCGGGAAGCAGGTGTTTTGGTCAACATTCACGATAAACCTTCGCTTTGCCTGTTTGTTTCTCCAGCTATCTATAAAGATGGAAATATTACAGTTGCAGTCAGCTCAAATGCCCAGGATGTTTATGGATCCATCCGGCTACGAAATCTGATTCAGGATTTTTTGGAAAAGGAAAAAGGCTCAACCACAACAGAAGTTTTTAGTCAGGCATGACTTGGAATTTAAAAACTAAAAAATATGACCATTCAATTAAGTCCATTAAATGAAAAACAGTTAGGAGCTTTATCAGGCCTTTCTGCCGGATTAAACCGGGAACAGTTACTCTGGATAAACGGCTATTTTCAAGGATTGCTTGCATCATCTGCTGGTATTCAGCCTGTTAATTCTGTTGTTCAGACAAAAAACAATAAAAAATTGACGATACTTTACGGGACGCACACCGGCAGAAGTAAAACCATTGCGGGAAAACTGACTGAAAAGCTCACCAATCGGGGCGTTGAAGTAAATGCCATTGCGCTTGACGAGTATAAAACGCGGCAGCTTTCGTCTGAATCCAATGTGGTTTTCATCGTCAGCACGCACGGCGAAGGCGAACCACCGGCTATGGCCGAAGATTTTCACGCGTTCATTACCGGAAAACGCTCCCCTAAATTGCCCGGACTAAACTATGCAGTGGTCGCTTTGGGTGATAAAAGTTACAAACTCTTTTGCAAAACCGGCATCGATATCGACCTTGCAATGTCCCAGTCAGGAGCAAAAGCCATTCTGCCAATTTTGAAACTTGATGTTGATTTTGAAGAGGAAACTGATCGATGGATTACTCAATTCACCAATGTTTTTGCAGAAACTGCCGTAAGTTCAGTTTTGAGTGCCAAAGCTGTGACCACTTTTGCTAAAGTGCAGGAATACACCCGAAGAAATCCTTTTCATGCAACCGTACTCGATAAAGTGAAAATCACAGGCCGTGATTCGGACAAGGAAGTCTATCATGTTGAGTTATCGCTTGAAGGCTCCGGAATAACCTATGAACCGGGCGATTCGGTAGGCATATTGGCAAGCAATCCAACAGCATTGGTCGATGATATTCTGAAATTCAAAGGATTTGGCGGTTCAGAAACTGTGACAATTAAAGAAGGTGGATTTTCATTGAAGGAAGCGCTATCAAATTATCTTGAAATTACTGTTTTAACCCGTGATGCCATACAGCAATACTTTGAAAAAACGGGCCATCCAAAACTTCAGGAAGTGGTTGATAATGAAGAGAAATTAGACCAGTATCTATACGGACATGATGTTTTAGACTTGCTGGAGGAATTTCCATCGGAACTGACAGCACAGGAATTGGTTCAGGTTCTGCGTAGTTTTCCTGCACGTCTGTATTCCATTTCATCAAGTCAGTATGCAGTGGGCGACGAAGTTCACATTACCGTCTCACGTGTTCGTTATTCACACAATGGACGCGAACGTTCCGGTGCATGTTCAGCTTATCTGTCTGATCAAATTGAACCTGATTCGCTTGTTTGGGTATTTATTGAGAAAAACCCGGCATTCAAACTTCCTGAAAATGATGAAACTCCGGTTATTTTGATAGGTGCGGGTACAGGAGTCGCTCCATACCGGGCATTTCTTCAGCACCGCGAAGCCAATAACCAGAAAGGAAAAACCTGGCTTTTCTTTGGCGAACGACAGTTTGGTTCTGATTTTTTATACCAGCTTGAATGGCAAAAACTGATCAAGGACGGCTATCTTGAAAAAATTGATGTTGCTTTTTCGCGCGATCAGGAGCAAAAAATTTATGTGCAGCACCGTCTAATTGAAAAGCAAAAAGAAATCTATGAATGGCTGAACAAAGGAGCCAGTATTTATCTTTGTGGTGATATGAAACAGATGTCCCGGGATGTTCAGAAAGCTTTACTGCAAATTTTTGGGACGGAAGGTGGAATGAGCGAAGAAAAAGCCCTGGAATTCCTGAAAAAATTGAAAAAGGAAAAACGGTTTCAAACTGATGTTTACTAAAAAGTGAACAGTGTTCAGTCTCAGTTTTCAGTTTTCAGAAAAGGAAATCGAATTATTCAAAATTTATAACTCAAAATATGACCGATACAATAAACTGGGAACTACTTTCAGAACTCGAAAAAATTAAATACGAAAGCAATTATTTGCGTGGTACGCTGGTCGAAAGCTTGGCTGATCCGATCACTGGTTCAATTGCTTTTGCCGATACACAGATATCCAAGTTTCACGGAATGTACCAGCAATTCGACCGTGACCTGGAAAAAGAACGCAAACGCCAAAAGCTGGAACCTGCTTATTCTTTTCTTATCCGTGTCCGGATTCCGGCTGGGGCAGTGAGTCCTTCGCAATGGCTAAAAATGGATTCAATATCGGAACAATATGCCAATCACACGCTGAAACTTACTACCCGTCAGGCATTTCAACTGCATGGGGTAATTAAATCCAATTTGAAGAAAACCATTCAGGCGATGAATGATAGTTTGATGGATACGATTGCTGCCTGTGGTGATGTTAACCGAAATGTGATGTGCCATCCGAACCCGGCTGAATCACCTTTGCATGCTGAAATGCACGAAACAGCCCGCAGAATTAGCGAACATTTGCTGCCATCGACTACCGCTTACCACGAGATTTGGCTCGACAAGAAATTGATCGCGGATAGCAAAAAAGATGTTGAACCAATTTATGGAGACCGCTATCTGCCGCGTAAATTTAAAATTGCCGTTGTGCTTCCACCATACAATGATTGCGATGTATTTTCGCAGGATTTGGGTTTTATCGCCATTGTTGAAAATGGTAAAATTGTTGGATACAATGTAGCTGTTGGCGGAGGAATGGGATCCACTTTCGGCATTCCGGAAGCATATCCAAGATTGGCCGATATAATTGGGTCCTGCCTTCCGGAACAGGTGCTCGAGGTGTCTGAAAAAGTGGTACTCGTTCAGCGCGACAACGGAAACCGTCAAAACCGAAAAGTTTCCAGAATGAAATATACCATTGATAATCATGGTCTCGACTGGTTTAAAAAGGAAGTGGAGAAGTACCTCGGATATTCATTTCAGGAAGCAAAACCTTACGCTTTTACCCGTAATGGCGACCGTTTGGGTTGGAAAAAAGGAACAGATTCGAAATGGAACCTTACCCTTTTTATTGAAGGCGGACGCGTTGCCGATAAAGGGGAGCGCAAAATGAAATCGGCCATGCGCGAAGTTGCTAAAAATATCTCCGGACAATTTATCCTGACAGGTAACCAGAACCTGATTATCGCAAATGTGACTTCAGATGAGAAGAAAAAAATCAGCCTGATTTTAAAAGAAAACGGCGTTTTGCCCGGTGAAATTTCGGGTTTGCGTCAAAATTCGATAGCATGTGTCGCGCTGAATACCTGCGGTTTGGCTTTTGCAGAAGCTGAAAGGTATTTGCCAACGCTGATTACCAAAATAGAAGCGATTCTCGATCAGCATGGATTATTAAAAGAAGAAATTGTGATTCGGATGACCGGTTGCCCGAATGGTTGCGGAAGGCCGTATCTGGCAGAAATTGGCTTTGTCGGAAAATCAGAAGGACATTACAACCTCTATTTAGGCGGAAATTTTATCGGAACCCGCCTGAATACGCTCTACAAGGAAACGCTTACAGAAGATGAAATTCTGGCCGAGCTGCAGCCCATAATTGCCGACTATGCTCAGAACCGTAATGAGAATGAAAAGCTGGGCGATTTTGTTATCCGTAAGCAATACGTGAAAGAAACATTAAAAGGGATAGATTTTAAACATTAAATATCATGAAAACTCCTGTGTTTTTTATTGGCGAAAAATTAACCAAGGTTACCCGCCAATGGTTGCAAAAGCAACAAATTCAGTATATCGAACAACCTTTTTTTAGGATCGAGTACAAAAAACCGAATCTGAATTTCTTCGAAACAATGGCCAATAACCGCAAACAATGGGTCGTAACGAGTGTTTATGCTGCTCATTGGCTGGTCAGATTTCAGTCAAAAATTGGATTGACTCCTTCTGACCGGCTCTACTGCTGGTCAGACAAACAGGCAGAAATACTTCGTGAGCTCAATTTGCCGGTTTTTATCTCATCATATTCAAACACTACAGAACTGGCCGCTAAGGTGATTGAGCAAAATCAGGGCGAGTCTGTTCTATTTTTACATGGAGATAAGCTGCACAACGAAATTACCTCCGTCTTTTCAGGTTTTGTCCTTCAGTATTCCGAAGTTGAAGTTTATAAAAATACTCCCATCGAGAAATTTGTGAGTGGAATATTCGATGCCTATTTGTTTTTTAGCCCTTCCGGGATCGACAATTTTAAGGCGTCAGGCAATTTTCCGAATCCTGCATCAGTGGTTTTGGCCAACGAAAATTCTACTGCACGGGCTGCCTGGCGGGTTTTCACAAATAAAGTGTACCTTTCTCCTGAAAAAGAAGAATTATCTTTTATTCAATATGCAATTGGTCGTTGGAAGGAAGAGAATATCAAGTAAATAACTTAAACATAGATATTTAGGCTTGTTTCGATTAAACTCAACACAAGTCGGGCAATACGTTCTCTATACATTTAATTTGTTATTATGGGGATAGAAAAGAAATCAATATCAATTCTTGGATGCGGTTGGTTGGGAGTGCCGCTTGCAATGCATTTTTTGGAAAAGGGCTTTTCGGTAAAAGGTTCTGTTACTTCTACTGAAAAGTTCGGAATGTTACGCGATGCAGGTATTTTGCCTTTCCGTATTGTTTTATCCGATACAGAAGTCATCCTGGATGATCCAGATTTTTTTAAATGTGATATACTGGTAATTTCTATTCCACCACGGAGGATCAATAGGATTGAGCAGGTTTTTCCGTCCCAGATCAGGCGGTTGATCCCATTTATTCTGAAGGCTGGGATTCAAAAAGTTATTTTCATTTCTTCTACCTCTGTTTATCCCGACCAAAACCAACTTGCACGGGAGGAAGATCTGTTGGTTCCTGAAAAGGACAGCGGTCGGGCATTGATCGGTGCAGAGAATTTATTGAATGGACAAACTGGATTTGAAACCACCATCTTGCGGTTTGGCGGTTTGATTGGAGCTGATCGCAACCCGGCCCGTTTCCTCCAGAAATCGGCACAGCCAATAACCAATGCCCCGGTTAACCTGATCCATCAGGACGATTGCATCGGAATTATTTCTGCCATCATCGAACAGGAACTTTGGGGCGAAACACTGAATGCCTGTTGTCCTGAACATCCTATGAAAAAAGACTTTTACGAAAAAGCGGCCATCCAATCCGGTTTAGCGGTTCCGGTTATTTCTGAAGAACTTGCCGGTTTTAAAACCATTGACAACAGCAAACTCATTCGGTTGCTCAATTATCAGTTCATCTACTCAAGTCCAATGGATTATCTCGACAGTCTGGAAAAAGTCTAATATTTATGAAAACAAACTACTGTTTCCGAAAACAAAATTTTAATCAATGCATTTCTCCCCTCCTTTGGAGGGGTTGGGGGAGGCTTTTATGATCTACATAGTTGGCGCCGGCCCCGGTGACCCTGAATTGCTGACTGTAAAAGCACTGAAACGCATTAAGGAAGCCGATTGTATTTTGCATGATGCTTTGGTGAGCGACGAAATTTTGAACCTTGCAAGGCCTGAAGCTCAAAGGGTTTACGTTGGGAAATTATACCTGGACGGACAGGATCAGACTGACCGTCAGGAAGGAATCAATCAACTAATTATTGATTTGGCCAAAAAAGGCCAAAAAGTGGTCCGCCTGAAATCGGGCGATCCGATGATTTTTGGGCGCGGAGCCGAAGAAATCCGCTTTTGCATTGAAAACAACCTGAGTTACGAGGTGATTCCCGGAGTTACCTCCGCGCTTGGCGCAGCCTCTTTGTATGGAATCCCGCTTACCGAAAGAGGTAAAAACAGTATGGTTCTTTTTGGTACCGGTAATTATCGTGAAGGTGATTTTTGTGACCTCGAATCTTTCGTTTCTGTTTTGAATTCAGGTTCTCCGATTATCTTTTATATGGGGCTTAGTAAGTTGGTCAAACTGGCGCAGCGATTGATTGAAAATTCCATTCCGCCTGAAATAAAAGTTCAGATACTTAGTAAAGTTTCACAACCCGGCGCCTGCACTTTTGAAGGCACACTCGGAAACATTGAACAGCTAATGGCCAACGAAAAACCGCCAATGCCAGCGTTGGTTATAATTGGGAAAAATGTGGAAAGGCTAAGTAAGGCTTTTTAATGGCCAGCTTGTATTAAAATCTTTGTATGATTTCTGTAAAGGCTGATTTTTTATAGGTGCTTTTTATTTTATCAACAACAGTTGGCGTTGCTCCGCTGATCGTGGTGTAATGAGAGTGTATTCCTTATCTTTATTCAGAAAACAATTAAAAACAGAAAATATGAACTTCAATAATTTTACCATCAAGTCGCAGGAAGCCGTCCAACATGCATTTTTGGTGGCTCAGGGCAATAATCAGCAAGCCATTGAAACAGGGCATATTTTAAAAGGCCTTTTTCATGAAGCTGAAAATGTAATTGGATTTTTGCTGAAAAAGCTGGGAACGAACCCAGTGGTTATTCAGCAGGCATTGGACCGTATTGTTGAATCGTATCCAAAAGTTACAGGCGGCGAACCTTATTTGTCATCGGCTGCCAACAAGGCAATGCAGAAGTCAATCGCAATCATGCAGGAAATGAACGATCAGTTTGTTTCTGTTGAGCATATCCTGATGGGACTTCTGGAAACCGGTGATACCATCAGCCGGATGCTGAAGGATGCAGGTGTTGCCAAAAAGGACCTTGAAATAGCGGTCAAAGAACTCCGGAAAGGAGCCAAAGCAGATAGTCAGAGTGCAGAAGATAAATTCGATTCGCTCAACCGTTTTGCGGTCAATTTGAACCAGCAGGCCCGCGATGGAAAACTCGATCCGGTGATTGGCCGTGATGACGAAATACGTCGGATACTTCAGATTTTATCGCGCCGTACCAAAAACAACCCGATTCTGATTGGTGAACCCGGCACTGGGAAAACAGCCATTGCCGAAGGTTTGGCACAGCGGATCGTTCGTGGCGATGTACCTGAAAACCTGAAATCGAAACAGCTTTTTTCACTCGATATGGGAGCTTTGATTGCCGGGGCCAAGTACAAAGGCGAATTCGAGGAAAGATTGAAAGCGGTTGTAAACGAGGTGATTGCTGCAAATGGGGAAATTGTGCTTTTTATCGACGAAATCCATACACTTGTTGGAGCTGGTAAAAGTGAAGGGGCAATGGATGCCGCCAATATTCTGAAACCGGCTTTGGCTCGTGGAGAACTTCGTGCAATAGGAGCCACTACACTAAACGAATACCAGAAATATTTCGAAAAAGACAAGGCTTTGGAACGTCGTTTCCAGATTGTGAATGTTGAAGAACCCGATACTTTGAGTGCCATTGCCATTTTGCGCGGACTGAAAGAACGCTACGAAAATCACCACAAAGTACGGATTAAAGATGAAGCGATTATTGCTTCAGTTGAACTGTCGCAACGTTACATCACCGAACGGTTTTTGCCCGATAAAGCCATCGACCTGATGGACGAAGCCGCAGCCCGGTTGCGGCTCGAGATGGATTCTGTTCCACAGGAGCTCGATGAAATTGACCGGAAAATCATGCAGTTGGAGATTGAGCGCGAGGCCATCAAACGTGAGAAAGATGAGAAAAAGCTTTCGATACTGAACGAGGATATTGCCAATCTGAAACAGGAACAATCGAAATTCAGGGCGCAATGGCAATTGGAAAAATCGCTGATCGATGGCATTCAGCAAAACAAACAGAATATCGAATCGCTGAAACTGGAAGCAGAACAGGCCGAACGTGCAGGTGATTTTGGGCGCGTAGCCGAAATCAGGTACGGAAAAATTCAGGAAGCAGAAAAGGAAATAGAACGCCTCAAAGCAGAATTGAACAGCCGTTCTGCTGAACATCTGATCAAGGAAGAAGTGGATGCCGATGATATTTCAGAAATCGTTTCGCGATGGACTGGCATTCCGGTTTCCCGCATGTTACAAAGCGAACGTGAAAAATTGCTTCATCTTGAAGACGAACTTCATCACCGTGTTGTTGGTCAGTATGAGGCCATTCATGCAGTTGCCGATGCGGTAAGGCGGAGCAGGGCAGGGCTTCAGGATGAAAAACGCCCCATCGGTTCGTTCATCTTTTTAGGTTCAACCGGTGTTGGAAAGACAGAGCTGGCAAAGGCTTTGGCAGAATTTCTGTTCGATGATGAAAACATGCTGACCCGAATCGATATGTCGGAATATCAGGAAAAATTCTCAGTAACCCGGCTCATTGGTTCGCCTCCGGGATACATTGGATATGACGAAGGCGGTCAATTGACCGAAGCTGTGCGTCGCAAACCATATTCGGTTGTGCTTTTTGATGAGATTGAAAAAGCACATCCCGATGTTTTCAATGTGTTGCTCCAGGTGCTCGATGATGGCCGTTTGACCGATAACAAAGGCCGGGTTGCCAATTTCAAGAATACTATCATTATCATGACTTCCAATATCGGCTCGCATCTGATACAAGACCGGTTTGAGCAAATGAATGAACGCAACCATGCAGAAATTGAAGAGCAAACCCGCACCGACTTGTTCGATATGCTCCGAAAAACCATTTCGCCCGAATTCCTGAACCGGATCGATGAAGTGATTATGTTTACGCCTTTGACCAGAAAAGATGTGCGCAATATTGTGAAACTCCAGTTTAATCTTATCATAAAGCGAATTCCTGATAACAAGTTTACCATTGATATTTCTGAAGAAGCCATTGACTGGCTGGCAGCGGTTGGTTACGATCCGACACACGGGGCACGACCGGTAAAACGAATGCTGCAAAAGTATGTGCTGAACGATTTATCTCGCGAAATTTTGGCCGGTAAAATGGAAAGTAGAAGTAAGGTGATGATAGGAGTAGAGAACGATGAAATAGTGTTCAAGTACGAATAGAATTTTACTAACCGCTTATCTCCTTAGAACAAGCCTTGTTTGTTAATTGCTGATTTCCAGCAATATACAAAATGAAGTACTTGTAAATAACTTATTAACTATCAATGTTTTAATCAAAATCAACTTGACCGAAAGGGATAAGCAGAATTCCATTTTACACCAAATAAAAAAGTCCTTGAAATTCAAGGACTTTAATTGTTAAGGGCGGTGCGGACGGGACTCGAACCCGCGACCCACGGCGTGACAGGCCGTTATTCTAACCAACTGAACTACCGCACCAATCAGTAGTATTTTAATTTGTATTGTATGTATTGTATGTGTTGTATGTTTTGCGTGGCGGTGCGGACGGG
>JANONW010000390.1:0-2169 GCA_031421065.1 Prolixibacteraceae bacterium
GTAAGGTCCTCCCCGGTGACCGTTACCGTGCCCGGAGAGCCGTTGCTTCCTGCCTGTACTTCTACATTCGTCATTACTCCGTCAAACAATGGCTGAGGCATACCGTTGAGGGTGATGATCAGCATGACGCGCAGTGGCGGCGTAGCGGGGCCGCTGTTTATCGCGCCGGCGATAATGAAAAACGTGTTCAATTCCGACTTGCTGCTGAACTGTAAACTCATCTGAAAACCGCTCGCCGAACCTGCTGCAGTAGTGACCTGCACGCTGTCAAGCGCATTCATCACCATCTGCGGCACCGGCACCGGCACGATGGGGCCGATCATCAACGTGAGATGTATTCCCTTAGCCAGCATCGACCACTCCCTGAACGCCTTCAGGCAAAGTGATGCTCAGGCGCTTGCCCGCAGTCTCCGTCAATTCATCCGGGCGTATGGCGCCATTGGCATCGCAGATGCGCCAGTATTGCGACGGATCGCCGATATAGCGCGCGGCAATATTGTCCAGCCGGTCACCCGCAGTGACCATGTGCTCCTGCAACAGCGAGAAATTCTCCGGCGGCGGCACGAATCGGCGCTTCAGGTATGCGACGACCGTGCCGTCCGGCTGAGTGGCCTGCACCGCCGCGATGCCATGGTAGCGGCTCTCGGGCGGAAACAGGGGAGTAACGAGAGAATTCGCCTGCATAAAAGCCTGGATCGGGTCTATCATCAAATGCCTCCTATTCCCAGCGTGGAGAAAGCTCCAGCCTGGGCTTTAGCCGCAAGCCGTTCCTTGTTTTTCAAATAGCTCATGAACAAACTGCCGCCCTTATGACTGAAACCGAGATCGTCCACGTTCAACACCCTGAAGCCGATACTTACCTTGGCGAGGATCGGATTCAAGGACGGGTCGAAGGCTTCCTCAGTAACGCTAAAATCCGTAATTCGCACTGGCACAATGCGATTTTTTCCCCACACAAAAAGGGCCAGTGGCGCCTCCATCGGCGCGATCTCCAGCGTGCCGGACTGTGACATTGCATTGCGGTCGAATAACTGACCGCTGGTCGGATTGACCAGCGATTCCAGTAACGACACTTGCGGCTGAATTCCGTTTTCCACTACGGCGCGATGCTGATCGGGAAACTCCAGTTGATCCGCCGCGTCAATGTCCGCTTCTAGCTTGAACGTCTCCACCGCCGGGCCCTTGAAGCGCATGGCCTCCGAGCGGTTGCTGCCTTCGCCGCCGACACCCTGTACTTGCAGGGTGCGCGTCAGCTTTTCCGGGTTGTACTGCAACGAAATAATGCGCAGTACCCGGCCCGATTCGGCATCGATCAGTACGATGCCGCCTTTGAGAACTTTTGGGGAATTCGAATAGCCGCTCATTGCATCAGGTACCTGTTTGTCAATTCAGCAGGTGGTTGTAGTCCGGTAGCTTGTCCATAAGGCTGCGCATGCAAGAAGACAAGTTGAACGAGCGCCTTGTGAAGTGCCGAGACGATTTCAACTTGATTGATTTTCTTAAGCATACTCAGCACAAGAACTTTCCATGTTTACAAATACGGTTCATTATTTTCAATCGGGTCTGATACCGCTTGTTGTTTGGCTAAGGTTTTCTGCAACTGGTAATACCACTTGTCTTTCCATGCGGGGTTTTAATAAACTCATCCTGAGAAAAACCCGTCTGATCTGTTGTTTCACAGGTGTCTTTTGTTATATCTTTCACATAGTTCAGTATTTTTGAAAACTGGGCTGGTGTAAGTTTTCCATTTACACCCTCTTTTAGGCTGACAGGCAGCGGGGTATTTGTCAGATAGCTAATAAAATCAGTTCCATGCTGTCCTTCATGCACTCTGAGTGTCGTTGTCTCACTGTATTTATCAGAATCTGTTGAGCCTTTACCATAGCCAGAAGTATCGTTAGGGCTATCTTTATATTTAGTCAAAATAGTCACTTCAAGCTTGGTAGGATTAAAAGACACGCCATCTTTCTTAAGATCAGTTATCTTGCCCCCTACCTCCATCCAGGTAAAATTGCCCGTGAAATTAGCAGAAGGTCCTGTTTCATTTTGGCTGGCACCATGTGTATCCGGCATCACAGTTATATCAATATCATTAATACTTATTGAATAACTGTCTATCATTCCAGGAAGCAAATATTTGACAGTGGCTTTATCAGACATAGGGGTAGA
>JANONW010000391.1:0-1547 GCA_031421065.1 Prolixibacteraceae bacterium
CGTTCAGCGTGGCGTTGGCGTGGAGCACGGGCTGCGACACGGGCATGTCGATCAGCACACTGCCCCAGATGCGCTCCTCGCGACGCGCGACCTCGGTGAGCATCCAGTTGTCGGCGCGCAGCCGGAGTGATCGCAGCGAGGTGCCGTTGCCAATCTCCGCCTCGAGCCATCCGTCAGCATTCCAGATGTATCCGGAGTTCGCGGACGTGCCGATCGAGACCGCGGCCTTGAGGCCGAACGCGGTGGCCGAATCGGGTCGATAGGTCGCCTTCAGGGTCACGGTGTCGATGCTGGCCGTCATCCGCGAGTAGGCGCCGCCGGCGAATCCCCAGATCGCGAGCGGGATCGGTCCCAGCTGGATCCCGGGCGGTGGGAGCACGAGTCGTGCGTCCACGTACCAGTAGCGGAAGGCGCGCGAGGCGGCGGATGCCGTCGTCGCGCCCGCGATGAAGTTGCCCGCCACGCTGAACTGGTTCTGCACCGACAGCCGGACGGCCGCCTTGAACGCGTTGCCGTAGATCGAATCGTTCTGCACGTACTCCAAGCCACCGCCGAAGGCGACCGCCGCGTTCTGGTAGCTGATGTTCAGCCGATCCACCGCGAGGCGGGAGAAGCGCCACGACGATCCGGGCGCGTCGCGCACCGCGAACACCCGGAACGCACCGGCCGCCGAGGGCAGGTTGTCGTTCAGCGCGAAGCGACCGGCGACCCCCAGCCAGACTTCGTCGCCCGTCGAACCGCTGCCGAACCCGATCGAATCCACGTCCACGGGGAAGTTGTCGAAGTTGGCCTGATTGGCCTGGTCGAGCGCGAGCCAGCCGCTGCGCAGCTTGATGCCGCCGTCATTCGAGATGGTGAGGCCATAGAGCTGTGCCTCGTGCATCTTCACGTTCCCCTTGGTGAGGCTCAGGCGCGCATCCATCGAGAAGGTGCCGGTCGGGCGTTCGTACACGAACTCGCCGCGCTGGATCAGCACGTCGCCACCGATCGCCGGCATGGCATAGCGCTGTGGTTCGGTGAACTTCGCGTACGCGCGCTCGACGCCGTTGGGCGTGAATTCGGTCCAGTACGGCATCTCGCCCTCGATGAAGGGCACGGTCAGCCGTCCCTCGACGTAGCCGAGGTCAAGTGTTCCGGAGGCGAAGACGAATCGCACGGAGTCCAGCAGTCCCTCGAAGCCGCCGAATCCGATGGGTCCGAGGTTCGCCAGGCCGGAGCCGATGATCTCGCCGTCCACGCCGCTCCCGTCCACCGCAAGGCGGCGCCCGAGGATCGTCGCGTCTCCCTCGGCGGACGCGGCGTCTCGTTCTCCCGTGTGCCAGGAGTCGGGCAGGAAGACCCGGACGCTGTCGAAGTAGACGCCGCGCCAGCCGGCCGCGCGCCCTGGCGGAGAGAGCGACCCCGAGAGGTCGATCCACGCGTCCCCGCTCTGGATCTTGAGCCCTGTCTTGCCGATGCGCGCCTTCGGGATCCCTTCCGCGGCGATGAGCACTTCTCCGTCGCTGCCGAGCCGGACGCGACGGAAGCGCAGCGTGATGGTGGAGTCG
>JANONW010000392.1:0-1848 GCA_031421065.1 Prolixibacteraceae bacterium
ATCGCGGTCGGAACCGTGTTTAGCGCACCGGACTCCGCCCGTGTCTTCCCGATCCACGGCCCCATCTCGATGATCCGAGCGTGGCATCCAACCGGTTGGTTCATTCGATTCGAAGATGGACGGGTACGCTGATAACTGGAACATGTTCAACATCAGATTCAAAAATGATTCGCGACCTAAGAACCGAACCTCGTAATTCATTGGAAAGCAGTCTCGGTATCACGTTGATTCGAAACTTTCGGATGGTTCTCCCAGGTTGTGCGAGCACCTCCATTAGCTCGTCAACTTGGATCCAATCATCTTCCACCTTGCTTTTTACTGACGGGAATGGAACATTCTAAAGACCTGCGGCATTGAAGAAGGCTGGGATGAGGTCTTCACGTCGGCGGAAACGACGAATGGCGTTGAGGAGTTCTTGGCGATGGGTGGGCAGATCCGGGCTGCAGACGTTGGCGAGTTGAACGTGTTTGAGGTGATTCCAGACGGCTTCATCGGGGTTGAGATCGGGAGCATAACCGGGCAGTCGTTCCAGCCAGACACGACCGTCGGTTTGACGCAGCCAGTCTTTGACCACTCGGCTGCGGTGGATCGGCGAGCCGTCCCAGATCACCAGCAATCGGTCGTCGATCCACCGCAGCAAGTGTTTCAGGAAGCGAACCGCGAGCGGGCCGTTGATCGCCGTCTCGTGAATCTGAAAGGCGCTGCGACCGTCACGCGTGATGCCGCTGATGACCGACAGATGGTCGCGAGTCTGCCATTCTCGAAGCACCGGAGTCTGACCGACCGGAGCCCAGGTCGAGTTGACCGCCGGCAGCGGATAGAACCCCGATTCATCGACCAACACGATCGTTCGCCGCTCGCGAGCCGCTTTTTTTCAGACGCGGCCAAATCGTGCGCGGCCACTTCGCAATGGCCACTTCGTCACGCTGACGAGCACGCCGCAGCGGCTGCTGACGACTCCAGCCGCACTGTTGCAGCAAGGTGCCCACATGCTGCGGCGAGTGAGTCACACCAAACTCACGCCGCAAAACAACCGCCACACGCGAGCGAGTCCACAAGTCACCGCGAAAGCCATGAGCTTCCGCCCCTTGTGTCAACAGTCCGGGAATCTTCCGCCGCTGCTCGGCCGTCAACTGCGGCGGCCGACCCGAACGCTTTCGCGCCGCCAGTCCCTTCACGCCTTCCGCACGAGCGATCGACAGCCACTGACTCACGGCTCCCTCGGTCACGCCCAGTGCCTCAGCAATTGCCCGCTGCTTCCAGCCTCGCCGCTTCAGTTCCCAGGCGCGACGACGACGAATCTCACGCCAATCCTTGGCCTTGTATTTCTCCATGCCTCGTTTGATAACACCATTCCCGATCCGCGCCTTTAGCAATTTCAACGCGGGGCAGTAAATGACCAATCGCCAACGACCAATAGCGAATGACCAATTCTGCTTTTCTCGGTCATTTGCCACCCGCCAACCGACCCTCTACCTTCCCGCCCGCTGTCTGCGATCACGTCCTCCCCAGCCCCGGGACTTCCGATGATCCTCTCCGGCAACGAGATCAAAGCCCAGCTTGGCGACAATATCGTGATTGAGCCGTTCGACGAACGGTTGCTCAACGCGAACAGCTACAACCTGCGCCTGCACAACGAGCTGCTGGTCTATGAAGAAATCGTGCTCGACATGCGGCGGCCGAATCGCTTTCGCCGCTACACGATTCCGGAGGACGGTTTCGTCCTGAATCCGAATCAGCTTTATCTGGCGCGCACGATGGAGCGGACCGAGACACACAATCTCGTGCCGATGCTGGAAGGCCGCAGTTCGGTCGGCCGGCTGGGCTTGTTCGTGCATGTGACGGCCG
>JANONW010000393.1:0-2799 GCA_031421065.1 Prolixibacteraceae bacterium
GCGGTTATCTCAAGATCGCACCCGAACACACCGAAGGTGGGCCACTGTCGAAGATGATGAAGCCGGGCATCGGCAGCTATGACCGCTTCAAGCAGATGTTCGATCAGTACAGCACTGAGGCGGGCAAGAAGCAGAACCTCATTCCCAACAACAGCGCCGCGCCCCCGCGCACGACGGAGGAGGACCTGATGAACCAAGCTAGCAGGCTCAAAAAGAACGGCATCAAGGCCGACCAGGTGCAGACCTTCTACCCAAGCCCGATGGCCACCGCCACGGCGATGTACCACACCGACCTGAACCCGCTGAAGGGCATCAGCCGCGACCCTGCGCGGGCCGAGAAGGTGGACACCGTGCGCGGCGAACGCCGCCGCCGCCTGCACAAGGCCTTCCTGCGCTGGCACGACCCCAACAACTGGCCGTTGCTGCGCGACGCGCTGAAGGCGATGGGCCGCGTTGACCTCATCGGCAACGGCAAACACCACCTGATTCCGAGCTTCCAGCCCAGCGGCGACGGCGGCTACACGAGTGCGCGGCGCAAGAACAGCACGGCTGCAGGCAGCCGCACCTCGGCGGTGACGCAGGGACGGTTGCTGACGCAGCACACCGGCTTGCCGCCTCGCGAAACCGGGGTCACGCCACAAGCACCCCGGCGGCGGCTCAAGCCGCGCTGAAGTCGAACCCCCCAAGTGCGGGGTTCAGCGCGTGGGGTTGGGGCTCTCACCGAGTTGCCCGGCATGACGGCGTGATAGCTTCATCTCCTTCTCGCTTTCTTGCCAAGGACCTTCCCATGCAGCGCTCCAAGTTCACCCGTTGGCTGGCAGCCGCCGCCTGGGCCGGTGCCAGTTTCACCAGCACCGCAGCACTCGCCTTCAGCAGCCTGACGGTCTTTGGCGACAGCCTGTCCGACGGCGGCAACAACGCGCTCGTCATCGGTGCCAACGGCAGCCAGGTCATCACCGGCAACAGCTACATCCCTTCGCAGCCCTACGCCCTGGGCACCTATTCCAACGGCGCCGTCTGGGTCAACAGCTTTGCTGCGGGCCTGGGCCTGCCGGGTGCTGCGGTGCCTTCGCTGGGTGGCGGTGGCAACAACGCCTACGGCGGCGCGCGCACGGTGCTGGACGGCAGCTTCTTCGGCTTTCCGCCCAGCGCCACCACGCAGCTGGGTGGTTATCTGGGCGGGCAGGCCGGCAACCTCTCGCCGGATGCGCTGTTCGTGATTGCCATCGGCGGCAACGATGTGCGCGACACAGGCGACGCGGTGCAGGCCAACCCTGCCAATGCCCTGAGCATCATCTCTGCCGCTGCCGGCGCCTACGCCATCGGTGTGGGCAATATGGTTGACGCCTTGCAGGCCCGTGGCGCCGCCAGCATCGTGGTTTGGGGCGCGCCCGATGTCGGCAAATCACCGGCTGCGTTGGCCGGCGGTGCCGCTGTGGCGGGCACCGCCACGTTCATCTCGGATGCCTTCAACCAGGCCCTGTCATTCCGCCTGCTGGGCGAAGCCGGCGTGACGCCATTCAACCTCTCCGGCGTGGTGAATGCGGTGGTGTCCAACCCGGGCGCTTACGGCCTGAGCAACGTCACTGACGCGTGCGGCGCGGTGCTGGGCTGCAACCCCTCGCAGTACCTGTTCTGGGACGGCATCCACCCGACGTCGGCGGCGCAGCAGATCCTGGCCAGCGCGATGCTGGTGGCTGTGGTGCCCGAACCAGCGCTTGCACCGCTGATGCTGCTGGGTCTGGTGGGCGTGGTGGTTGCCGCGCGCCGCCGCGCCTGAAGCAGGCTCACACGCCGGCCTGCGCCAGCGCCCGCACCAGCGTGTCCAGTTCGGCCTGCGTGTTGTAGGCCTGCACCGAGACGCGCACAAAAGTCTTACCGGCGTGTTGTGTGACTGGCACCTCGATCTGGTGCTGCTCGAACAGGCGTGTACGCAGGCCTTCGGCGTCCGATGTGTACACGGGGATGGTCACCATCTGCGCAAAGCTGGCGTCAGCGGCAATCGGCAGCAGCCCGTTGCGCGCCGTCACGGTGTGCAGCGTCGCCACTGCCTGTTCGTGGCAGCGCGCGCGCAGCCGCGGCCAGTCATGGCGGGCCTGGAATTCGATCGCAGCAGGCACCGACAGAAAAGCCGCCAGGTCGCGTGTGCCTTGCCATTGCAGGCGGCGTTCGAAGCCGCTTTTTCCCGTGTAGGCGTCGAAGCCGGCGTGCCCGCCTGCACCCGCCAGGTAGCCCCAGCTCACGACGGTGGCTTCGACCTCGGTCTGGCGCTCGGGCCGCGCATGCAGGAAGGCCGAGCCCTTGGGCGCGCACAGCCACTTGTGGCAGTTGCCGGTGTAGAAATCGGCGCCGATGGCAGCCAGGTCCAGCGCCACCTGGCCCGGTGCATGCGCGCCGTCGATGAGCGTGCGGATGCCGGCCTGGCGCGCGCCCTCGCAGAGCTCAGCCACCGGAAAGATCAACGCCGTGGTCGAGGTGATGTGGCTGGCAAAGATCATCTTCGTGCGCGGCCCGGCGGCGGCCAGCAAGCGGCTCGCCCAGCTTTCGGGCTCGAAGGGCAGCGGCACCGGCACGCGGCGGTAGTGGGCGCCCGCGCGCTGGCAGACAAATTCCCAGGTCGCGTCGCAGGCGCCGTATTCGTGGTCGGTGGCCAGCACCTCGTCACCCGCCTGCAGCGCCAGCGAGCGCGCCACGATGTTGACGCCGGTGGTGGCGTTGGGCACGAAGACCAGGTCTTCGCCACTCGCGCCCAGGGTGGCCCCCAACGTGGCGCGCGCGTCGGCCAGCAACTGGCCTGAG
>JANONW010000394.1:0-2057 GCA_031421065.1 Prolixibacteraceae bacterium
GGGCAGCGCCGTTTCGGTGTCGGCCACTTCGATCTGGTGATCATCGACGAGGCGCATCGCTCGGTGTTCCAGAAGTACCGCGCCATCTTCGACTACTTCGACTCGCTGCTGGTCGGGCTCACGGCCACGCCCAAGGACGAGGTGGACCGCAACACCTACGGCCTGTTCGATCTCGAAGATGGCGTGCCCACCGATGCCTACTCGCTCGAAGAAGCGGTGCGTGACGGGTTTCTGGTGCCGCCGCGGGCCGTCTCGGTGCCGCTCAAGTTCCAGCGTGAGGGGATCAAGTACGACGATCTGTCTGAGGACGACAAGGACCAGTGGGACGCGCTGGAGTGGGACGAGGACGGCGGCGTGCCCGACCGTGTGGAGGCCGAGGCTGTCAATAAGTGGCTGTTCAACAAGGACACCGTCGACAAGGTGCTGGCGCACCTGATGACACGCGGCCTGACGGTCGCGGGCGGCGACCGACTCGGCAAGACGATTCTGTTCGCCAAGAATCAGGCCCACGCCGACTTCATCGCCGAGCGCTTCAACGTGAACTACCCGCACTACAGGGGCGAGTTCGCGCGCGTCATTCACAACAAAGTGACCTACGCACAGAGTTTGATCGACAACTTCTCGAGCAAGGAGAAGGCGCCGCACCTCGCGCTCTCGGTGGACATGCTGGACACCGGTATCGACGTGCCGGAAGTCGTGAATCTGGTGTTCTTCAAGCTGGTGCGCTCGAAGACCAAATTCTGGCAGATGCTCGGCCGGGGGACGCGGCTCTGCCCCGACCTGTTCGGCCCCGGGCAGCACAAGCAGTTCTTCTACCTCTTCGACTACTGCCAGAACCTGGAGTACTTCAGCCAGAATCCGGAGACCACGGAGGGAGCGCTGGGCGTCTCGCTCGGCAAGCGTCTGTTCACAGCGCGGCTGGAGCTTATCAGCGAGCTGGACAAGACCCTCGCCGGTGAAGCCACGGGGGAAGTCGTCAGGGAGCCGCAGGCCACTTACGGCGATTCGCGGACTGGCGCCGAAGTCCGCCGCTCGATCGGCGAGCTATTGCACGACGAAGTGGCCACGATGAACCTGGATAACTTCGTGGTCCGGCCGCGACGCCGCGTCGTGGAGAAATACGCCAAGACGGAGGCGTGGGCGGTACTTTCCGCGGAGGCGTTGTCGGAACTCGCGCACGAAGTCGCGGGCCTGCCGTCCGAGCGCGAGGCGGAGGCAGAGGAGGCGAAGCGCTTCGATCTGCTAATACTCAACCTGCAACTGGCACGGCTTCGCGCCGAACCGGGGTTCGAGCGTCTGCGCGATCAGGTCAAGGCGATCGCGGGCCTGTTGGAAGAGAAGTCCGCGATCCCGATGGTGCGGGACCAGATGGCGCTGATCCAGGAGGTTCAGACCGACGAGTGGTGGCAGGACGTCACGGTCCCGATGCTCGAGATCGTCCGTCGACATCTACGGGACCTCGTGAAGTTCATCGAGAAGCAGAAGCGCAAGCCTATCTACACGGACTTCGAAGATGAGATGGGCGGCGAGACGCATGTGGTACTGCCCGGCTTCGGGGAGGGCACGGACTACGCGAAGTTCAGGGCGAAGGCGCAGGCGTTCCTGCGCGCGCATCAGGATCACATCGCGATTCACAAGCTGCGGTTGAACAAGGCACTCACGGCGGCGGATCTGACCGAGTTGGAGCGGATGCTGGTTGAGAGCGGCGTCGGCGCGGCCGAAGAGATCGGTCGCGCCAAGAGTGAATAGCAGGGTCTGGGCCTGTTCGTGCGATCCCTGGTGGGCATGGATCGGGAGGCGGCGAAGAACGCGTTGGGCGGCTTCTTGAACGGCAAGACATGGAGCGCGAGCCAAATCGAGTTCGTGAATTTGATCGTGAACCACTTGACGGAACATGGCGTCATGGAGGCCGCGCGACTGTACGAGTCGCCGTTTACGGATCTCAGCCCAAGAGGGCCGGACGAGCTATTCAGCTCTGCACAATTGGACGAACTGATCGGAGTACTTGCGCGAATCAATGGCACCGCCCGTGCCGCGTAGTGCGCTGGGTACGCGTG
>JANONW010000395.1:0-5884 GCA_031421065.1 Prolixibacteraceae bacterium
CACAAATTTGTGATTGTTATCAATGACGAAGCAATTCAGCTTGCAGAAACCTACATCAGCGAAGGAGCATTGACCAATAAAAGCTACAACGATGCCTTACACATTGCACTTGCGACATTGAATAATTCAGATGTTTTGGCAAGTTGGAATTTTAAACACATTGTAAATCTTGACCGTATCCGGCTTTACAACTCAATCAACTTACGACTTGGGTACAGGTTGATCGAAATTAGAACACCAAGAGAAATTTTAAAATTAAGAGACGATGAAAACGAATAAGCAATTTGACGCAGTTAAAATGATGAGGAATATCCGTGAAAAATTAAGCCAAAAGTATTGGAGGCATCCCGACATTTTAAAGCAAGAAATGGAGGCAATACGAGAAAAGTATAACCTCAAAGTGGCACCACCAAAAGTTTGATTAAGAAATTGCCCCTGTTCGTTTGCCTCATTGGTTAGGCTATATTGGAGGTTTAAGTTTAGATTTACTTGCTAAAATAACCTGCAAAAAGTTCTCTGTAAGCGCTGTTCGAGTTAAAAAGTTCTGCCTGTCCCGTAGAGAAACGTATCGGGGTGCTACAACCCAGTTTTATGCCACCGCGGCACACAATTCAGGATTTGTAGCGCCATTTACATTATCCGAAGGATTGCATAGAACGCTGCACTATGAGTTTATAGATAAGGAAAAGGATGAGGTTGTTTTTGAATCGGAATAAACGATGAACACGGATAACACCATTGGCACGCAGATAACGCAGATTGAATGGATGAACGCAGATAAAATTTTAACAAAAAAAGAGCAGTGAATATCCGTTTAATCAGTGTCATCCGTGGTCTAATTTTTCATATTATGGAATATCTGCATCAAGACAAAACGGAAAAGATCATTCAGGCCTTTTATAAAGTGTATAATACGCTGGGCTATGGGTTTCTCGAAAAGGTTTACCAGAATGCATTGCTGGTAGAACTGAGTAGAATGGGTTTTGAATGTAAAAGCCAGTATCCGATCCGGGTATTTTATGAAGCATTTTCTATAGTGGACTCAGGTGATAATCGTGCTACGATAACTTGAAGGCACGCTGAATAACAACCACTTAATCTTAATTGGAAATCAAAAAATGTTGATATATTTGCTATTGAAATAACTCTAATTCGTTAAAATATGCCCGAGATTTGTAGGTTTTATGGTATAGTTGTTTTTATGTTTTTTAACGATCATAATCCAGCACATTTTAAAGTTAAATATGGTGAATTTGAAGCCAATATACTTGTTGAAAATGGCGCTTTATTGAACGGAGACATACCTGTGAGTAAATTAAAATTGGTTCAGGCCTGGGCTGAAATTCATAAGGATGAACTAATGGAAATGTGGCTAAGTAAAAATTTTCACAAAATAAATCCATTACAATAATGATACGAGTAACTCAAATTTCAGTGATACCTAACTGTAATTTAATCTGCAAATTTAATAGTGGTGAAATAAAAAAGTTAGATGTTTTGCCCTTAATTAAGCGCCACGGGCATTTAACCGGAGTCGAAAGTTTATTGAATGAAGATATATTTAAAAATGCACGAATAGGGCAGTTTGGTGAAATATTATGGGAAAAAATAGTCAAAACAACATATAATAATGAAGTATTATATTGGAATTATGATATTTCGCCGGAATTTGCCTATCAAAACTCAATCTCTGGTTAACTTTCCGGAGGGTTAAAACATATCTGACGCGCGCAATCACCCAATTCGTCGCCACGAAAGCGCATAGTTCGGGCTTTAAAGCTCCGTTTACATTATCAGAAGGCTTTGGTTCCTGAGCCTGTCGAAGGACATTATGAGTTTATTGATTCGGAAAAGGATGAGGTAGTTTTTGAGTCGGAATAAACGATGAACACTGATACTTCGACCCTTCGACTGCTTAGAGCTCAGGGCAACGCGGCTCAGTACAAGTAACACCATGGAACACTGATGACACTGATGTTACGCCCGCCTGTGTCGGGCAGGGATGAACACAACTTGTCCCGATAAATCGGGAGATAAAAATTTAAAAAAGATCAGTGAATATCTGTTCAATCAGTGTCATCAGTGTTCAAAAGGGGTTTATTTGCAAAGAATAAATGTTTCGAAAATACCGCAATTGATATTCAGGAAAAGATAGGAACACGGCGAAATGATTGATTAACACATTTGTGAAAAATAATACCTTTGTAAAAAGCAAAAAATGACAACGATTCAGATTAACGAAAAAACCAAAATTGGAAAAAATGTTTTGGAAATGCTCAAAGCGTTAGCCGAAATTGAAAATAACAATTCAATTAAGATTCTTGACGAAACTGAATATTTACTTTCCACAAAAGCAAATAAAGAAGCATTGATGCACGGTATCAAACAAGTTCAAGAAGGCAAAAAAGGTAAAACGATAAAAACATCCGATTTGTGGAAGTAGATTTTCTCGATAAAGCAATTGATGATATTGAATTTTGGAAGAAGTCAGGTAACAAAACTGTTCAGTCTAAAATAACAAAATTGCTTGAGAGCATTTGTATAACTCCATATTCCGGAATAGGCAAGCCTGAACCATTAAAGCATCAACTTAGCGGTTATTGGAGTCGGCGTATAACTGACGAACATAGATTAGTATATACAGTTTCCGAAAATCGGATAAAAGTAATTTCGATGCGATTTCACTATACCTGATTTATTTAAAGCACAATTGATTTTCAGGACTGCGCACAGTTCCGGATTTAAAGCTCCATTCACTTTAGCGAAAGGCTTACACCGCCCTTGCACTACGAGTTCATAGATACAGAAAAGGATGAGGTAGTTTCTGAGTCGGAATAAACGATGAACACGGATAAGAAATAGAACACTGATGACGCGGATGTTACGCCCGCCTGCGTCGGGCAGGGATGAATACAGATAAATAAATTAAAATTCTTATCCGTGAATCACCGGAATCCATGGTTTCGCAGGAAGCAATTTAGTTTCTGCACTAAAAAAACAGCATACCATTTACGGTTTAGAATAACACCATTGGAACACAGATGAAGGCATCTAAGTACTGAAAATGAAATTATGTCGTATAATTTGGTTTGAAATTATGACTCACCCCCCATCACACCTTCGGTGTTCTGCCCCCTCTCTTCACGAAGAGAGGGGGGAAGACCGATTTATCGGTCTTCGGGGTGAGTAAATTGAAAATACGACAATAAATTGTTCCTTTTACTTAGTTGGCAACTGGCGATATTATCGGATTTTTTACATACTTAATAAAAGTTAGTGGTTCGGTGAAATTTGATTAATTCGTATAGGATTTAAGTACACAGCGCAATTAAATTAGTAATAAGTGTCGTTCAATCATTTTGAGCAGGCAAATAATTTTGATACCTTTGAAAAAAAGAAAAAATGGAAAAAATTATACGCTTACATATAGAGAAACTTCCGGAAGGATATTATTTGGCCACTTCTGATGACATACAGGGCTTGGTCGCTCAGAGCCGGACAATTTCCGAGACCATTGAAATAGTCAGGGATGTGGCAAAAAAACTGATTAAAGCCGGTGAAGGTCAAATAGCTATGTTGCCGGGGTTATCAGATAACTTTGATTATCCAATTTTAATCGGAGTTTAAAAATGGGTCTTCTATCAGGTTTTAGATTAGAAAAAATATATCATGACAACAATAAAGCTTACCATAAACGAAAGAACAGGCAAAGGGAAACATCTTCTGGCCTTGTTAAAGGAGTTAGCAAAATCTGATAAGGATATCCTTATTGAAAATGAGAATGAACCTAATTCCGAAACTTTAAAGGCCATGAAAGAAGCAGAAGCAGGTTTGGTTACGATGGTTGACAGTGTTGATGAACTGTTCAATTCAATTTGATATGTATAAAATAGGATTTTCGGGTAGTTTCAAAAAAGATTTAAAAACACTCAAGAAACGTTCATCGCTAAACTTCGGGATTTTGCGTAGCTTCATTATGGAGCTTCAAAAAACAGGTCACCAGGGAATTGACCAAAAATATAAACCACATAAATTGAGCGGAAAGTATTCAAGGCATTGGGAATCTCATGTTCTAAATGATTTGCTGATAATTTGGTTGCAAAACGATACAGAAAAGACAATCATTTTAGTGAGAACAGGGACACATTCCGACTTATTTAGATAACAAAAAAATTGCTACCGGCATGAAATTTATCAAGAAGATCTTGCAAAAAAATAAGAGAAATAAATATCAGAGAATGAAAATCTCCATCATAACCGCTACTTATAACAGCCTCAACACCTTCCAGATGTAATCAGAAGTATCCGTCAGCAGACTTATCCAAACATCGAAACCATTGTTATTGATGGTGGTTCAACTGATGGGACAGTTGAACAGTTAAAGCAAAGCAATAATGTCGCCCAAATCATTTCGCGCAGCGAATAATAACAACGAAATGGCATATAACATGAATATCAGGAGAAAATGAATATCCGTACAATTATAACCCAATCAGAAGGCCATCGCCTTGAGTTTAAGGAGACAATGCCTGCACGTTCTGATTTGTCAAAAACGGTTGTTGCCTTTGCCAACGATGCCGGTGGAGATATATTCATTGGAATCAGGGATAAACCGCGTGAGGTTATCGGTCTTCCTGAAATGGAACTGGTGGCAATGGAAGAACAAATTAATTTCAGAATTAGAGCGTAGAAAACGAAATGTATCGTTTGACAGCGAAATTGTTTTGGAAAAACCTGCAGATGCCTTAAAAACCGATTCTTTTAATTCCATTTTCAGCGAAAAAACGGGAGAAGGACTCAGTAAACAAACGCTGAAAAAATTGGAATTGACAAAAGAGAATCATGGAGTGATATACCCAACCAATGCCTTGGTGCTGTTTTCGGGATATAAAAGTGGCTGTTTATGATGATATGGTTGAAATAACCAGTCCGGGCCTTCTTCCTCCGTCAATTGATTATGGAGCGATGGATAGCCGTCAATCAGACGCTAAAAATAAAGTTATTGCACCTGTATTCAAACTTTTGGGCATTATTGACCAATGGGGGAACGGATTGAAAATGATTGCCGATGAATTAAAGGAATATCCGGATATCGAATTCCGCTGGAAGGAAGTGGGTTTGTCATTTCAGGTACAGTTCGTAAAGTTGAATTATATTGCAGAGCAACAACATCAGCAAGAGTTAGGGCAAGAGTTGGGGCAAGAGTTGGGCAAGAGCAAAAAGGAAAAACCTTGTTTAGTTTAATCTTAATACAATTGCAAATCCGGTCTCAGTCGCGCAAGGATTTAAAGGAGACCTTTGGCCTCAAAAAAGTATCAGGTTATCTGAATAAAATCTTAACAAAACTGCAAACCTATCATTTGATAGAACAAACAATCCCTGATAATCCCAATCACCCGGGACAAATGTTTCGGATTACAGCGCGTGGAGTAAATTTCATACAATTAGTTGAACAGAGGAATAATTAAAAATAGATAACAGTATCATGTTTAAAAACAAAACCCTTTTAATCACTGGTGGCACCGGTTCCTTTGGCAATGCCGTCCTCAACCGTTTTTTAGATACCGACATCAAAGAAATCCGCATTTTTTCGCGTGACGAGAAAAACAGGACGATATGCGCCATCGTTTAAATAATCCCAAGGTAAAATTCTACATTGGGAATGTTCGTGATAAACGAAGTGTGGATTATGCCATGCGTGGTGTCGATTTTATCTTTCATGCAGCTGCACTTAAACAAGTGCCTTCCTGTGAATTTTTCCCTATTGAGGCGGTAAACACCAATGTAATGGGAACACAAAATGTATTGGATTCTGCATTTGAACACAAGGTAAAACGCATGATTGTTCTCAGCACCGACAAAGCGGTTTATCCCATCAACGCGA
>JANONW010000396.1:0-2709 GCA_031421065.1 Prolixibacteraceae bacterium
CTCAGGCCAAGTTCGATGCCGAGTTTCGAGAGCTTCTGTCTTGGCTGCTACCATTGGAACCGGACAACGCAATGTGGTCACGCATTCGGAACGCAGCAGGAAAGGTGCCATGGTGAATGGGTCTAACCCTTCGGTCAAGCCGACCCGCTCCGGCCTGCGGCCTCTGCGGGCCGCTTACCTCATACGATGGACAGCACATGCAGGGTCTTGAGGGTCGCGTAGATCATCAATCAGGCCCGTTCACATTGAAACCCAACGCGTGTTCCACTCGCTGCCCCAGATCTAGGCAAGGCGCTGCCATCAGATGCAGCATTGTGCCGTGTGTCGTGGACCCGTAGGCCCGCGCCATGGTTTGCATCGACACCCGCTCGGCAGGCAAGGCTGCGGCTGCGTTGCGCTGCCGCAGCACGATGGGCGCCGTCATGTCGGCGCGACGACAGTGGGCTGCACGCGTGTCTTCCACAGCGACACCAGCACACCGCCGGCAATCAGGCCGAAGGTCACGCTCAGCGAGATTACTGCTGGAATCTTGCCGATGATGCCGACCAGGAAGATCTTCGATCCGATGAACACCAGCACCATGGCCAGCGCGTACTTCAGGTACTTGAACCTGTGCATCATCGCCGCCAGCGCGAAGTACAGCGCGCGCAGGCCGAGGATGGCGAAGATGTTGCTGGTGTAGACGATGAACGGGTCGGTGGTAATGGCGAAGATCGCAGGCACCGAATCGACCGCGAAGATCAGGTCCACGAATTCGATCAGCACCAGCGCCAAGAACAGTGGTGTCGCAAAGCGCACCACCTTTCCGGTCGTGGGGTCGGTTTCCCGTACCCAGAAGGCGTTGCCACGAAGCCCGTCGGTCACCCGCAGGTGCTGCTTCAGGTACTTCAACAGCGGGTTGTTCGCGATGTCCGGCACGTGGTCGGCAATGATCCACATCTTGATGCCCGTGAAGATCAGGAAGGCACCGAACAGGTACAAGACCCAGCTGAACTGGCTGACCAGTGCGGCGCCCAGTCCGATCATGACGGCGCGCATCACGATCACGCCCAGGATGCCCCAGAACAGCACGCGGTGCTGGTACCGCCGCGGAATCGCGAAATAGCTGAATACCAGCGCGATCGCAAACACGTTGTCCAGCGAGAGCGACCACTCGATCATGAAACCGGTGTAGTAGTCCATGCCGCTCTGCGCGCCCAGGTACCACCAGACCCAGGCACCGAACATCAACGCGGCGCTGATGTAGCCGCCGGAGAGCACAAGGCTCTCGCGCACACCGATCTCCTTGTCATCCTTGTGCAGCACGCCGAGGTCGAAGGCCAGCAGCGCGACGACGATGCCGACGAAGGTGAACCAAACCCAGGTCGGTGTCCCCAGGAACTCGGCCGCAAAAAAGGGGATCAGGGTGTCCATGGGAGATTCTCAGATGATCGCGGCGACGGCTGTGCCGACACCACACAAGCCGCCCACCGCGCCGAGCAGGGCCACGTCACGCTTCTCGTTGCCAAGACGCCAGGCGTGGAAGGTGACGGCGAACATCGTGGCAGTCATGACGGCGAGGACAAGAACGACGGTGTCCATGTGCTTGGTTGCTGAAGGGAAGATGGTGGATGTTCGGCGGTTCTGGTTTCGAGAAGAACCAGTGCCGGAGTGAACGCAGGTTCGTATTTCCCGCAGTTCACCGATGGTCCGGTCAGCCTGCGGTCGCCGGACCCCTGGCAGTGGCCGCAAGCGTGGAAGCGCGACGGCGCAGCACGGCGATGAGTCCGGTGGCCACGAACCCCAGGACGACAAGGAGGACGCTCCCGATGGCCCAGACCACCCAGACCGCCACCGACAGACCGCCTACCAAGGCGGGTGCCCATCCCAGCACGGCTTCGATGGCAGGCGTGAAAGCCGACACCATCGAATTCAAAGCGAGAGCGAACTCGGGAGGCACCCAGGGCGCCAGCCACTCCGGCATACGCAAGCCTTCGGTCGCCCCGGCGCCCCCTGTCAGGACGCCCGCATTCGAGATCGTCCATGCCGTGATCGAGTGGAACGCCCAGGCTGCAAGCGACCACAGCGCCAGAAGGCTGAAGACCACAAACCAGCTGAATGCGTAGAACATGATTGTTTCCCCTATGTTGAGCAGCAGCCGGTAGTCTTCATCTGTTCGAGATTCGAAGAAACCAGTGTCAGGCAGAATTGGACTTCTGTTTTTCCGATGTGAGTCCGGCATGCTCAACTACCGCCATCTGTACTACTTCTGGGTCGTCACCAAGGAAGGCGGCTTCGCCCGCGCGGCCGAGCGGTTGGACATGGCGGTGCAGACCATCAGCGCCCAGGTGCGGGAACTCGAGAAGGCGATGGGCCACCAGCTGCTCAAACCGGCCGGCCGCGGTGTGGCGATGACCGAGGCCGGCCAGGCCGCGTTCGCCCGCGCCGAGGAGATCTTTCAACTGGGCCAGTTGATTCCCGACGAAGTGCGCGAAGCTGCCAGTGGCAAGGTCGCCCGGTTGGCTGTCGGCATGTCGGACGGCATTTCCAAGCTGGCCGCGCACGCGCTGCTGGAGCCTGTGCTGGCCACGCCATCGTTGCGGCTGGTGTGCCACGAAGGCGAATTCGAGCAACTGCTGGCCGAACTGGCGCTGCATCACCTGGACCTGGTGCTGGCCGGACAGCCGGCACCGCGCAACCCGAACCTGCGCCTGACGAGTGAACGACTGG
>JANONW010000397.1:0-1598 GCA_031421065.1 Prolixibacteraceae bacterium
AACCCCAGATACGGAGCAAGTCCCATCTGCGCCGACTGCCCGGCGTAATCGGCGATGGTAATGGGTCCACTGACGTTTTTCCACGACACTTCTCCTATCAGCATTTTTCCCAGCATTCGCAGCGTAAACACAGATGTTTCCCAAGTTCTATCCACTGCCTTGATCAAGGCAGCGCCAAGCGGATAACTGGTTTTTACCAACAGCCCTTCCAGGACGGCAGGATCAATTTTTGGGCCAACGCCGACCTTGCCAATTTTCTCGCCTTTTTCAGTAACTGTATCAGGAGTGACATTAATATTGAGGATGGAGCTGCCACGGCGGATTTGCAGTATCAGTAACTCTCCCGGTTTGGAGCGCACCAGCCGCACCAGCTCTTCCCAGCCTGCAATTTTCTCTCCGTTTACGGCCAGAATTTCATCATTTTCCAGCAGGCCAGCGCGGCTGCCTGCGCCGTCCGCTGTTACCTGAGCAATAATAGGCTTCATTGCAGGCTGATAACTATTCAGACCGATTTTCTTCAGAAAATCTCCGTCCAGGTCATCAGTATGAAAGTTGCTTAAATCAAGGTTCCGCCAATTTATTTCCCCGCGTTGATTGAGAGTCTCCACGGTTACAGCAGGAGCTTTCTCTACGGCCTGCGCCAGCAGCAGCCAGCGTGCATCCTGCCAAGTAGCCACGGACTCAGTGCCGATTTTTATTATAGTTTCTCCCGCCTCGAAAGTCGCGAATGCAGCGGGTGTTGCAGGAGTCACAGGTCCTAGAATTGGTTTCATTCCACTGACGCCGAGCATGAATAGAAAGCAGTAGAGCAGGATGGCCAGCAGAAAGTTGGCGATTGGTCCTGCCGCGACGATGGCGCTACGACGTGCGACCGATTTGCGATTGAACGAGCGTGTCAACTCCTCGGGAGCGACATCGCCTTCACGCTCATCCAACATTTTGACGTAACCACCGAGAGGGAAAGCAGCTATCACCCATTCGGTCTGATCTTTCCCCCAGCGTTTTCTCAGCAGAGGTCGGCCAAAGCCAATAGAAAAACGTAGCACTTTCACTCCGCACCAGCGCGCCACCAGATAATGGCCAAATTCGTGGAATACGATCAGCACACCCAAGGCGACAACAAAAGCACCGATCGTAAAAGGGAGTGTCATATTAGTGTGATGGGGTGAATATAGCGGGGGAAAAAGATCAGATCGGGGACAACCCAGGTATTTTTTGGGAGTGATATTCCTGACACTTTACACTAGGGACGCCAGCCACTCATGCGCAGTTTCACGCGCCATGCAGTCTGCTGCCAGGACATCTTCAAGGGTGGTGACATCCTTGCGACTGACCGTCTGCATGACTTGCTCAATCATGACTGGAATCGCAGTAAATGGCATGCGACGTTTAAGAAAAGATTCTACGGCCACTTCGTTGGCAGCGTTGAGTATGGCTGGGGTACTACCACCGGCAGCAAGCGCTTGGTAGGCGAGCCCCAGACAGGGAAAGCGTCTGAAATCTGGTACTTCAAAATCCAGCCGGGCGACCTTGAACATATCCAGAGGCGTCACGCCAGCTTCAATACGTTCGGGAAAACCCAAGGCATGCGCAATCGG
>JANONW010000398.1:0-36698 GCA_031421065.1 Prolixibacteraceae bacterium
GGTTCCCCGAAAAAAAGGGGCTTATTACCGGAATTGCTGCCGCAGGCTTTGGTTTGGCTGCTTTTATTTTTTCAATGGTAATAGAAAATTTATTAGTAGCGGGAAAAAGTATTTTAGAACTTTTTATAATTATTGGAATTGTATATGGGCTTATAATACTATTTTTTTCAAACTTTATGAAAGCCCCTCTTGCTGAAGAATCTAATGAAAGTAAAAAACTCAACTTCAAAGCTGATGCTAAATTCTTTAAGTTATTTTCTGGCATTTTCTTTGGAACATTTGCCGGCCTGCTTGTTATTGGCAGCCTAAAACTTATAGGCAACGAACACAACATAAGTAATCATATTTTGGTTTTAGGTGTTTCTGTATTTGCCATTGCCAATTTTTCAGGACGGCTCATCTGGGGGTTTTTAAGCGATTATATAGGAGCAAGTATTTGTATTTTTCTTGCACTTACATTTCAGGCAATTTCTATTTTTTTCTTAGGATATTTTAAACTCAATTCTATTACCTATATTGCTCTTTCTGCATTCATTGGTTTTGGATTTGGTGGTAATTTCGTACTATTTGCTAAAGAAACCTCGCAAATTTATGGCATCCTTAATCTGGGCAAAATATACCCGTATGTATTTTTAGGTTACGCAGTTGCAGGAATTTTTGGCCCGTTAACCGGCGGATTTCTTTACGACCGTTTTAATGACTATGATTTTGCATCATACACAGCTTCGGTTATGAGTATGGTTGGGGCATTAATATTCATTGTGAGTTTTGTAATCTCAAAAAATAAAGTCAGGTAGAACGATTATGGTGCCAACAAAAGAATTTGGTCACTATTCAGTCGCTGTTTTTCCACATGTTCCTTTAAAATTTAAAGCTGCCTCCAATAATATACAGTCAGGGTTTCAAATCATCACCCCCCTTTAACCGATTGTATGTTATTAGGTTTCAAAAAAAAACATCAATGTATATTCCTTATCTTTCACATGATCGACAAAAATAGTTGAAAATATTGCCTTTTACCTTCATTTTGTATAGATTAGGCAGTCCAAATAAATTAAAAATGATCAAATCATCTGAACTAATCATAAATGCTGATGGAAGTATATTCCATCTTCACCTCAAACCCGAACAAATTGCGGATAATATCATTCTTGTTGGCGATCCGGGAAGGGTTGAATTAATAGGAAAATTATTGACAGATATTGAATTTCAGGCACATAACCGTGAATTTGTATCTACCACGGGAAAATTCAACAACCAACGCGTAACAATCGTTTCAACCGGAATCGGAACCGACAATATTGATATTGTGGTGAACGAACTCGATGCTTTGGCCAATATAGACCTGAAAACCCGCGAGATAAAACCGGGATTCCGTAAATTAAATTTGGTCAGGATTGGAACTTCAGGCGGACTTCAGGATTATTTACCTGTCAATTCGTTTGTAGTCTCCAGAAAAGCCATCGGATTTGACGGATTGCTGAATTTTTATGCCAACCGCGATTCTGTTTCTGATTTGCCTTTTGAGGAAGCTTTCAAACAACATACCGGTTGGGGGAAACAACTGACATCGCCTTATGTGGTAAACTGTTCGGAAACACTTTTTTCTAAAATTCACCAGGCCGACACTATTTCAGGAGTAACTATTTCGGCACCCGGATTTTACGGACCGCAGGGCAGGGTGCTCCGGTTACCGCTTGCCGATCTGCTTTTAAACGAAAAAATCGTATCCTTCGAATTTGGATCACAAAAAATCACCAACTTTGAAATGGAATGTTCGGCCATTTATGGGCTGTCAAAACTTCTTGGGCACGAAGCACTGACCATTTGCCTGATTATTGCCAACCGGGTAAAAAAGGAAGCAAACGCTGATTACCATGAATCGATGGAAACATTGATTCAGCTTGTTCTGGAAAGGTTAACCATTTAATTCGACAGACAAAAATGATTAAAAAAAAGCTGGATTCGCTGATTATGCTATTAGATGACCCGGATGATTCTGCCTTTCACATTGTTCAGGACGAACTCTTGAAAGAAGATATTTCCATAGTTGACCACTTGGAGCATATTTGGGAAACCAGTCTGGATGAATTGGTTGAGAAACGTATAGAAACCATCATTCAGAAAATCCAGATGAACGATACAAGAGAGAAAATCAAACACATATAAACCGGATACTGGACACAAAAAAAGGCAATCCGGTTTCGATAGCTATTCTATGGATACACTGATTGCCCGTTCGTTAAACCTTCCGGTCCGTTACATCGATTTTCAGAAAAACCCGCTTGTTGGTTATTTCGACAAGGATATGGCCCGGTTGGTGCATGGTGAAGAAACCGATAATGCAATCCTGTTTTATATCAATACATCGAATAGTGGAGCCATTATTGGCCCAAAAGAAGTTGATTATATACAGCATACAAGCGATGAAACGGAACGGCAAAAGCTGACAGAAGCCTGCCATGACCGCATAATTATTAAACGGCTGATTGAAAAACTGGTTATTGGGTACAGGGAACTTGGTCAAGCTGAGAAAGTAAATTACCTGAATGAAATAGGTGCAATACTGTAATCTTAACCAATCAGTAATGAATTAACTGAAACATGTTTGATTAAACCCAAAATATTTATAATTTTGCGCGACCTAAATTTAGGTATAAAGTATTCATGTTTAATTAATTTAGATGTTTTATGAAAAACCAGTATGAAACCGTTTTCATCGTTACTCCCGTTTTATCTGATATTCAGGTAAAGGAAACGGTAAAAAAATTCAGGGACATCATTACCGAACACGGTGGTGAGATTGTCAATGAAGAGGACTGGGGATTGCGCAAATTAGCTTATCCCATTCAAAAAAAATCGACAGGGTTTTATCAACTCATCGAATTTGCAGCAGAACCTACGTTTGCAAAAACGTTAGAAACCCAATTCAGACGCGACGAACGCATTATACGTTTCCTGACTTTCAGTAAGGATAAGCATGCCGTTGCTTACAGCGAAAAAAGAATCAATAAAACAAAAGCTAAAACTGAAAAGGAGAACTAAATTATGGCCGCAAATTCAAGTGAAATCAGGTATTTGACCCCACCGTCGGTTGAAATCAAAAAGAAAAAGTATTGCCGCTTTAAAAAGAACAAGATCAAATTCATCGACTACAAAGATGGTGAGTTCTTGAAAAAATTCTTAAACGAGCAAGGTAAAATTTTACCACGCCGTATCACCGGAACCTCTTTGAAGTACCAACGTAAAGTGGCTAAAGCAGTTAAAAGAGCACGTCATATCGCGTTACTTCCATATGTTACTGATATGATGAAATAATTTAAAGCTGAAAAAATGGAAGTTATATTATTGCAGGATGTTGCACGATTAGGATCAAAAGACGATCTCGTTACCGTTAAAAGCGGACATGGACGTAACTTTTTGATACCACAAAAGATGGCTATTATCGCCACCGAA
Organism: Prolixibacteraceae bacterium; assembly: GCA_031421065.1. GTDB lineage: Bacteria > Bacteroidota > Bacteroidia > Bacteroidales > Prolixibacteraceae > Aquipluma. The sequence goes on from JANONW010000398.1 coordinate 3,457, forward strand.
TCGGCCAAAAAAGTATTGGCCGAAAACACCAAACAGAGGGCACACAAACAAGCAAAAATGAAAGATCTTGCTTTGGAAATTGCTGAAAAACTCAAAACTGTTCAACTTGTTATTGGAGCAAAAACCAGCACCACCGGAAAAATCTTCGGTTCGGTCAATACCATCATGCTGGCCGAGGCTATCAATGCCAAAGGATTTGAAATCGATCGCAAACAGATCATGATTTCAGACGACAGTGTTAAAGAGATCGGAAACTATACCGCCAAAATCAAATTACACAAAGAAGTAATTGTAGAATTAGGTTTCGAAGTAGTTTCAGAATAAATTTTAATCGTTTATAAACAAAGGTTCAAACATTTTTCAAACAGATAGAGCCACTCGTCCTCACATGCGGGTGGCTTTTTTATTGCTTTTTTTTCAACATACCAATATTTCCCCTAATGAACTTTACTATAGGGAATGAGTTATTACCAGAATGTCTGGATCATGTTCAATCAGGCAGTTTACGGCTTTACCGATCATTTTTCGGTTGGTGTGGGCGTAGTACCTCTTTTCCTTTTCGCGGGCACCTCAACCCCGGCATAGATTACCGCCAAAATTTCGGTTCCGGTAGTGAAAGCCAAAATTAACCTGGGCATTGGCGCCCTGGTCGGAACCGTTGTTGGTGAAGAAAATACCGGATTTGGTATTGGCTTGGATTTACCATTCCGTTTGGAACAAAAACGAAATTATAGTCCGAGCAAAACTTCCTCCGGATTTCGGCCGCCGGTGAGCAATCGTTCAGGATTTTCAATCAACTCTTTCACCTTTACCAGAAACCCTACTGAATCCTTTCCATCAATGATGCGGTGATCGTACGACAGAGCTACGTACATCATTGGGCGGATTACCACCTGACCGTTCACAGCCACAGGGCGATCGACAATGTTGTGCATTCCGAGAATGGCTGATTGAGGTGGGTTGATGATCGGGGTCGAAAGTAATGAGCCAAAAGTTCCGCCATTGGTGATGGTAAATGTTCCTCCGGTCAGTTCTTCCACGCTGATCTTTTTGGTACGTGCTTTATCCGCAAGTTCCTTGATTTCAAGTTCAATTTGTGGAACCGTTTTACTTTCAGCATTCCTGACGATCGGAACCATTAACCCTTTGGGTGTTTGAACGGCTATACCAACATCAACAAATTCTGATGAAATGATTTCATCGCCATTGATTTGCGAATTGATTGACGGATAAAATTGCATGGCCTCGGCGACTGCTTTGGTGAAAATAGACATGAAACCCAGCTTCAATCCGTGTTTTTCAACAAATCTATTCTGAAGTTTTGTCCTCATTTCCATTGCCCGGCCCATATCAATTTCGTTGAAAGTTGTGAGCATGGCTGTTTCATTCTTTACTGAAACCAGACGTTCAGCCAACTTCCGCCGCAACATGGTCATTTTTTCACGCTTCCCGGCCCGTGAGAAAGTAACCTTTTCGGCAACTGTCTTTTCCTGATTCGGAAGGGCAAGCACCGCTTCAATATCACTTTTCGAAATACGGTGCAAACCGTTCAGCACCTCTTCCATCGAAAGGTGGTTGTCTTCCATCATTTTATGGGCAACCGGAGTAATTTTAATAGTTGACCCTTCTGGCATAACCGGTTTTTTGGCAACACGAACCTTTTCATGAGCAGTAACAGCTAAATCTTTTGGCTCCGGAAAAAGTTCAGAGGCAATTGGTTGTTTCGCTGGCCTATGTTCAGGAGCAACACTGGTGTCGATGGTACAGACAATGGTTCCAACGGCAACGGTTTCGCCTTCAGCAATCAGTATTTTTATCTGCCCGCTTTCATTGGCCGATAAAGTCAGGGTCGCTTTGTCCGATTCAACTTCAGCTATTTCCTGATCTTTATATATCAGATCGCCGTCAGCAACCAACCATTTCCCAATTTCAACTTCCGTGATGGATTCGCCCGGAGTAGGTATTTTTATTTCAAATAACATGCTTGTAATTTTAATGGTGTTAAGCTAATACTTTTTCGCTAAATACTGAATCGAGTATTTCCTTTAATCGCAAACTATGCTGATACATAAGCCCGCCGGCAGGACTTGCACTGGCCGGTCTGGAAATCAATTCGAAAGGCACATCAGGCAAAAAACGTTGAATATGCTGCCATGCTCCCATGTTCATTGGTTCATCCTGTACCCAGATTATTTTCTCAATGTTCGGATATTTTGCAATAATCGTTTTTATTCGGTCAATTGGAAGTGGGAACAATTGCTCGACACGAACCATTGCGACTTCCAAAATACCTTCCTCTGCTTGCCGTTTGTGTAAATCGTAATAGAGTTTTCCGTATGTAAATACCAGCTTCCTTATTTTTTCAGGCTTATTAACAGTATCTTCAATAATTTCCTGAAAATGTCCGTCTGTCAGTTCTTCCACAGAGGAGGTGACCATTGGATGCCTCAACAAGCTTTTAGGGGTGAAAATAATCAGCGGTATTCGCACATTCCAATGCAATTGACGACGAATTAAATGAAACATATTGGCAGGAGTTGTCGGAACTACAACCTGCATATTATTGTTTGCTGTCAGGTTTAAAAACCGCTCGATACGTGCGCTCGAATGCTCGGGCCCCTGGCCTTCATAGCCATGCGGAAGGTACAAAACCAAGCCGTTCATCATGCCCCATTTTTCGTAAGCTGATGAGATATACTGGTCGAAAATTACCTGTGCAACATTGAAGAAATCGCCAAACTGGGCCTCCCAAATGGTTAAACATTTGGGATTTGTCAAAGAATATCCGTATTCGAACCCAAGTACGCCATATTCGGATAAATGCGAATTGAAAACATGAAATTTCGCCTGTTGATCGCTGATATTCTTTAGTGGAAAATATTTTTCATCAGTATCCTCTACTACAAAAGAGGCGTGCCGGTGGGCAAAAGTTCCCCGTTCAGTATCCTGACCGCTCAACCTGACAGGAAATCCTTCTTCGAGCAAAGTTCCATAAGCAAGCAATTCGGCCATCGCCCAATCCATCCGGTTATCCAGGATCATCATCCGACGATCTTCAACGATCCGGTCAATTTTCTTGAAAAATTTTTTGTCAGCCGGAAGTGTATTGATTCTTTCGGCAATCCGCAACAGCTCACTTTTTTTAACACCTGTTTTAACCAATTGGATCAGGTCAATTTTCGATGGATTTTTAAAATCAAGGTATTCACCTTTCAGGAAACGGCGTACTCTTACTTTGTCAATTTTTTCTGATTCTTTGTATTTCCCTTCAAGTAAAAGATCAAATTCATGGTTCTGTTTCAACGATTCTTCCTTGCCCATCACACCTTGCCCTGCCAGTTTATCAGCATAAATATCTCGTGGATTGGGATGTTTCTCAATCGCTTTATACAACAATGGCTGAGTAAACCGGGGCTCGTCGCCTTCGTTGTGCCCATATTTCCGGTAGCATAAAATATCTATAAAAACATCAGAATGAAATTTTTGCCTGAATTCCATAGCTAATTTTACCGTAAAAATGATGGCTTCCACATCGTCACCATTCACATGAAATACAGGCGAACGTGTCACTTTGGCCACATCGGTGCAATAGGTGCTCGAACGCGCCTCCAGATAATTGGTCGTAAAGCCAACCTGGTTATTTATAACCAAATGAATAGTTCCCCCGGTTTTATAGCCGGGCAATTGCGACATCTGTATAACTTCGTAAACAATACCCTGTGCAGCAATGGCAGCATCGCCATGAATAATGATTGGCGCCACCTTATCGTAATCGCCGTTATAGTGGCTATCAATTCGCGAGCGGGCCATTCCCTGAACCAAGGCGCCAACCGTTTCAAGGTGGGATGGATTGGGCATGAGGCTTAGCCGGACTTTTTTACCATGATCGGTTTCAACTTCATTTTCATAGCCCAAATGGTATTTCACATCACCGAGCGAAACATCTTGTTCGTATTCAGTCCCAACATATTCTTTAAAAATATGGGCATAAGGCTTTTCGAGAATATTGGTCAGGACATTGAGCCTGCCACGGTGTGACATTCCAATCACAAACTCGCTGATGCCCAGTTCTGCGCCATGTTCAATTACTGCATCCAAAGCAGGAATCAGGGCTTCGCCACCCTCGAGTGAAAACCGTTTCTGTCCAACAAATTTTTTATGGATAAAGCTTTCGAAACCAACCGCAATTTTCAAATGGTAATAGATATGATTTTGCTGTTCAGGGGTAAAAACCTGCGAATTCCGGGTCGATTCCATTTTAACTTTCAACCAGTCAACGAGTTCAGGATTCCTCATATAAACATACTCAACACCAATCGACTCACAATAAGTAGCATCAAGATGTTCAATGATAGCTTTCAGGGTAGCTGGTCCGATACCAATGCTGTTGCCTGCTTTAAAAACAGTGTCGAGGTCAGATTTTTGCAATCCAAAGTTTTCGATATCCAGAGTTGGCAAATATTTCCTCCGCGACCTTACAGGATTGGTTTTTGTAAACAAATGCCCCCTCTGTCGATAGCCGTGAACAAGGTTCAGGATCGCAAATTCTTTATCGATTTTATCGTCATGAAGTACACTTTTTTGATCAGCATAGTTCTTGCGGGCAAACTCAAATCCGACAAAGAAATTCTTCCAACTTACATCTATCGACTCAGGATCAATCAAATAAGAGGAATATAATTCTTCAATGGCAAGGATCTCATGATTACCCACTTGCGAAAATTTATCCATAGTTGAACAATTGGTTTTCAGTTTTTTAAAGTAAACATTATAAGTAACAAATACTAATTTCTAATGTTTATTGATACGCTACATTTGAACCACAAACTAGCCAAGTTGTTTAGTGACTTGACATACAATTCAATTTTCATTATTTTCGTAAAATTAAGAGGCTGTTTAAGATTTTGATTAAACCAATCCGCTATGAAAAAGTTTCTACGCATTATACTTTTATTGATTGCTGTTTTTATAGTGGCATACATTGCAGGGCCCAAGTTCCCAAAACCCGAATTAGGATCCAACCTTCCAACCATTCAACTTCAGGCTTCCGAATTTGATTCTTATCTAAAGAACAAAGAAGCCGGACTAAAAATCAAGCCTGGCAATGAAAGCCGGATTGTTTGGGTCAACGATAGCCTGAAAAATAAAACAGGCTACTGTCTGCTTTATCTTCATGGATTCTCTGCTTCGTGGTACGAAGGCAATCCCGTTCACGTCGATTTTGCACGCCGTTATGGTATGAACTTATATATTCCATTACTTGCCTCACATGGAATTGACACTACCGAAGCTTTAATTGACATGACTCCTGACCGGCTTTACGAATCGGCCAAAGAGGCGTTGGCAGTTGCTCCGTCTTTGGGCAAAAAAGTAATCCTGATGGGAACTTCCACAGGCGGAACCCTAATGCTGAAACTGGCATCCGATTTTCCGGAATTGATGGATGGATTGATTTTACTTTCACCCAACATTGCGATAAACAACCCGGCAGCTTTTCTGCTCAGTAAACCCTGGGGATTGCAGATCGCACGCAGCGGTTACAAGGGAAAATACCGGGTTACAAATACTGATTTTGCTTCGGAAGATTGTCGCTACTGGAATTGCAAATACCGGCTCGAAGCCATCGTTTACCTTCAGCAGTTGGTTGATGCGACCATGACAAAAGAAACATTCGCCAAAGTTGACAAACCTGTATTTCTGGGATATTATTACAAAGACGAGGAAAATCAGGATCAAACTGTTAAAGTTGATGCCATGCTAAAAATGTTCGATCAGTTGGGTACTCCTGAAAATCTGAAGCAAAAAGTGGCCTTTCCCGAAGCAGGATGCCATCCGATTGGCGCCAAACTGTTTTCAAAAGCATGGCAGGATGTTGAAAAAGCAAGTTTTCAGTTTGCTGAAGAAAAATTGGGACTGGTGCCGGCAAGGTTTGACAATGAATGAGAAGGATCCAGATAAAAAGTATCAGATTCATTTTTGAAAGTTTCTTATATTTGTTAAAAAATTATTGAGATGAAACGACCATGAAAAAATCGTTCTCATACAGGAGGATGATTATTTGGAAGTTCTCCCGATAAATCGGGACAGGCTATGTGGTAGTTAAAAAACAAATTATAAACACATGAAATCAACTTTATCATATCAGGTGAAATTGAATTTTAGTCAAATATTGCAGATTGTCAAACAACTTCCGGCAAATGAAAAGATTAGAATTTCAAAAGAATTAGAAAAGGAAGTCATTGATTCAAAATTGACTAAATTACTTAAGTCATTTAAAAATAATGATTTAACAGAAGAAGAGATAACTAAGGAATGTGAGATTGCCAGGGAAAAACTCTATACAAAATCACTTGGAAAATAGAATAGTTGTTGACACCAATGTTCTGATTAGCTTCCTAATTGGCAAGCGTTTAAGAAAACTCAAAGATAAGCTAACAGATTCGACGATCAAATTAATACTAACCGATCAGCTAATAAAAGAGATAAGGATAGTAACTGCACGACCAAAATTCAGGAAATACTTTAACAAACAGGATGTTGATGATTTCATAGATTTAATTTCAATAATTGGGTTAACCTTTGAAATTCAAGACATTCCTGATATCTGCAGAGATTCAAAAGATAATTTCTTGCTTAGCCTCTGTTCAATTGGAACTGCTGATTTTTTAGTGACTGGTGATAAGGATTTGCTGGAATTGCTGGAATATAAAGGGACAAAAATAATCAGCCCAAGTGAATTAGAGAAACTGTTGTAAATGAATTCAAAAATACCTTGGCAGCCATTACTTCAACTCTATTTTCGCATAAAAATCAAATTCATCTGAACCGTTAACTCCGGTTTGGTAAAATTGTCCCTTTTTCAGTCGAACTTCTTTGCTGATCAGCACCTCGCCGTCCACTTCAGGAGAATCGAGCTCGGTGCAGTCATTAAAAATCCAAATGGGATTATACTAACGCAATTCGAAAAGGGTGATTCATTTTTGAAAGTTTTATTCATTAACTAAATTTAATGAGATGAGATGATACGTCCATTAGAAAATCTATCTCCCAAGAAGAATGATTATTCAGGACTTCCCTTTCTGCTTTCCAGGCCGACTTCCGGCGATAAAAAACAAATTAAATGGAGCTTGAAACGCACATGCCATGGAATTTATTTCTAAGTTAGCAACGTAAAGTGAACATGAATTGACCAGCGGGAATTGGAACAGGCATTAGAACGCAATATAAATCAATAATTTAATACCGATATTTTCGAGTGAAAAACCGAATTACAATATTATTTGTCTTTTTATTTTTCATAGTTGTTACGGATCAGGCAGAAAACAACTTTTTTGCCACTGCAAGAGCTGATTGTGCTTTCGCTCCAACGGAAAAGGACACCATCACTCCAAATTTCTTCACTCTATATTCGCCGGAAGACTTTGGGATGAATTCTGTAAAGCTCGCCAACATTGATACTATTGTAAAAAACGGCATTAAGGCCATGGCTTTCCCCGGGTGTCAGGTATTGGTTTTGAAAGACGGTAAACCAATTTATGACAAGTGTTTTGGAAACTACACTTACGAAGCAGAGCAAAAGGTAAAACCGAACACTATATATGACCTGGCTTCCCTTTCAAAGACAACAGGAACATTGCTGGCTATCATGAAGCTTTACGATAACGGCAAACTTAAACTGACAGATAAGGCATCCAAATATCTTACTTACCTTCGGGGCACGGATAAGGAAAACATAACGATAACGCAACTACTTTTTCATGAGTCCGGCCTGCCTTCGTCTCTTCCATTTTACCAACTGGTAATTGAGAAAAAATATATACCACCCTTATCAGTCTCAGCGCAAGATTTGACTTCTGGTATTCGGATGGATAAAAAAAGAGTAGTTGGTCCTGCATTTCTATTCAAAGAAGACTGGGCTTCGAAAATTCCTTCGGTTGAATACGCCTCACAGGTATCGGACAGCTTCTATGTAAACAATCGCTTTCATCAGTCTGCGATGCAAATGATAGCAAAGACACCAATGAAAAGCAAGACTTATCTGTATAGCTGTGTGAACTTTATTTTGTTGAAAGAAGTTGTGGAAACGATTTGCGATACATCTATGGATGTGTTTCTGGAAAGGGAATTCTTTACACCAATGAAATTAGACAACATGGCTTATCTGCCTTTACGAAAGCATAAAAAGGAGGATATTGCTCCAACATTGAAAAAGGATTTCTTGCGCAACGGAGTAATACAAGGTTATGTGCACGATCCGGCTGCCGCCTTTTTGGGTGGAATCTCTGGTAATGCCGGCTTATTTGCTTCTGCCCGTGATGTCGCAAAAGTATATCAGATGTTACTCAATAATGGTGAGCTGGATGGGAAACGTTATCTTAGTACAGAAACATGCAGGCTCTTTACAACTACCACTTCGGCAAGCGGAAGACGTGACCTGGGCTATGATAAACCAATTCCTGAAAATCCAAAGTTAAGTCCGTGTAGTATTTCAGCACCACGGGCAGTTTATGGTCATACTGGTTATACAGGAACATGCTGCTGGGTTGATCCGGTTAACAAATTAGTATATGTCTTCTTAAGCAACCGGACTTACCCAAGTGATGGAATAAACAAGCTGGCAAAAATGGGGATACGAACCAAGATCCAGGAAGTGATTTATCAATCAATGAAGAAATAAATGTATCGAAAATTAATACCTGTCTGCACGTTATTTTTAGGATTAGTAGTTATTAGTTGTAACCAGACGAATCAACGCAAAGAAAACACAGCAGCCAATCCAATTGCAATAAAAGACAGCGCCTCTGTTAAACAGATTGCAAATACCCCTGTCCAGATTTATGCAAAATCCGAAGTGCCGGTTCTCTGTTATCACCGTATTGCAGATGGCAAGAAAGGCGATTATACAGTCAGTCCTGCAACTTTTGCCTCGCATATTAAAATACTGGCTGATAGTGGTTACCACTCCATCTCGCCCGCACAATTATATGACTATCTGGTTTATAATAAAGACTTGCCCGAAAAACCTTTTATGATAACTTTTGATGATTCAAGAGTGGAGCATTCCACGATTGCCGCTCCCGTGATGGAAAAGTATGGATTCAGAGGCGTTTTCTTTATTATGACCATTACTTACAACAAGAAGAATTACATGACAACCGATGAAATTGCACAGCTTGCAAAAGCCGGGCATACCATTGGACTTCATAGCTGGGATCATACGATGGTGATCAAATATAAAGAGGCGGCTGATTGGGAGAAACAGGTGGCAGAGCCAAAGAAAAAGCTGGAAAAAATAGTAGGCAAGGCAATTGAATACTGGGCCTATCCGAATGGTGTTTATGACCACAAGAGTGCTGTGGAACTAAGCAACTATTTTAAACTTTCATTTACGCTTGCAACAAAACGCGATTCCATCCAACCCTTGCAAACCGTTCGAAGGATGATTGTTCCTGAATGGACTCCGCAAGGAATGCTTACATCAATGCACCGAACGTTTGCGAACAAGAAAATATAAAAGGCATGAGCGCCAGGAATCATGAATAAGAACAAAAGACTTTACTACCTTTCCGCCTTTTAATTTTCCAAATTCAGTTATGAACTTTAAACACCTTTTTCTTTTACCCCTTGCGTTTATTTTTATCCTCAGCTGCAATAAAAAAACAGAAAAAAAACAGGAAAAAGAACCCGAAGAATTAACTGTCCAAACACAGGAAAAGAAAGTTGTACAGATAGATACCCTTGCCTTTCAAAATAAATTAATTGCCAACGCAAACGGAGACACTACAGGATTATGGCCAATTAAAGTTCAGCCTTATCCTTTAGATGGAGCTATTCTGCCTTTCAAAAGGATTGTAGCCTATTATGGTAATCTTTATTCGAAAAGAATGGGGATATTAGGTGAATTTCCGCCGGAAGAAGTGTGGAGAAGGTTAAATATTGAAGTTGACGCATGGGAAAAAGCCGATCCTGCCACTCCGGTTCAGCCTGCCATCCATTATATTGCCGCAGTGGCACAGAATATTCCGATGAAAGACGGAAAATACTGTAAACGCATGCCCGAAATGCAGATCGATTCAGCATTGGCGATAGCTAAAATGGGAAATGCCATTGTTTTTTTAGACATACAAGTTGGGCAAAGCAACGTACAAAATGAAGTTCCCCGATTGGAAAAATACCTTAAAATGCCTCATGTACATTTAGGTATTGATCCCGAATTTGCGATGAAGGATGGCATAGTACCCGGACGTAAAGTAGGTACCATGGATGCAGGCGACATTAATTTTTGCTCGGAATACCTGGCCAAATTGGTAAAGGAAAACAACCTGAGTCCTAAAATCCTGATCGTGCACCGTTATACACAAGGCATGGTTAAAAATTACAAAAATATAGTATTGCGCCCTGCAGTGCAGATAGTGATGAATATGGACGGTTGGGGAGAGCCGGTGCTGAAATACAGCACCTATAACCGATACGTTTACAGGGAACCGGTACAATTCACCGGATTTAAATTGTTTTACAAAAATGACCTGAAAAAGTCGCCACATCGCTTGTTAACGCCGCCGGAACTGATGAAACTGAAACCACAACCCATCTATATTCAATATCAATAAAAGAATCAGGAGGTTTTGACCAAAAAGAAAGGACATCCCATACCTGGCAGTCGATGTCAACAATAATTACTCCAACTCTGCTTTTCCATACAAATCAAATTCATCGGAGCCTGTAATCTCGATCTGGTAAAATTGGCCTTTATTCAATGGAACTTTTTTGCTGATCAGCACTTCGCCGTCCACTTCAGGAGAATCGAACTCGGTGCGTCCAACGAAAAATTCAACCTCTTCGCGATCGATAATCACCTTCATCGTTTTTCCTACTTTTTGGGTATTCAGTTGTGAGGAAATGATTTGCTGAATTCCCATCAATTCCTCCTGACGGGCTTGCTTTACGTCATCAGGAACATCGTCTTCATACTTTTTATATCCGTAGGTTCCCTCTTCGTGCGAGTAGGTGAAAGCGCCCAAACGATCGAATTTGTGTTTCTGAACAAAGCTTTTAAGCTGTTCAAAATCTTCCTCTGTTTCGCCCGGATGGCCAATCAACATGGTCGTCCTGATGGTTATTCCGGGAACTTCTTCTTTAATTTTTTGCAACAAAGCTTCCGTTTCTTCGGTAGTGACATGGCGAAGCATGTGTTTCAGCACATTGTTTGAGCTGTGCTGCAACGGAATATCAATATAATGACAAAGCTTGGGAACTGATTTGAACAGTGGCAGAATATCCATCGGGAATTTTGTCGGATACAGATAATGCAAACGGATCCATTCAATGCCATCAATTTCGGCAATTTTTTGGATCAGTTCGGCCAACATGCCTTTTCCGTACAAATCAATTCCGTAATACGACAAATCCTGGGCAATCAGCAAAATCTCACGAACGCCTTTCTTTGCAAGGTATTTGGCTTCTTTCACCAAATCGTCCATTGACTTTGATTTGTGCTTTCCGGTCATGCCTGGAATGGCACAAAACGCGCATACGCGGTTGCAGCCTTCCGAAATCTTGAGATATGCAAAATGCGAAGGCGTTGTAATTTTTCGTTCGTAAATATATTCAGGACGATAGGTTGCTTTCAGTTCGCCAACCACCGCTTTCATGTCGAATTTTCCGAAAAACTTATCAACTTCAGGAACTTCTTTTTCCAAATCTAATTTATAGCGTTCAGACAAACAGCCCATTACATAGAGCTTCTCAATCTCGCCACGGCCTTTGGCCCCAACAAACTGCATAATGGCATTCACCGATTCTTCTTTGGCATCGTGAATAAATCCGCAGGTGTTGATCACCACAATATCCGAATCGGTATCATTTGAATCGTGCACTACTTCAAAACCATCCATCGAGAGTTGGTTAAGCAACACTTCCGAATCGACCAGATTTTTGGAACAACCCAAAGTCACTACATTTATTTTTTGTTTCTTCAAGCCTCCCCCTGCCCCCTCCAAAAGAGGGGGTAAAGAACCGGCATGCGGAAGTTTACTTTTCAACAATGGCATATAGTTAATTGTTAAGACTTTCAAAACTTGAAATACCCAAACTCCCTTACAAATTGGGGGAGGGCTGGGAATGGGGCCTTTCTTTAAGTCTCCCCTTTTGGGGGAGATTTAGAGGGGGTTTCTAAGAAAACAGTGATTCAACGAATGCACGGCGGTTAAAAATCTGCAAATCGCCCATCTTTTCGCCAATTCCGATGTACTTAACAGGGATTTTAAACTGATCTGAGATTCCAATCACCACGCCACCTTTGGCGGTACCATCGAGTTTGGTAAGTGCCAAGGCAGTTACTTCAGTTGCCTTAGTGAATTGCTTTGCCTGTTCAAAAGCATTTTGCCCGGTCGAACCATCAAGCACAAGCAATACCTCGTGTGGAGCTGTTGGTATTACTTTTTTCATTACCGTTTTAATCTTGCTCAGCTCATTCATCAGGTTAATCTTATTGTGCAAACGTCCGGCAGTGTCAATAATCACCACATCGGCTCCTTGTGCTTTGGCTGACGAAAGCGTATCAAAAGCAACCGAAGCAGGGTCGGCCCCCATCCCTTGTTTTACCAAGGGCACCTGTACCCTGTCGGCCCAAATCTGGAGTTGATCAATGGCAGCAGCACGGAAAGTATCTGCCGCGCCCAAAACCACTTTTTTCCCGGCTTGTTTAAACTGAAAAGCAAGTTTCCCGATGGTCGTCGTTTTTCCGACACCATTCACGCCAACTACCATAATTACATAAGGATCTTTGTTATCCGGCAGGTCAAAATCAGAAACATCATTGCTGTTGTTTTCTTCAAGCAAACTGGTAATCTCTTCTTTCAAAATCGAATTCAATTCCGATGTTCCCAGGTATTTGTCAGCAGAAACCCTTTTTTCAATCCGTTCAATGATTTTCAAAGTGGTATCGACACCAACATCTGCCGATATCAGAATTTCCTCCAAATTATCCAGCACTTCTTCATCAACCTTGGCTTTCCCAACGATGGCACGACTTATTTTCTGAAAAACACTTTCTTTGGTTTTTGCAAGCCCTTGCTCAAGGCTTTCTTTTTTCTTGCTGTTAAAAATTCCGAAAATGCCCATGTTCGCTCTATTTGAAGGTCAATACAATGTAATTCAACAATTTAGTAAAAAAAAAGCCTTCACCAAAGATGAAAGCTTTTCCTTATAGAGAGAATTGGATCTATTTCTTGAAATGTTCTTTTACATTTTCGTTCGGAATGATTTCTTCCTGAAATGTATAAGCGCCAGTTTTTTCTGATTTTACCATTTTTACTACTTTGGCGTAACCTTTACCGGCACCCTTTTGTAACGATGCAACTACTTTCTTTGCCATACTATTTCTTATTTAATTTCGCGGTGTACAGTAACTCGCTTTAAGTTAGAGTTGTATTTCTTTTTCTCCAGACGTTCAGGAGTATTCTTCCTGTTTTTGGTAGTAATGTACCGTGAAGTTCCGGGAACCCCGCTGGTTTTTTGCTCGGTACATTCCATTATTACCTGAATTCTATTGCCTTTTTTAGCCATTTCTTAAAGCTTTAAATAGTTTTTATAAAACCTTTTCCCTTTGCACTTTTCAATGCAGCGTTCAATCCGTTCTTGTTGATTGTACGGATTCCGTTGGCTGAAACAGTTAACGAGATCCAACGATCTTCTTCAGGAAAATAGAACTTCTTTTTGAACAGGTTAGGAAAAAATTTCCTTTTCGTTCTGCGCTTTGAGTGAGAAACATTGTTTCCCACCATCACTTTTGTACCAGTTACTTGACAAACTCTTGACATTGTCTTATTTTTTAAATCTGAAATCTCACATTTTTCAAACAGTGCGCAAAATAACTACATTTTCTTTAGATAACCAAATAGTTTTTGAAGTTTTTTATATAAATATCAACACCTTATTGTTCAAAAATAGTTCGGACACTTCTAAATATTGCTAAAAATAGGTAATATTGGTCTTCCTAATTTCAAAATAAAGTGGATCAGCAGCAAAATAAATACTACCCGACAATTTTAGGCGCCATTCATCTAGTGGTGCTTTATATTTTTATTCAAACGCTTGTTGATTTTCCTCTGGCCATGCTCGATTATTACAACGGAACCGATTATTTGTACCATCCTGTAAAGAAAATCATTTTGGGAATCGGATCCACTGTTTTTATTTTTTACTATGCTTGGCGCCGGGCAGGTGTGCCACTGAAAATTCTTTTCCCTTACAAAACGTTCAATGTACTTATTCTCATTCCTATTCTGTTTTTTCTGTGGGCAGCGCATAATTTAATTGGCGAGATAAATGTATTGGTTGATAGAATCCTGCCTCCTCCGCCCTGGTTCTGGGAAATGTTTAATAAAATATTCGAAAACGATTACGGAATTTATGGCGCGATATTAAAAATTGTAATCATAGCTCCGGTCATAGAGGAATTGATATTCAGAGGGGTAATTATGCATGGGTTAATGCGGAACTATTCGAAATTCACGGCTGTTTTTGTTTCAGCGCTGATGTTTGCCTTGTTCCACCTCAATCCGTGGCAGTTTCCGGCGACTTTTATTCTTGGCATTGTGCTCGGAATCCTGATGCTCCGAACACGCAACATCTATTTGTGTATTGTTGGCCATGCCATCAACAACGGATTGGTTTTAATCAGCATCGAGTATTGGGACGTAATTCAGAAAACTTCTTTTTTTCAAAGCAGCAAATCCAATCAACTTCTTATCAGCGCTTTGATTGCCACAGTAGCATTGGTTCTAATCTACCTGTTAAGCCTTCAACGTAAACCAAAAAGCAATTAATCCTGACGGTTTGCTTACTGCTTTTGAATAAACTCTATATTTACAACTCATTTTTTCTGAAAAAGATAAAATCATGGAGCGAATCGCCATTTTTCCGGGGTCATTTGATCCGTTTACAGTTGGGCACGAAAGCATTGTTAAACGGGCCATTCCAATGTTCGATAAAATTATTGTCATGATTGGGCACAACTCAAATAAACGTTCATTTTTCCCGATAGAAAAAAGAGAGAAGTGGATCAATGAAATTTTCAAAGATGAGCCCACGGTTTCGGTGGAATGTTACGAAGGACTGACGGTTGATTTTTGCAAAAAAGTGAATGCCGGTTATATTCTAAGAGGATTGCGCACTTCTGCCGATTTTGAATTTGAACGGGCCATTGCCCAGATGAACAAAATGATGCATCCGAAAATTGAGTCTGTGTTCCTTTTGACCACTCCCGAACATACTCCCATAAATTCAACTATCGTTCGCGACATAATTTTACATGGCGGCGATGCCAGCAAGTTTCTTCCTGCTTCATTAAACATGTCGGAATTCAAGCAGGAAAAATAAAATATTACCGATCATTGCTCGTTCTAAAGACTGAGAGAAACAACCAGAAAATTTATATCCATATCAGTCGAACCATCGTGAAGACAATAATCCTGAAGACCGCTTTTATCATCTTTTGTATTTTCCTGACAGGAAAAGCCATGGCCGCGCCAGTAAAAATTACCGGAAAAGTTCCTGAATATGCCCAAAACAAAATCGAACTGAATATTTTTCATGATTACATTTCAGAAGAAACAATAAAATTGGGCGATATCAGGTTCGATTCCGAAGGAGTTTTTGAACTGGAATTTGACCTCTCGGAAACCAGCCTGTGTTTTGCTGATTTTGATGGCTATCACGGAATGATCTATCTTGAACCCGGCAAGTCTTACCAATTGATATTCCCTCCGAAGCGAAAACTAACAGACGCTCAAAAGAGAAATCCATTTACTAAACCTGAACCTGTTTGGTTCGGAACCGCAAATCCGGCCAGCAACGATCTGAATGTTCTGATTCAGCAATTTGAAACAGCCTATGCAAAATACGAAAACAGGTATTTTAACCAGATATTTATCAACAAATCCAGATTACTCGTCGATTCGGTGAAGTTGATGCTCGGAAGAGAATTCCCCAAAACCAACAATCCGCTTTTCGAATTTCACAAATTGTTCAGGAACGCCAACCTCGAGTTTGCACTTCACCAGGGAAAGGTTGACACTTTTAAAGAAACTTATTTCAGGAACACCAAACCAGTTTACAATCTGGCAGCCTATTCGAGCATATTTAATCAGGCCTTTCCTGGCTATTTCACTTTTCTGGACAACTCGGCTCACAATCCTGAAATCAGGAACATGATCAATACCGCAAAATTGCAGCAACTGGATGGTTATTTTCAAAAGGAATTGCAATTCAACAGGGAATTGGCTCACTGGGTATTGCTAAAATCGCTGAAAGATGCTTATTACAGTCAAAACTTCAACAAAGCCGCGATCCTGAAAATGCTCGATCAGGTGAAAGTTGCCGGATGGAGCAGTTACGAACAAAAAACGGCACAATTGATCCGCGCCAAACTTACTTATCTGACCAGTGGGACCATGCCGCCAAGCATCAATCTCAAAGATTTGGCCGGAAGAGCAGTCCACTTTTCAGACTATCCTGACACCTATATTTATCTGCATTTTACCGATCCAAAGAATACTGCCTGCCGCCAACATCTGGATGTATTGAAGAAAATTGCTGGCCAGTACAAAGAAAAACTTGTCATAATCAACGTAATACGGGAGCGCACAAATTTTAAAAACGATTCAGGATGGGCGGGAATATTTGCAACAACCGACAGCGACCCTGCAACCAGCTATAAGGTAAAAACCTACCCCAATTCATTCCTGATCGGGAAGGACGGGAAATTGTTGTTGTCACCTGCCCCAAATCCGATTGATGGACTCGACAGGCAATTGGGACAGATTTTTAAAAGTGACCATTTCAAAGAGATGAAGAAAACAAGTGGCCAGAATGTCAGATAATAGGAATCGTTTTTGCCAGAAACTCCCGCAAACTTAAATAAGTATTTTCCATAACTTCATCAAGTTTTTCCAAGGCAAACCACCTCGCTTCTTCTATATTTTCTTCCAGCTGCGGAACCAGCGTTTGATCATCGTCACAGCTCATCAGGAACCATTTTGTTTCTTTCAGCACCAGATTATCCGGGAACTTCAGAAAAGGTGAACGGTAGATGTGGAATGTCGATTCGAGTTGACTGATGATTTTAAGGCCCCTTGCGCCACACTCTTCCTCCACTTCGCGGATGGCAGCAAATTCAGGAGTTTCATCATTATCTATTTTTCCTTTGGGCAAATCCCACACGCCCAGCCGTTTGATGAACAACAACGAATTATCGTTATTTTTTACCAGTCCTCCGGCAGCAGGTATTTCAACCAGTTGCTTTTTGAAACATTCCCAAAGCAGTTCAGTTCCATTATTCTGAAGTAAAAAATTAATGGCTTTGTTTCCCTTTTCAATTTCGGCAATCAACTCCCTGACAAACCCATAATTCTCACAACCAGTGCTTTGAGTTATATTATTTTTAGATGGTTTTTTACTTTCGCCACCTATTTGAATGGTAGAGTCATTGAAAAAAACTTTGTACATTTGCGGTCATTATTTTAGTAAGATCAAATTATCATGTTAGAACAAATTCAACTCGAAGTTACAAAGAAACTACTTCAAATTAACACTATAAAAGTACAGCCAAACAATCCCTTTACATGGGCTTCGGGCTGGAAAGCACCAATTTACTGCGATAACCGTAAAATTCTTTCTTATCCTGAAGAAAGAACATTCATTTGTACTCAATTCTGCAAAATAATTCGTGAAAAATATCCGCAGGCCGAAGTGATTGCCGGAGTTGCTACCGGAGCAATTGCCCACGGGATGCTGGTTGCCCAGGAATTGGGATTGCCTTTTATTTATGTCAGGGCAAAACCAAAAGATCACGGATTGGAAAACCTGATTGAAGGCGATATGAAAGCCGGACAGAAAGTGGTAATTATTGAAGACCTTATTTCGACCGGATTGAGTAGCCTGAAAGCTGCTGAAGCGATCACCAACTTTGGTGGCGACGTTTTGGGAATGCTGGCTATTTTCACCTACAATTTTCCGCAGGCACGCAAAAATTTCGCTGAAGCAGGTCTTGAGCTGACTGCACTTAGCCGTTATCAGGTGTTGATTGATCTGGCAATTGAATCAGGCGATGTAAAACCTGAAGAGGTTGAAAAACTCAACAAATGGCGCGAACAACCTGAAAGCTGGGGCAAATAGTTTATATTTCAAAAAAGATGGGTATCACCAAATATGTCAGCGACATAAAAGTCGTTCATAACAATCAGGAAATCATTTACAATTACCTTTCAAACTTCGAAAACTTATCGAAGTTCGTAAACGAAGGCCTTTGGGAGAAAATGACGGAGAAAATCCCACAGATTCAGATTTTGAATTTTGAATCGGATGCTGATTCATGCCGCTTTCAAATTAGTGGCATGGGTTTGGCCGAGATCAGGATCATTGGGCGCGAACCGGCTAAAACCATCAAAATCAGCAGTAGCGGCAGCCTTCCGGTTAATATTGTGTTTTGGATACAGCTTCTTCCGGTGGATGCTTACGAAACCAAGCTCCGCCTGACTTTGGATGCAGACATGAGCATGATGATTAAAATGATGGTGAACAAAAAACTGGAAGAAGGCATCAACAGTATGGCGGATATGTTAGCCGCGCTGCCGTACCATTAAAAACTCAACCTCCTTGAAATGAAAATCCAGGATTTCGCCATTCTGCTTTCTGATGAGTAATTGCCCGATTTCATTAACACCAATGATTTCGCCTTCAAACTTCTCTTGTTCAGACCGGAACCAATGTTTTTCATTCAGGCGGTACAATACCGAAATAAATTCCTGATCAATCTGTTCTTCCGCTCCATTGCGCAACAAAGAATAAAACCGGTCGATTCCGGATAATATCTCAGATAAAACCGATTCGCAATCAAAATGCTGATTTGTCAGGTTTTTCAAGGAAACCGGATTGGGTGCGTTGCTCTTGAATCCGGTTTGATTTACATTTATCCCGATCCCGATTACCGAACTTTTAATAGAACTGTACATGATCGAATTCTCAATCAAAATTCCACCCAGTTTCTTTTCCCCGGCATAAATATCATTCGGCCATTTTATCCGAAGCTTGTCAACATATTTGCTTAGAGCGGTATAAATTCCAAGGGCAACCACTTTTGAAAGCAAAAACTGGTGGCGTATCTCCAGAAAATCGGGGAAGGCGACAATTGAAAAAGTTAGGTTTTTACCGGGTTCGCTTTCCCAAAAGTTTGACATCTGCCCACGACCGGCAGTTTGTTCGTATGCCAAAAAGACAGTACCATCAGGTAAGGTATTTGCCTGCAATTGGCCGTTGGCATAGTTGTTGGTAGAATCAGCGCTCGGTATGCGAATAATAAGATTTCCGATCATTTTATTTTTTGTGATTATTTTTTGTGAAAGAAATTCGTCATACAAGTTTAATCACTTATTATAAAGTAAAAAATTTATCTTTGTAGTTCTAATAAATAAATATGAACAAAAGCATTGCAGAAGCTGAAACTGAACAATTGATCGAAGCCATTGTTGAAGGAATCCAAAGAAAAAAAGGATTAGAACTGGTTAAAATTGATCTGACAAAAATTAATCACACCGAATGCAAATATTTTATCATCTGTCACGGTAATTCAAATACACAAGTTGATGCAATTGCACATTCTGTTGAAGGCACCGTTGAAGAATTAATCAATGAAAAAGCCTGGCACAAAGACGGATACCAGAATTCAATCTGGGTTTTGCTTGATTATGCCGACATCATGGTTCATGTTTTTCAGAAAGAAGCCCGGAAATTATACGATCTCGAAAACCTATGGGCGGATGCACATGTTGAATATATAAAAGAAGATAACAAGAAATAAAAATGGCAGATAAAAATAACAATAAAGTTAATCCCAATTTGGGCAACATGAAGCCAATGAGCAACGTTCCGAAAATTAACCCCTACTGGATTTACGGAGTGATCATCATTGCTTTTTTGGCCATACAATGGTTCACTCTGGGAGCAGGCCCGGTTGAAACCAATTGGATGGAAGTAAAAAACACCATGCTTCAAAGCAACGACATCAAGAAAATCATCGTTATAAACCGCGAAGAGGCGCAAATTTACCTGAAAGAAACCAGTTACGATAAATATACTGAAAAGCTAAAAAACGGTTTTACCGCACCTGCTAAAATCGGACCTCATTTCTTTTTCACGATTGGTTCGGTAGAAACATTTGAAGCCAGCTTGCAGGAAGCACAGGAAAGTTTATCACCTGACAACAAAATTAGTGTTGAGTACAAAACTGTTCACAACTATTTGGGCGAACTGCTCAACTGGATACTGCCTTTTGCAATTATCATACTTATATGGTGGTTTATTTTCAAGCGAATGAGCAAAGGGGCCGGTGGTGGCGGTGGCAATATTTTCAATGTCGGAAAATCGCAGGCCAAAGTATTTGACAAGGATTCAAGGGTTTCAACCAATTTCAAGGATGTGGCAGGCCTGGCCGAAGCCAAACAGGAAGTGGAAGAAATCGTTGATTTTTTAAAAAGCCCCGAAAAATTCACCAGGCTGGGAGGCAAAATTCCGAAAGGCGCACTTTTGGTAGGCCCTCCGGGAACAGGTAAAACCTTGCTTGCCAAAGCAGTTGCAGGCGAAGCGAACGTTCCGTTTTTCTCCATGTCGGGTTCCGATTTTGTTGAAATGTTTGTCGGAGTAGGCGCTTCACGTGTTCGCGATTTATTCAAGCAAGCCAAAGAAAAAGCTCCGTGCATTGTATTTATCGACGAAATTGACGCAATAGGACGTGCCCGTGGTAAAAATCCAAACATGGGATCGAACGACGAACGCGAAAATACATTGAACCAGCTTTTAACCGAAATGGATGGTTTTGACACCAATTCAGGAGTAATTGTCCTGGCTGCCACCAACCGTGCCGACATTCTCGATAGGGCGTTGATGCGCGCAGGCCGTTTCGACCGGCAGATTCATGTCGAACTTCCAGACCTGAACGAACGTCAGGAAATATTCAACGTGCATTTAAAACCGATCAAATTATCTCCTGAAGTTCAGGCATCGTTCCTGGCAAGACAGACTCCCGGTTTTTCAGGAGCCGACATCGCCAATGTTTGCAACGAATCGGCGCTGATTGCTGCACGGAAAAACAAAGATATCGTCGAAAAACAAGACTTTCTTGATGCTGTTGACCGCATCATAGGTGGATTGGAAAAGAAAAATAAAATCATTTCGGTGGATGAAAAGCGGAGAATTGCATACCATGAAGCTGGCCATGCCACCATTAGCTGGTTACTCGAACATGCACACCCTTTGGTAAAAGTAACCATCGTTCCCCGCGGAAAAGCATTGGGCGCTGCATGGTATCTTCCCGAAGAAAGATCGATCACGACCAAAGAGCAACTGCTCGACGAAATGTGTTCGGCTCTCGGAGGCAGGGCTGCTGAACAAATTTCATTCAGGAGCATCTCTTCAGGTGCACAAAACGACCTCGAAAAAATCACCAAGCAAGCTTATGCTATGGTGAGCATTTTCGGCATGAGCGATAAAGTTGGCAATGTCAGCTTCTACGATTCAACCGGTCAAAACGAATTTGGGTTCAGTAAACCTTACAGCGAAAAAACCGCTGAACTTATTGATGCAGAATCGAAACAACTGATTGAAACGCAATATGTGAGGGCGCTGGAAGTACTGAACAAAAACAAAGACGGCCATCAGAAACTGGCGGAACTATTGCTTGACAAAGAAGTAATTTTCAGTGAAGACCTTGAGCATATTTTTGGTCATCGCCAATGGGAAAAACCTCTGATGGTAAGTGAATCGAAAAAAGAGCTGCCCGTTGAATTACCGGTAAAACCTGAAATAAACATTGAATCGGTACCTTATTGATGGAATCAGCAAGAAATAATATTCTGGCCAAACTAAAGGCCACACAGGAAAAAAGAGGTGAAATTGGGGAAAGCATCCCCGATTTCACCTCTCCTGTTTACCACGCCCTCAACGAATCGCTGGTTCAGGAATTTAAAACAAACCTGGAACTGATTGGCGGAAAGGTTATTCTGTGTGAAACGAAATCAGAAATTGCAGCTCAGGTAAAACTGATTTGCGAAGATAAAAATCAGGATAAACTATTCTGTACCGATCCAATCCTGCTAAAAATGCTGAATGGATTGGTAAAAACAGATTCAGCAGAATATGATTTTTTAAACCTGAACACTGGACTTACAAGTTGTGAATTTCTGGTTGCCCATCTTGGTTCTGTTTTAATCAGTTCGGCACAAATCTCTGGTCGCCGGCTGAATGTTTTTCCTGAAACGCATATAATCGTTGCAAAAGAAGACCAAATAGTTGATTATTTAGACAACGCGCTTGAAAAACTGCAGGAAAAATATGAAAATAAATTACCTTCGCTCATAAGCAACATAACCGGCCCGAGCCGCACTGCCGACATTGAAAAAACTTTGGTAATGGGCATGCACGGGCCAAAGAACTTGATTGTAATTATTGTCTGTGAACCTTTTTAAACTATTTTACCATGGAAAAAGATTGGGTATGCGTATTTCAAACCGGACAAAATTTTCAGGCTGAGATTGCAAAAGAAATACTTGAAAACGAAGAAATTCAATGTGTTATCATCAACGAACATGACTCAACATTCCCTTCAATCGGCGATATTGAAGTAATGGTACACAAAGCATTTGCAGAAAAAGCTACCGAAATTTTAAAAGATTTAATCAAATGAAGATATTAGCAACCCGGACGATTACCGGCTTCGTTCTGGTTTTGGTTATGCTGACTGCAATCATGGTCAGCAAATACAGTTATGCACTTCTGTTTCTGGTAATTATTATTGGAGGACTAACCGAATTTATCAGCCTTTTTAAAAATTCTGATGTTAAACCGAACAAGTGGTTTATTTATCCGGTTTCCATCCTTTCATTTGTTTCATCATTCCTGGCAGCCCAGGGAATACTTGAATTCAGGTATTTTTTTTTCATCTTCCCTGCACTTCTGTTAGTTATGGCCGGAGAACTCTTCCGCAAAAAAGAAAAACCTGTTGAAAACATCGCTGTTTCAATTTTTAATATTATTTACGTAGCCATTCCTTTTTCACTCATTAATTTCCTTGTCTTTTCAGGTGAACCTGGCGAAAATGACTATACGCCAAAATTATTGGTCGCACTTTTTGCATTAATCTGGACTTACGATTCAGGAGCTTACCTTTTTGGTGTTTCGATGGGCAAACACCGGCTTTTCGAAAGGATCTCGCCTAAAAAATCATGGGAAGGCACTATCGGCGGAACATTAACTGCTGTAATTGCAGCATTTATCATTTCACACTATATACCTGAAATACAACTCATCCATTGGATTGCCATCAGCATTCTTACGGTGGTAAGTTCCACATTCGGAGATTTAACCGAATCGATGTTTAAACGGCATTTTGGTATCAAAGACAGCGGCAGCATCTTGCCCGGGCATGGTGGTGTACTCGACCGCTTCGATTCGTTGCTGTTTGCTATCCCAGTTATTGTCTTATATCTGAAAATAATTATCGAATAGCTCAATTAATTACTATTTTTGTGCCGGAAATTCTAAATTTTATCAATGAAAGTCCATAAAGCCGGTATCGGTACAATTAATTATGCAACTGCTGGATTGGCAGTACTCATCGTATTATCATGGTTTTTTATTACAGAAACTGTCATTAAAGTGGCCGTTTTATCTGTAGCTGCCGTGCTCTATTTCATAGTTATCCAATTCTTCAGATATCCTCAACGCACCGTTGTTAAAAATGACAAGGTAATTTTATCGCCAGCCGATGGGAAAATTTGCAATATCAAAGAGTTCGTTGAAAATGAATATCTGAAAAGCAAATGTCTTCAGGTATCCATCTTCATGTCGCCTACCAATGTGCACATCAACTGGGTTCCGGTATCAGGAGTGGTAACTTTTATGAAACACAAAGACGGTGAGTTTTATGCTGCCTTCAAGGATAAATCAGCCGAAGAAAACGAACGGATGACCACAGCCATAAAGATGAAAGACGGTCGGGAAATTGTGATGCGCCAGATTGCCGGAGCAATGGCCCGCAGGATTATCAATTACGTTACTGTTGGCGACGAGGTCGATCAGGCAACCGAAGTTGGTTTCATCCGCTTTGGCTCGCGTGTCGATCTGTTTCTCCCCCTCAATACAAAATTAAATATCAAACTGGGACAGAAAGTGATAGGTTCTCAAACAATTATTGGCGAACTTCAGGCATGAGCCGTATTAGCAACATGTTCTTCTGGGTTCCCAATACCATTACCGCCCTAAATCTTGTAAGTGGAAGTTTGGCCGTCTTTTTTGCTGTTGACGGGCAATTGGGCTGGGCAGCGGTTTTTATACTTATTGCAGCGGTTTTCGATTTTCTCGACGGATTTGCCGCCCGCCTTTTAAAAGCTTATTCATCCATTGGCAAAGAACTCGACTCGCTGGCCGACATGGTTTCATTTGGCCTGGCTCCGGCAGCAATTGTATTCACCATGCTCGAATATACTTTGTTTGGCGCAAATCAGCCAATTCAGGATATTGAAGCTAACTGGAGCCAGTGGATCGTGCTGTTTGCCAGTTTGGCAATTCCGGTAGCTGGAGCTTTTCGCCTCGCCAAATTCAACACCGACGACAGGCAAAGCGAACAATTTCTGGGTATGCCCATTCCGGCAAATGCCATCTTTTTTGCCTCACTCGGCCTTATCCTCGAATTGGGAACCAATATGGCAATTCAACCAATTATTTTAAATAAATATGTATTGCTGGCATCAGTATTTATCTGTTCATTCCTGATGGTTTCAGAATTGCCCATGTTCTCCATGAAATTTAAAAACCTGAACCTGAAAGAAAATGCCATCCGCTTCCTCTTCCTCGGCACAACTATTCTAATGCTGATTTTTCTTCAGGTTTATGCCCTTCCGCTTATCATCATCTGGTATGTATTGCTTTCGGCAATAACTTATCTGGCCGGAGCGAAATGACGCTTAATCGTTAAAATTAATTTTCTAACATGGATTCTGGCAACAACGTTTTCCATCATAGCACTTTAGATGATGGTTGCGATTACTTCACAACCGACAAGTGGAGAAAGAAATATCATTTCCGAATTTCTTCATTTCCTGTTCCCTCAGGATTGTTGTCAGAAGCATTGGAAATAGTTGATGAGAAAGGGAAACGTGAACCTTATTCTTTCACGATTTTATCTGACTATGATGAAGATGAAGAATATGCAGAGCTAATGCTCAAGGCTAAGATAAAAAAGGGAATCAATCAACGACATCTGAAAAATGAAAATGGGAAACTTGTCATTGGCAATGATCAGACATTAAGGGGAAGAATTGAATCGACAAATGGATTTTCAGAAACTCAATTTGATTATTACTTTGTAATTGACGGGAAAAGAATTACCATAGAAGAATTTGTTGATCTGATAAAATCATTTGAGGGATGGAATTTTAAATTTCAGATAATTGACAGCGCAGGTGATATAGATTAAGGACATCATACTTTCGAAATTATTTTCAAAAAGTGCCTCCCAAAAGAGCCGGAATCAAATGATTCCGGCTCTTTTTTTGTCATTTCACCAAAGAGCAAGTTGTGACGCCTGATAAATATATCCATTCAGACAAATAAAACATAAATCAATCAATAATTATTGTAAATTTAAAAGCGAAAAAGCGACGAGTTAAGACCGCTTTAAATTTAATGGCAACGAAAGAAAGTTACTCAATGAAGATTACCTGAAATTTTAGCAAAAAAATACCCCCGTATTGTAAGACGAGGGCGACTTAAATGTTTTCACAACGGAATAATCCTTATTGTGATTTGCTTCAAATTGTGGTTCAAAGATAAAAAACTAAACATATAAACTACCAATAGAATGAAAAAAATTTTAGGACTGGATTTAGGAACCAATAGTATCGGATGGGCATTGGTAAGTGAAGCGGAAAATGAAAATGAAGAATCATCAATTATAAAAATTGGTTCTAGAATTATTCATTTTGGCGACAATTTGGTGAAAGTGGATAAAACAGGTAAAATAACTAACTCAATGACACCGGAAGAAGATTTTTGTAGTGGAAAAGGATTATCGCCAAATGCAGGAAGGACAAAACAAAGAAGTGCCCGTAGAAATCTGCAACGATTCAAACAACGCCGAGATAATTTAATTGATGTGTTAAAAGAGCATTCCATCATACCAGATGAATTTATTTTTTCTGAAGAAGGAAATACAACAACATTTAGAACCTGTAAGTATAGGGCTATTGCAGCAACAGATGAAATTCCGTTAGAGGATTTTGTGCGTATTCTTTTGATGATAAACAAAAAACGAGGATACAAAAGTAGTAGAAAAGCTAAAGGCGATGAAGATGGTCATTTAATTGACGGAATGACTGTTGCTATTCATTTGTACGAAAACAAACAAACTCCCGGACAATTCGTTAATGAACTGCTCAAAAATGGAAAAAAGAATATTCCAGACTTCTATAGATCGGATTTACAGGCAGAGTTTGATAAAATATGGAACTTCCAAAAGCAATATCATTCGGACGTTTTGAATGATATAATTTATGAAAATATAAAAGGACAAAAGAAAAAAGCATCTGCCGAATATTTTTCAAAGACATTGAATATTGATACTCCAGAAATAAAAGGAAAGTGGGATGAAAAAAGATTAATACGATATGAACTAAGACACAAAGCGGTCACGCAAGAGCTTACAATTGGGGAGGTCGCCGAATGTTTGATTGAAATAAATGGAGAAATCAATAACTCAAGTGGCTACCTTGGTGCTATTAGTGACAGAAGCAAAGAATTGGTTTTTCAAAAAATTACAGTCGGACAATATCTTTACAGACAATTGAAATCTAATCCTCACACCAGTTTGAAGAAACAAATTTTCTATCGCCAAGACTATTTAGATGAGTTCAATACGCTATGGGAAACACAGGCCAAATATCACAAAGAACTTACCAATGATCTAAAAGATGAAATAAGAGATGTTGTTATTTTTTATCAACGAAGATTAAAATCACAAAAAGGATTGATTAGTTTTTGTGAATTTGAAAGCCAACAAATTGAGGTGGAAGTTGATGGGAACAAGAAAATTAAAACAAGAGGTAGTAGGGTAATCCCCAAATCTTCACCTTTATTTCAAGAATTTAAAATATGGCAAATACTGAATAACATTGAGGTTACACACGTCGCATCAAAAGAAAAATATGAATTAACAGATGAACAAAAGCAAATCCTATTTCAAGAATTAACCATCAAGCCCAAGATTGCAAAGAAAGAAGCCATAAAACTACTTTTCGAAAACCCAACAAAATTGGATTTGAACTATAAAGAAATTGAAGGCAACAAGACCAATGCAGCATTTTACGAAGCATATCAAAAGATTATTGTGCTATCCGGACATGAGGAAAAAGATATTGACAAGATGCAAGTGGCAGAAATAAAAGATTTCGTTAAACAAATTTTTACCACATTAGGAATTAAAACGAACATTCTTGATTTTGATTCATCTATTGAAAACCAAAAAAGATTTGAAAAACAATCTTTCTTCCAACTATGGCATCTGCTATATTCCTTTGAAGGTGACAATTCAAAAACTGGCGATGAGAAACTTATACAAGTACTGGTAACCAAATTTGGTTTTGCAAAAGAATATGCCAAAATTATGGCTAATGTTGCTTTGCCCGATGATTACGGTAGTGTGAGTGCAAAAGCCATTCGTAAAATATTGCCACATTTAAAGGAAGGATTTTCTTATGGAGGAAGAAAAAGTAGACCGGAAGAACCAAGTGCCTGTGAATATGCAGGATATAAACATTCCAAAGAATCGTTAACAAAGGAAGAAAAAGAACAAAAGGTATACAAAGACAAATTGGAAATTTTACCACGAAACAGTTTGCGAAACCCGATTGTAGAAAAAATCCTTAATCAAACTGTAAATGTTGTAAATACAGTAATTGCGGAATATGGAAAACCCACAGAAATAAGGTTAGAACTTGCCCGAGAACTCAAAAAAAGTGCCGATGAACGAAAGGAAATGAGTGAAGCCATTACAAAAACAACGGCTGAACATGAAAAATATAGAAAAATATTGCAAAACGAATTTTGGTTAAAACAAGTTAGTAGAAATGATCTGATCCGCTACAAGTTGTATTTAGAACTAAAAAGAACCGGATACAAAACCCTATATTCAAACACTTACATAGCTCCCAACGAACTATTTTCGAAGAAGTTCGACATTGAACATATCTTGCCAAAAGCTAAAATTTATGATGATTCTTTTTCTAACAAAACATTAGAATTAAAATCAATCAACTTGGAGAAAGCTGATATGACCGCATATGATTTTGTGAAAGAAAAATATGGAGATGCTGAGCTTGCCAATTACGAAAAACGTGTTGAACATTTGTATTCTTTTAAAAGTTCAAAATTTGACGATGACCAAATTAATCCGTCATCAGAAAATAAAGCATTTGATATTAAAATCAGTAAAACAAAAAGAAATAAACTTTTAATGACCGAGTCAGAAATCCCAAGTGGCTTTATTGATCGCGAATTAAGAGACTCACAGTATATTGCAAAAAAAGCAAAAACTATGATGGAAGAAATCTGTAAGGAAGTTACCACTACCACCGGTAGTGTTACAGATAGATTGAGGGAAGATTGGCAGTTGATAGATATTATGCAGGAGTTGAATTGGGAAAAATACAAGGCATTAGGTCTAACAGAAGAATTTACCAATAGAGATGGAAATATAATTAAAAGAATAAAGGATTGGACAAAACGGAACGACCACCGTCATCATGCTATGGATGCGATTACTGTAGCATTCACAAAACGAAGTCATGTTCAATATTTGAACAACCTAAATGCACGAAGCGATAAAACAGGAAGCATTTATGGCATTGAGCAAAAAGAACTTTATCGGGATAATAAAAACAAATTACGATTCAAACCACCCATTCCGCTTGATGATTTTAGAGCAGAGGCAAAAAAACAGTTGGAGAATACCCTGATTTCTTTTAAAGCCAATAACAAAGTTGTTACCAAGAATAAAAACAAGATAAAAGGTAAAGCTCAACCTCAACAAACGCTAACACCAAGAGGACAACTGCACCTTGAAACTGTATATGGAAAAATAAACCGATACGAAACAACAGAAGTAAAAGTAGGTGCATCGCTTGATTTTAAAACAATAACTAAAGTTGCTAAGAAAAATATCAGAGAAGCACTGTTAGAACGATTGGCTCAATTTGATAACGATCCCAAGAAAGCATTTACAGGAAAAAACGCAATTGAGAAAAATCCGATTTACCTTGACGTGCATCAATCGTATAAAATACCTGAAAAAGTAAAAATAGTTTGGACTGAAACCACTTACACTATCCGCAAAGACATATCACCTGATCTGAAAATTGAGAAAGTGATAGATGTAAAAGTCAAAGATATTTTGGAATCTCGTTTAAATGAATTTAATGGTGATAGCAAAAAAGCATTTTCCAACTTAGACGAGAATCCAATCTGGCTCAACAAAGAAAAAGGTATTGCAATAAAAAAGGTAACGATCACTGGTATCAGCAACGCAGTTGCTTTGCACGACAAGAAAGACAAAGAAGGCAAATTTATTTTAGATCATGATGGCAAAACACAACCAGTGGACTTTGTAAATACCGGTAACAACCATCATACTGCAATTTATCGGGACGAAAATGGTAATCTGCAAGATAAAGTAATTCCTTTCTTTGATGCAACTGAACGCATTCGTCAAGGCTTACCTGTAATTGACAAAAGTTATAAAAATGACGAAGGATGGAAATTCATGTTCAGCATGAAGCAAAACGAATACTTTATCTTTCCGAATGAAAAAACTGGATTTAACCCCAGTGAAATCGACTTATTGAATCCGGAAAACTATCAGGCAATTAGCCCGAATTTGTTTCGGGTTCAGAAATTCTCTAAGGTGATTTATGGCAATTCCGCAGTTAGAGATTATGTATTTAGACATCATTTAGAAACAACATTAAATGACAATAAAAATCTAAAAGATATCACATACAAAAGCATAAAAAGTTTGCCAATTTTTAATAAGATCGTAAAAGTCCGCATAAATCACATCGGTCAAATTGTATCTGTTGGAGAATACTGAGATGTCAATACAACCGCTCACTCCCGATACCAGCTATTATATTTTCAACCATGCCAATGGGTTCGAGAAGGTGTTCAGGAAAGAAGAGAATTTCTACTTCTTTCTGGAAAAGTATTGGAAATACATTGACCCCATTGCCGAAACTTACGAATATAACTTTTCCAAAGTTTCGAACTTTAAACGGAGCTTTAATTTAAGTCAATCTGAATTCGATAAAACAAAGTCTGTAAACTTTGGAAAAGTTATAACGACAGCTGTATTCGACAAAACAAAGTCTGTAAACTTTGGAAAAGTTATAACGACAGCTGTATTCGATAAAACAAAGTCTGTAAACTTTGGAAAAGTTGTAACGATTAAGAACCAATTCGGCCAAATTGTATCATTAAAATTAAACAAATGGAACTGCTAATACCCGATTCAAGCTACCACATTTTCAACCATGCGAATGGGTTTGAGAATATTTTCAGGCACGAGGCCAATTACTATTTCTTTCTGGAGAAGTATTGGAAATATATTGGCCCAGTTGCCGAAACTTACGCGTATTGCCTGATGCCGAACCATTTTCACCTGGTGGTCAGGATTCGTAAACGCGTGGTAATAGAGGAATTGATTCGAAATAAAAATAACCTGTCGAAAAATAACTTTTCCAATTCTAATAACTTTTCCAAAGTTTCGAACTTTGAACGGAGCGTTAGTTTAACTCAAAATGAATCCGATAAAACAAAGTCTGTAAACTTTGGAAAAGTTGTAACGATTAGCGTTAGCGACAGCGATATTGAGAAGTATTTATCGAAACAGTTTGCGAACCTGTTCAGCAGCTACACGCAATCATTCAACAAGGTCTATCGTCGGATGGGATCGTTGTTTATCAAGAATTTCAAACGCGAACCAATACACGATAAAACCCATTTTCTGAATGTAATTGTTTATACCCACCGCAACCCTGTTCATCATGGATTTTGCTCAAATTATGAAGATTGGGATTATAGTTCGTATAACGAAATTATAAACGGAATTTGTGACCAAATAGAACTTGAAAAACTACTTAAAATGACTAACGGAATTGAATCATTCAAAGAAATGCACCGAAATGCGCTCGAAAATTTCACTCCGATAAACGAGCTTGAAATACCACCTCACGATGATTAAACGAACGCTCTATTTTGGGAACCCAGCTTATCTGCACAAAAAAGACCAGCAACTAAAAGTTACCGATCCTGAAACGCAGGCCGACAAAGCAACCATCCCGCTGGAAGATATTGCCATCATGATACTCGATCATTATCAGATAACGATTACTCATGGATTAATGGCCGATCTGATCGACCGGAATGTTGCCTTGATCAGTTGCGATGCCAAACATTTACCATCGGGTTTAATGCTTCCGCTCGATGGCAACCATGTGCAAACCGAACGGTTCCGGATTCAGATTGCAGCATCAGAACCTTTGTTGAAAAACCTTTGGGCGCAAACTATCAAAGCAAAAATCGAAAATCAGGCAGCCATGTTAAACCGCGCCGGAATGGAAAGCAAACAACTGCTTGCCTTGGTTCCGCAAATTAAATCGGGTGACCCCGATAATATCGAAGGACGTGCTGCCGCGGTGTACTGGAAACTGGTTTATGGTGGAAATGGTTTTACCCGCGACCGTTACGGCATGGAGCCAAATGCCCAACTGAACTATTGTTATGCCATTTTGCGGGCAATTGTTGCCAGGGCGCTGGTTGGCAGCGGAATGTTACCAACGCTGGGAATCCATCACCGGAATAAATACAATGCCTATTGCCTGGCAGATGATATTATGGAACCCTACCGCCCGTTTTGCGACGAGTTGGTTTATGAATTGTTTTCAACCGGAAATATCGACTCGGAAGAACTTACCCGGGAACAAAAAGCCAAATTACTGAGCATCGCGACCTGCGATGTGCTGATTGATGGTAAAAAAAGTCCTTTAATGGTTGCCCTAAGCCGGACAACCAACTCTCTGTTTGAATGTTTTGAAGGTTCACGCCGGAAGATTGTTTATCCTCAATTCTGTAATTGACGTTCTTTGTGGTATACAAAACCATCGAGGTTCAGAAAAATTTGATGGACTTAAAAACAAAACAATGTCGTTTGATGCACTAAACCAATACCGCTGCATGTGGGTTCTTGTATTCTTTGATATTCCGGTCGAATCAAAAAAGCAGATCAAGGCTGCTACAAAGTTTCGAAAAGATCTGATCAAAGACGGATTTACCATGTTTCAATTCTCCATTTACATGCGCAACTCGCCCAGCCGCGAAAATGCTGAAGTACATACACAGCGGGTAAAAAATATGCTGCCTGAATACGGTCACATTGGGATATTAAAAATAACGGACAAACAATTCGGAATGATGGAACTTTTTTTCAGCAAACGGAACATCGAAAAACCCGGAATAGCACAACAACTGGAACTGTTTTAGGATCAAAAATCAACGTGACAGAAACAAAAAAAGCGGAGAAAAGTCCGCTTTTTTTGTTTCTGTCACGTCAGGTAAGTTGCTTCTGTTGAGCTTTATCCCCGGCACACGATGTGATAGAACTCGTTAAAGATACAATTTGAAAGCAAATCACAACTGATTAACGGCAAACCAATTCATTTGGGACGATGTGATAGAACTCGTTAAAGATACAATTTGAAAGCAAATCACAACCACGCTTGGCTTCTATGAGCAAATACCAAAGATGTGATAGAACTCGTTAAAGATACAATTTGAAAGCAAATCACAACGGTACGTAGGACTGTTCTACGTACCCGATATGATGTGATAGAACTCGTTAAAGATACAATTTGAAAGCAAATCACAACCGTTGGAGGTAGTGTTGGAAAAGTTGAACAGATGTGATAGAACTCGTTAAAGATACAATTTGAAAGCAAATCACAACATGTCATTTAAGTTGTGCGATTGTCCGAAAGATGTGATAGAACTCGTTAAAGATACAATTTGAAAGCAAATCACAACATTGTTCAACCTTTCAAACATAACCTTTTCGATGTGATAGAACTCGTTAAAGATACAATTTG
>JANONW010000399.1:0-88013 GCA_031421065.1 Prolixibacteraceae bacterium
TCTTCTGATAGTTCTTAATCTTCTTGATAATGATAGGATTAAAATTAAAATTGGTCACATCTCATGATTAATAATTTTCAGGCAAAGCCAATTTATACATAACCACCACCAAAGGAGGTGGTTTTAACAGTTATAATAAAACTTGAAAATATGGACCCGGAAAGGAAGAGGACTGCTAATTTTTTCATAGTTGAAAGTAAATAGTTGATGTTGATAAATCTACAAACACAAAGCCGATCTATTTAAACTCTTTCTTAAATGTTGCTACGCGAAAAACTGTTAAGCCAATACAAGGATTAATTGATAGCTATCTCACCAAATTAAAAGTTTGAATACTGACAGGTCCCAATAAACCTGATTCAAGTAATGGAACTTTTGCCCAAGGTACCCGGGTTTTATTTGCAAGCCAAATATTTGATCCTGGTACGATTGTATTCAGAATATTTGTATCGGTATATTTCTCACCCGTAATAGCATCGCCGGTTAAGCGATTTGACCAGATATTGGCAATTTCGATCGTAAGTGTATTACCTCCATTTTTAATAACATTGGTAATGTCAAATTTGTCAGTGTAATGTTTAAAAATGCACAGATTGGTACTATAACTGACACACTCGAAGTATTTCAACTCAAAAGCAAAGAAAAAGCCAATTCGATTCATTGTTCAACCATTGGATACATCTCTCAAACAATTGAATTACCTACGAACGAATTTTCAGTACCATCGAACAACACCTTAAAGTTGGACAAACTGCGTTTAATTATGCCATCGAAGGCGGTATTTATTTCGGAAAACTTCCCTACACGATGCTCGACATTCCGCGGGGAAACGAAACATTTGGCCTTTATTCGTATGATTTCAACATTCTGAATTTCATGGAGTACGTTCACGATAAATACCTGCACGCATACCTCGAATATCATCTCAACGGATTCGTGTTTAATTGAATGCCACTTTTGAAAAGAATCGGAATGCGCGAAGTATTTTCGGCCAAAAGCATCATTGGTTCACTGAGCGCCAAACATCAGCAAATTGTTGAATCTCCGATCAGCATGACAAAAATGAGTAATCCGTACCTTGAACTTGGCGCAGGAGTTGAGAATATTTTCCGTCTTTTCAGGATCGAAGCCGTTTGGAGGGTCAGCCCGAAATCTGAGCTTGGATCGCCATCGTTCGGTTTGCGGGCCAAATTCGAAATAAAATTGTAAGCATAACCAAAAATTTGCCTTTTCGATTTATAAAATTCCTGACCCTTTATAAAATAAGGATACTCTGTTAACTTTGCATCAGTATTATTTTTTCACCAATTGTATTTTGAAGATGGAATTTATTGTACTTGGTTTTTTGATTTTATTGAACGGATTCTTCGCGTTATCTGAAGTGGCAATGATTTCGAGCAAACAAGCCCGGCTTGAGCAATTCAAGAAGAGAGGGAAAAAAGGTGCTGCAACTGCTTTGAAACTGTTACGGAATTCCGAAAATTTTCTATCTGCCATACAGGTCGGAATTACCTTAATTGGCATTGTGACCGGTGTTTACGGCGGGATGAACCTTGCTGACGACTTTACTCCGTTTATAGCCCAATTTGAATCACTAGCAATATTTGCTCACGAAATTGCACTGACAATTACTGTTCTGGTCATTACTTTTATTTCAATCGTGATTGGCGAACTGGTGCCAAAAACCATCGCCATGGGAAAACCAGAGAGGATAGCCATTACAGTTGCTCCAACGATTTATTACATCAGCATGGCTTTTTATCCTTTCGTACGGTTGCTTGCCTTGTCAACCAAACTTATAAACCGAATGATTGGCATAAAACCAAATCCGGAACAAATGACCGAAGGTGAACTTTTGTACATGCTCAAAATCGCATCGCATGAAGGGGTAATTGAAAAAGAGCAAAACCTGATGCACGAAAAGGTGTTCTATTTTTCGGATAAACGGGCCAAACACATTATGACCTACCGCACCGATGTGGAATGGGTGGATATTGATTTGCCAAAAGAGGTGCTTCATGCTGAAATTTTGAATTTGGATCACAGCAAAATACTGGCCTGCCACAAGTATCAGGAAGATTTCATAGGGGTTTTGGATGTAAAGGAATATCTTCTGAATTATTTTTCAGATCAGCCGGTAGAAATCGTTCAGATTTTAACTACGCCAATTATAATTCCTGAAAGTACAGTTGCTCAGAAAGTCCTCAATCTTTTCAAACAAAAGCAATTTTACTTTTCGGTGGTGGTGAATGAATATGGAAGTTTGGAAGGCATTATTACCCTGCACGATATTCTGGAAAGTATTATTGGCGACTTCCCCGAGGAAAATGAAATTGCAGAACCAGATGTTTTTGTGCGCGACGACCAATCGGTATTGGTGAGCGGAGATGCCCCGGTTGAAACACTTGTCGATCTGATCGAAGATTTTAAAATCAACTTCGACGAGATTGATTATGCCACCGTAGCAGGTTTTGTTTTCAGTCATATTAA
This sequence comes from Prolixibacteraceae bacterium, assembly GCA_031421065.1. Classification (GTDB taxonomy): domain Bacteria; phylum Bacteroidota; class Bacteroidia; order Bacteroidales; family Prolixibacteraceae; genus Aquipluma. The sequence goes on from JANONW010000399.1 coordinate 2,491, forward strand.
TAAAATCCCGGAATTGGGCGACAAGTTTGCTTATTCCGACTCTATCATTGAAGTGGTTGACATCGACCACAACAAGATTGATAAAGTGCTGATTACGAAAAAGAAATAGCTGTAATTCTTATTTTTGAGGTATGATAAGTTTTCCAAATGCCAAAATTAACATCGGTTTAAATATTACCGAAAAAAGAGCGGATGGTTTTCATAACCTCGAAACCGTATTTTTTCCTGTTGGTTGGAGCGATGCGCTTGAAATTGCTGCTTCAGATGAGGTTCAGTTTTCATCGGGCGGAATCCTAATTTCTGGCGATCCGGAGTCGAACCTTGTGATGAAAGCATACCGGCTGCTGCAAAGGGATTTCAGTTTACCAGCCTTGAAAATACATTTACACAAACAAATTCCATTTGGTGCTGGCTTGGGTGGAGGCTCGGCAGATGGCGCTTTTATGCTTTCTTTGTTGAATAAACAGTTCGAATTGAACCTTTCAGGAGAAGAATTAGAACGATATGCGGCAAGTTTGGGGAGTGATTGTCCGTTTTTTATTCGCAATAAACCGGTTTTTGCCTCCGGAAGGGGCGAAATTATGGACACTGTGCAACTTTCACTTAACGGTATGTTCATATTGCTGGTAAAACCGCCGGTCGAAGTGGCAACCGGAAAAGCCTTTCAGTTGGTGGTTCCAAAAAAGCCGGATATTCCGTTAAAAACATTGATCCAAATTCCAGTTCAGGAGTGGAAACATAAAATTTTCAATCAGTTCGAACCATCTGTTTTTGAGCAGTATCCGGAGATTGGTGAGGTCAGGCAATCACTGTATGATTTGGGCGCAGTTTATGCTTCCATGTCGGGCAGCGGATCGTGTGTTTTTGGCCTTTTTTACGAACTCCCCGACACTTGGAAAAACATGTTTACCGCGCCATTCTTAACATTCAGCCAGAAATTAGAAATTCATTAAGGTTTAATTAAGATAAGTTTATCCTTTAATTAACTGGTTCCTAAGTCACTTTCATGTTACTTTGTAGTCTTAATAGTGAAAACAAAGTAGAACAGAAAACAACCGGAAAAAATAACCGGGAAACAACAATTAAAAGATGAAAATTATGAAAACGAAAATTAGAACAATTATTGGAATGGCTGCACTGGGAATTATTGGTTTTACCAATATCAATGCAACTGCCGACAACAAGAGTTTGGTCAATGCTGAAGTTGTTATTGAGAAAGAAGAAATGTTGACTATCGAATCGTGGATGCTCGACGATGAAAATTGGGCAACAAAAACTGAAGCCGATACCGTAGAGGTTGAAAAAGCTCTTGAAGTTGAACCATGGATGACAAATGAAAGCTTATGGAATTAAGCATTTCCCCTGAAAAATATGTAATTTTTGCATATTAAAAGAGCTGCACCAATTGGGAGTAGCTCTTTCTTTTTTATCAAAAAATCCTTTAACATTTCATTATGACAAGTTTACCTTTTAATTAACTGATTTGGAATTAACTATATCTGGTAAGCCACAATAATCGTTACCTCACAAATTGTGGCCCCAATATATCCGAAACAACCCCATAGCAGATTGTAGTCGGTAGGGAAAACAAAAATACTCCATAAATCCATTCCCGTCCCTCCTGTATTTTTCTTCCCGGAATTGATGTGGTCCCCTAAAATACTGTTCTCTTTCAAACAAACATTCCCGATATTTTCGCTAATTTAACCCAAATAATGGCGATATTTTTGTCGAAAAAGATAAAAATATTGGTTTTAAAAAATAGAGTTTACTTGAGCGTGTTGGTCAGACATAAAAAAAGCACAGAACCTTCATCCTGTGCTTTTTAATATTTTGGATAAAAACTACTTTAAATCACAATGTTCACGATTTTATTCGTAACAACAATTACCTTTTTCGGGGTCTTTCCTTCGAGCCATTTGATTGAAGTTTCGTGTGCCAAAACAGCCGTTTCAATTTCTGAAACTGGTATTCCAAGCGGCAATTCAAGTTTGAAACGTACTTTCCCATTGAAAGAAACCGGGTATTCAAACACTTCTTCGGTCAGCATGGCAGGATCAAATTCGGGCCAGGGCTCGTAAGCCAAGGTGTTTGGGTGACCATACATCTGCCACAACTCTTCGGCAAAATGAGGCGCATAGGGCGACAGTATTTTAGCAAAGGTTTCTGCAGTTTGTTTGCTTACTTTTCCCTTTTTCATAGCCAGATTATTGAACACCATCAATGCCGAAATTCCGGTATTGAATTTCATATTTTCAATATCAAAAGCCACCTTTTTAATGGTTTGATGGAGCAGTTTCAGCGTTTCCTTATCATCGGCTTCATCTACAATATTTTCAGGAGTTCCGAAGAAACGCGATGCACGGTTAAGGAATCCGAAAACTCCTTTCACGCCGTTTTCCATCCATGGTTTGGTGTCGTCCAATGGGCCCATGAACATTTCGTACAAACGAAGCGAGTCGGCGCCAAATTTTGTCACCACATCGTCAGGGTTCACTACGTTTTTCAGCGATTTCGACATCTTGGCCACTATCTGGTTCAGTACTTCGCCGGTTTCGGCATGAAAATATTTGCTGTCCTTTTCTTCAACCAAATCGCTGGCAACTTTAGCGCCGGTAGCGGTTTCATAAGCAAAAGCAAGGATCATTCCTTGGTTGAACAATTTCTGGAAAGGTTCAGGAGTTGAAACAATTCCCAGATCGAACAATACTTTGTGCCAGAAACGCGAATACAATAAATGCAAAACGGCATGTTCGGCGCCTCCCACATACAAGTCAACCGGCATCCAGTAATTTTCGAGTTTCTTGTCGAAAATTGATTCGTCGTTGCGTGGGTCGATGTAGCGCAAATAATACCAACATGATCCTGCCCATTGGGGCATGGTGTTGGTTTCGCGCCGACCTTTACGACCGTTTTTATCAACCACATACAACCAATCGGTTGCATTGGCCAATGGCGATTCGCCTCCTTCGCCGGGTTCGTATTTTTCCATCTCCGGAAGTTCAACAGGAAGGTTATCCTCAACCAGTGTAACTTCTCCATCTTCCCAGTGAATAACCGGGAAAGGTTCGCCCCAGTATCTTTGGCGGCTGAATAACCAGTCGCGCAGTTTGAAATTGGTGGTGGCTTCACCAATTCCATTTTCGCCCAACCATTCTAACACATTGTCGATGCCTTGCTTTTTGTTCAGGCCATTTAAATCGAGTCCAATCGCCGGATTGGCTGAATTAATATATGCTCCGTCTTCAGTCCAGCAAGCTTGTCCGGCCAGTACTTTCGCGCGGGTTTCATCATCGGCACTCTTCGGATCGAGAATACAAGCAACAGGAATATCGAATTTCTGAGCGAACTCAAAGTCGCGGTTATCGTGTGCCGGAACAGCCATAATAGCGCCGGTTCCGTAACCCATCAACACATAATCGGCCATCCAGATTGGGATTGGCAAACCAGTTATCGGGTTGATAGCATTTCGTCCGGTGAAAACGCCGGTTTTGTCTTTTGCCAGTTCGGTGCGGTCGAGATCCGACTTAAGCGAAGCGGCGTGTATGTATTGTTCAACTTTTTTCGCATTTTCAGAAGTTACTAACTTTTCGAGCATTGGATGTTCAGGAGAAATAACCATGTAAGTGGCACCAAACAAAGTATCGGGACGGGTCGTGTAAACCCGTAGCTTTTCGTTCAGACCTTCAACCGCGAAATCAACTTCGGCACCGATTGATTTACCGATCCAGTTTTTCTGCATGTCTTTCACGCCTTCCGGCCAATCCAAACTGTCAAGTCCTTCGAGCAAACGTTCAGCATAGTGAGGGATCCGGAGCAGCCATTGTTTCAGGTTTTTGCGGGTCACCTGATTGCCACATTTTTCGTGCGCGCCATCAGTCAGCACTTCTTCATTGGCACATACAGTTTTGCAGGACTGGCACCACCAAACCTGTGCATTGTCGTAATAAGCCAACCTTTTTTTCCCAATGTATTTATTGACTGCCTCAGCGCCCTGAGCCTGAATTTCAGCAGAAATGGGCAGTTCGCTGATTGGCCGTCCTTTTCCGGCTTCGGCATCGAACCAGGTATTGAACAGTTTTGTAAAAATCCATTGTGTCCACCGGAAATATTTTGGGTCGGTGGTATTTATTTCGCGGTCCCAGTCGTAACTCAATCCGAGAGATTTGATTTGACGGCGGAAATTGTCGCAATTGATGTTGGTGGTAACAGCAGGGTGCGTTCCGGTTTGAATCGCATATTGTTCTGCCGGCAAGCCGAAAGCGTCCCATCCCATCGGGTGCAGCACGTTAAAACCCTTCATGCGTTTGTAACGGCTAACAATATCGGTTGCCGTGTAACCCTCGGGATGCCCCACGTGCAATCCAGCTCCTGAAGGATAAGGGAACATGTCCAACACGTAATATTTTGGTTTCGAGAAGTCGTTAGTGGTTTTAAACGTTTTGTGTTCCTCCCAGTATTGCTGCCATTTCGGCTCAATTTCCCAGAATTTATATTCCATTTTTAAGATTGTGAATTAAGGTTTCTGATAATGAGCCGCAAAGATAGAAAGATTGTGTCAAGTTTAAACCCGGGCTGTGGTAAATTCAGGCCTCCAATACTATCGCAGATTAAAGCGCGACTGTTTGGTAAATCAGGGCTTAAATTTGTGAGCGTAAAATGGGTTTCGGCTTGGTTTAAAAGTGAGCATAGTTCTTTTACTGCCTGGTTTGCCCTAGGTGTAGTTTTCCTGTGACCACCGTGAGAACATTTTTACTGTTGTGGCTTTGGCATCTTCAAAGCTTCGCTGGCTGCGGGTTTTTGCTGCATTTATTTCAGATTTGGACTTTTTTTTAGCCGCCCATGATTTATCGCATACCGGATGCTGCCTTCTGTTTACCGGAGGCTGGCACGGCTCCAATGGCGACGGCACGGGAACACCCACTACCTCAACCAGCGAAGTAAGTTTCGCCGTTGACGAGAAAAAAGCAAACGGTAACTTTGAGTTAGACTGCAATCAGGTCGATCTTTACGTGACCAACCTACCATCCTTTTGACTGACAATGAAAAACAACATCAGTTAAAGTTAGTCCTGAATACTCAAGAAGGACTGGATTACCCGCCCTTTTTTTTATTGGATTAACTTACGGATGACCGGATACATAATCTGGTGTATGGAGTAATTATGCGGTGCAGAATTTATTTCTTTTGCCACATTCGTTCAATGTCCTCGAGCGATTTGCCGGTTGTTTCGGGAACCAGTTTCCAGGTGATGTACAGATATGGAATACACATCAATCCGAACAACCAGAAAACTCCGGCAGACGATAAAGTTGTCATCAACCAGGGCGTCAATTGTCCGATCAGGAAAGTACCGATCCACAGTGAAAACCCAGCTGCCGACATGGCCAATCCGCGCACTCGTGCAGGATACATCTCGGAAAGCAACACCCAGATTACCACACAGATGGAGCACCCACAAACCCCATGGTGATGGCTAGCTGGTAGAGCGATACCAAGGTTCCGCGGTAGCGTGAAACGGAGATTTCGGAGATATACAGGGGAGATATAACCGATGCGACACCGATGCCAACACCACCAAGGATGCGGTACAAAACCAGATCGGAGATACTTCCTGAAAACATACACCCAATTCCGGAACTGGTAAAAAGCACTGCTGAGAAAAGCAGAACCCCTTTTCGTCCAAAATGATCACTAAGTTTTCCGGCCATGGCCACTCCGAAAATGGAGCCAACCAATGCACAACCGACATACCAGCCGGTGCTTACATCATCCAAATTGAACTGGGCGGCTACACTACCAATCGTTCCGGAGATTACAGCAGTATCGTAACCAAATAAAAATCCTCCGAGCGCAGCAACTGCGGCCAGAAAAATGACATACAACAGATTTTCGTTCTTTGGATTGCTCATGGAATGAGTTATTTGATATTAAAATATTCTTTGTAACGGTTGTATAAATGACCCGCCTGAAGATACAACGATTGCGGGCTCATAAAATGAGAAAACTCAAAGGTAATGCCTTTGTCGAATCCGGCACGGGCTGCTGCTTCCAGTTTCATGCGCAGTTTATCGAATTTAATGGGCAGGAACTTGATGGGCATGTCGCGATCAAAAGTTTCGGCGTTGGTCCAGCATTTCATACCGTATTTGTCGGCCATTTTTTTGTTTACTTCAAAGAAAGCATCCAACTCATCGTAGTCGATGTGTCCATCCTGAAACGCACAGGCATCAACCACATCGTGGATTCCTGCGAAGATTTCGCCCCACTCGCGTTCGTGTTCCTGAACCGAAACGGCTTTGGCTTTGGTCAGATCGCTTCCGGCTGCTTCAACGGCTTTTTTACCGTCGATCCATGGGGATATAAAGGTTGGCAGTCCTCCCGAAACATCTTTACATTGTTTTCCCATGGCATGAAAAGCACCAATGGCTCCTTTGGTCTGACGGCTGATTTCGCCGCTGATGTACCATCCCTGGAAACTTTTGTATTTGCTTCCGTAGTTTTTCCAGATTTCGTCGATCACGTATTTGTTGTCTTCAACTTCCCAGCTTAAATCTCCGGTATCCCAATATTTTCCCGAGTCGTATAACCCGAAATAAAATTTCATCAAGAAAAGTCCCGGTAATCTTGAGGCCCTGCGCTTTTGGGACAATCAGTTTACTTTTAACTCCTGAAGCCGGAAGTACAATTTCCGATTCGCCGGACAGTGAGACCAGAGGAAGTGTCATTGCAGCCATTCCAGTAATGGAAGCTTTTTTGAAGAAATCACGACGTGAGTTTTGCTCGTTTGGCATATATGATGTTTTTTTTGTGCCGTAAAATTATTGTTTTAACCGGTAGTTTTCATCCGGATCATTGATAAAACTATTTTGTTCCGTAAATATCAATCGTTTCACCCGAAGTGTTGTCGGTTAGTGTAGTAATATCGAAATGGTTTAACTCCGGACATCGCATATCGGTATAGCGTTTTATATGCATCGGAACTTTTAAAGCATCTGACTTATAGTAACGGTATAAAAATACATTTAACCATTTTGCCCCCAGTACTTTTGCAGCTGTTGGCTGAACAGGTTTCCCTTCATTCGACACCTGGTCGATGGCATTTACCCTTTTGTATTGGGCTTTTGTGGTAAACTGATATCCTGCCACATCAAAAATTTCCTCGTACTTTTTACCAGAGCCTGAAACTGAGAATTTCAGTTTAGCATCCTCTGTCAACACGATACCCATCGTAAGCGTATCGCCTGGAAACCAATAATACTTGCTTTCAGCAGGAGCATTTTTATAGATAGCTGTTTGCCCCGATTTATGGGAAGCCCTTCTTAAAAATGGGCGGTAGGCCAATCTTTCTTTACTTACATTGCCGGCTTCATCTTTAATAACTTCCCAGATCATACCGATGTCAGTTTCCTGACCGTCAGAATTACCTCCCAGATATATTGAGGCATTATCAAGGTAAGTTCCCGGTTTAAGAAGATTGGCGCGGTTTAAATCGCAAATAAGGGTTGGAAGAATAACAATGCCTTCAATTCCCAACCAATTGTCGACTGATGAAACTGCTTTCCGGTAATATGCTCCCCGAAAACATGGAGATGTGGCAGAAGGTGCAATCTCATTGAAAAATTGGTTATTTATTTGATTCTCCATACTGTTCCCATTTGAAATAGGGGAAGAACTGTCCTTGCAGGCTACAAATAGTGAAACGATAACATGAACAAGAATGCGGTATTTTAAAAAATGAATCATTTTAATGATGTATTATTTCGATGGATAAGTGTTCTCGAAATAGGAAGTATGTTTTTTCAGACCTTCATAAAAGAACATCACTTCACCTTTAATGCCGTTGTTTCTGTTTTCAGTGATCATAGCATTAAGATATTCTTCTGTGGGATTCCATGACCCTGATTGAATGAGTACCCCCCCCATAGAGTGATAAATGCTTGGCGATGAACTTACCTGTAAGTTTGGTTTTATTGCCTTTACAGCACTGTACAGATTGCCTAAAAATGCGGTTAACTTGTCGGTTCTCCAAGTTATCCAGGCTGCGTCTTTTCCATTTTGTGGTGGAGACTGGCCGCCATGTTCTTGTTTGTATAGCTCAACGGTGTATGTGTCGTATCCTCCTGCAACCGGCATTGCCGGTAAACGGTCGTCGCCCTGGACACCATCTACATCGTATTTTGTCACGACTTCGAGAAAAAGCGACTTCATAAAATTCTGAACCTGAGGGTTGATTCCGTTCATCCATTCAAAACCTCCGTTTGAAACCAATATTTTGCCCGAATATCCCCGCCCCATTGATGCCCCGTTTTATATTGTCTCATTAATGATGGATTGATTCCTGTGGCTCATTTACTGAATTTAAAAAATCAGTTTTTGCTTCGGCAACTGTATTACTTTCACCAATAATCGTACTTTTAATATCAGGCGTGAAGATCCCAAAAGTACCATCTTTCCCTTTTTTCAAGGTCGTGTTCCACTTCAACGTAAACTGAATCTCCGAAGGTTTTTCCCAACTTGTGCCGGACTTCCTGAGTCAGAATTAATATGTGGCAGCCGGTTCCCATGTTGCTCATTATTCCGCGATATTCCGCTTTCATGTCAAACAGTGCTTTCACTTTTACCATTCCGCGTGTGTCAAAAACTTCCTCTACACTGAATGGGAACTCAATGTGCCCGGCGTTCATCCCATCGTGTTGAATGATTGGGGCTGAGAAGTTGATATTTTTGGATGTCATCGATTTAGAACTGAATGATTGAAAATAAGCTATCCGACTTATTCCTTCGGAACTTTCAGCCGGTCGCCGGTTCCCTGAATCATAATGCGTTCCCAATCGTTGCCATAACCGGGTTGTGCTACCAGTTCGGTCATTACTTTAATCATTTCACGGGCTGTCTTTGAGCGTTGCAGCCCGATGTGCATCAGAGAACCGTAATCGAGAATAGCCCCGGGCTGCGAACCCAGCGAATCCAATCCCCCAAACGTGGTTTCGCCAATGGCCACCTGATGTTCGTTCATAAACTGAACGACCGAATAAGTATGGGCCACTTCTGAAATGGTTCCGAGCAGCCTGCCGTTTTCGTAATGATATACTTCGCATAAATCGCCGGGTTTGTGGTCGGCAGCCGTGTAAAAGGCAATGGCACACCGTAGCGTGTGTGCGAATCGGCGGCGTAAGTGATCATCACCGAACCATCGCTGCTGGCGCCTTTGGTAACAATCAGGTTGGCTATGAAAGCGAATTCAGATCTTCTTTAATTCGTGATTAAACAGGAGTACTTCCCCCTTTTTCGTTGCCAATGTGCAGATTTTATCGCCATATCGCAATGTCAGCGGATAACCTGCCGTTGAAAGAACCTTCAACCGAACCAGTTGACCATCTTTCCATTCAAACTCAAGATCAAACCCTCCCCGGGCTCTCACGCCACGAATATGTCCCTCGGGAAGTACCGCAGGGAGTGCAGGTAAGATAACGATCGCGTTGAGATGACTCTGCATCAACATTTCGACAATTCCTGCAGCCCCGCCAAAGTTGCCGTCGATCTGAAATGGCGGATGGGCATCGAAAAGATTGGGATACGATCCGCCACCCGTCATTTTTGTACCCGTTTGACCCGTAGGTCTGAGCAACATCTGCACCATATTCCAGGCATGGTTCCCATCGCGAAACCGTGCCCAAAAATTGATCTTCCAGGCGAGGCTCCAACCGGTCCCCTCATCACCACGGACAATCAACGATTTTCGGGCAGCATCCATCAGTTCTGGCGTATCCTGCCAGTTGATCTCTTTCCCCGGATGAACACCCCACAAATGTGAAACATGCCGGTGTTTGTTCGTAGGATCATCAAGATCGGCAACCCATTCTTGTAGCTGACCAAATTTACCAATCTGATAGGGGGCAATTTTCGGTAAAATTAACCTGAGTGAATCTGCAAACGCCTGATCTTTTTGAATGATGGATGTGGCTTCTATACAAATTTTGAAAAGACTTTTGATAATCGCATGATCCATGGTCGGTCCCGAGACCAGGCCCCCGATTTCGGGAGAATTGGAAGGACACGAAACGAGCCGCCCTGTTTTTGGATCGGGAACCAGATAATCCATATAAAACCGGGCAGCACCCTTCAGTATCGGCCAGGCTCGCTGAGCAAGAAACGCAGTATCGCGGTTATAGAGAAAATGTTCCCAAAAATGATGAGACAGCCATCCGCTACCCGAGACCCACATACCATGATCCGAATTATTGATCGGCGCAGCACCTCTCCATAAATCGGTGTTATGATGTAAAACCCACCCTCTGGCATTGTAATGAACCTGAGCCACCTTCTGACCTGATGGGACAACCTCCTCCAGCATTCGGAAAAGGGCATCGTGGCACTCACTGATATTCAGGGGTTCTACCGCCCAATAGTTCATCTCGGTATTGATATTCACAGTGTATTTACTGTCCCATGCCGGATTCAGCTTGTCATTCCATATCCCCTGCAAATTGGCCGGATAAGTTCCTGGGCGACTGCTCGAAAGCATCAGGTAGCGTCCGTATTGCACGTAAAGTGCAGCAAGCGAATTATCCATCTTTGCAGGCACTGCCTTAATCCGGAGATCGGTCGAAAGGTTATCAGAAGCAGAACTGCCCAAATCTATTTCGAATCGATTAAAATAAAACTGATAATCTTTGATATGAATTTGTTTTACTTCATCAAATTTCTTATTGCCAATTTTAGATAAGTATTTATTACACAGTAGATCAGGATTTCCAGAAACATCTTTCGGATTGACAAAGCTGGTTGCAACAACGAGATAAATTACCGCTTCATCTGCCTTTTCGACTTGTAACTGATTACCAGTGACGATGATTTTTCCACCTTTAATAACAAGTTTACACCGTGCCGTTCCGGTCAACACCCCATCTTTTACTTTTACATTGAGTTCGATCGTTCCATCGTTTTTCGCAATTGATGTAAATCCTTCATGCAAAGCTGTTAGCGATAAACCAAAAGATAAGGATTGTTTTTTGTCGGTCTTTAAACTGACTGCAATTGTCTGATCTGGAACACTTGCAAGGTATTCGCGTGTATAAGTTACGTCACCCGATTTATAGGTAGTCCGGCAGAGAGCCGTAGAAAGATCGAGTTCACGACGATAATTGGTTACTTCACCCTGGTTGCGAAATTTAATCCACAAGTCGCCAAATGGTTGATACTTGCGTTGTCCGAGCGGAACGCTCATAAATTTATCCATGGCAAGCGCTTCAGCCTCCTTTTGCTTTCCCTGCCAGATTAGTTCACGGATTTGCCCAAGGTATTGTGACGCACCTTCGTGAGAATAATCATGAGGAGCACCCGTCCAAAGGGTCTCTTCGTTAAATTGGATATGTTCTTCAGTAGTTCCTCCAAAGATCATCGCCCCCAGCCGACCGTTCCCAATCGGAAGAGCCTCCTCCCAAACTGTGGCTGGCTGGCTATACCAGAGTTTCAACGGTTTAGCCAATGACTCACCACTGCAATTAATTGAATAACTTATAATTGACAATAAAACACCTATTCCAAAAACATATTTATTCATAACTTTTGTTTTTTAATGATATTAATTGATAGTTATATCCTAATAAAATTTATTTTTTCATCTCAAAATGATAAGTTTTTTCTGCAACAGTTCCCCATTCATACATTTTCCCGGTTGTAATTTGCAAATCAACCAGTTTTACACCGGAAGTATTTATAAAGGGAACCTGGATTGGTTGTTGTAATAATTGATTGCTGCTTTCAGCCGAAGCACCATAAAGATCAGCATTTTTGCATGTCATTTCCTCAGGAACTTTAATCCGGCAATCACCACCCAATCTGGAATGAATTACAAGCTTTTGAATTTTACCTTCCGTCCATTTCATATCAATCACAAATCCACCACGGGCAACTAATCCTTTTACTTCTCCTGAAGGCCAGGCAGTGGGCAGGGCAGGTAGCAAATGAATGTAACCGTTATGGCTTTGAACAAGCATTTCGGCAACTCCGGCCGTAAATCCAAAATTTCCGTCAATTTGGAATGGAGGATGGGCATCGAAAAGGTTTTTAAACAATCCTCCGCCGGAATATTTTATCTCGCCAAAGCCAACAGGTTTAAACAGGTTTCGGATTATGACATAGGCATGATTTCCATCCAATAAACGGGCCCACATATTTATTTTCCAGCCCATTGACCAGCCGGTCGCTTCGTCGCCCCTTAGCAATAAGGTTTGTTTCGTCGCCCGGTATAATTCAGGAGAAGACTCGTTATTGATTTGATTACCGGGATGAAGTCCGTATAGATGTGAAATATGCCGGTGTTTAGGTTCGGGCTCGGCATAATCCTGTTGCCATTCTTGTAACTGACCTTTCGATCCGATCTTATATGGAGCCATTCGGGTCAATTTTCCGCTGAGTTCGCCCACCAATTCCGGATCGGTTTGTAACATTTTTGCAGTTTCAATAGTCCGTGTAAAAAGTTCCCTTACAATGGCCATATCCATTGTTGGCCCCGAGCTAACCTGAGCCCTTTCTCCTTTTGCATTGAAAAATGAATTTTCCGGAGAATTATTGGCAGCCGTTACTAAAAATCCATCGTTATCTTCAATCAACCAGTCAGAATAAAACATGGCTGCTTCCCGCATCAGTGGATAGGCTTCGTTTTTAAGAAATTCGATATCGCCAGAGAATAAGTAATGCTCCCACATGTGGCTGAGCAGCCAACCGGGCGACATGTTCCAGAAGGAAGCTCCCGGACTGCCATCGTTCGGAAAAGTTTCGCGCCAAATAGATACATTGTGGTGTGCTACCCAACCTCGACGGTTATACATGAGTTTAGCAGTTTCCCGGCCAGTCACAGCCATTTCCTTGATCATCCGGAACAAAGGTTCCTGACATTCAGCCAGATTGGTTACTTCTGCCGGCCAGTAATTCATTTCAGTATTAATGTTGATTGTGTATGCTCCGTTCCATGGCGGAATTACCGCATCGTTCCAGATTCCTTGCAGGTTCAGAGGTTGGCCACCTTTTCTCGATCCTGAAATCATCAGGTAACGTCCGTAGTGGAAAAGCAACTCAACCAAATCGGGGTCATTGTTTTGGGCAAAAGTTACAATACGTTGGCCTGTCGGTATAGTATCATGTTTGACATTGCTGGCCAAATCCAGAGTAACCCTATCGAATAAGTTTTTATAATCGCTTTCGTGCGCTTTCTTCAAGTCAATGTACGATTTGAATGCTGCCTTTTCCAGAATTCTACCGGCAATTTGTGCAGGATCGAGACCTTCTTTTGACGGACTTTTGTCGAATCCATTAAAACTGGTTGCCGCAGATAAAATGAATACCACTTCACTGCTGTTTTTAATGTGAATTGAATTGCTGTCGCTTTCAATTTCGCCATCTTTCAGATTTGCTTTGAGCTGGGCTTCAAAAAAGGTTCCCAAGCCATTGATCTCATCACCATACAGATTTTGCTTTTCGAATTTCCGTTTTCCGTTGGCATCAAACAGCTCCGGATGCCTGTGAGTTTCTCCCCTTTCTTCAATCTGTTTAAGAGTTCGTCTCTGACTGTATCCAGGAGCCTGACCTTTTATAAGGAGCACACCGTTTTCGACTGTGGACTTTGCGGTAGGATGAACCGATGCCAGCGATGCGACCAAGTCCAGAACAGGCTTTGATGCTGAAAATTTCACAACGATAACACTGTCAGGATGAGAGGCGAACATTTCACGAGTGTATTCCACGCCATCAACCTGATAGGAAACTCTGGATACAGAATTGGCAATGTCCAGTTCGCGACGGTAATTGGTTACTTTTTCAGAATGATTTACCTTAAAGAAAAGGTCGCCCAAAGGTTGGTAATTGGCGTGAAGCCGGCCCAGCCAGTTTTGCCGGATGTACTCATCAGCTTCGGCATTCTTCTGATCGCGTAAAAGCCCCATCACCTTGTCGAAATCGCCTGTAATATTGACATTTTTATAACTCTGCGATGGTTCGCCACTGTACAATGTATTCTCGTTTAGCTGCAAATGTTCATCGGTAATTCCACCAAAAACCATTGCCCCCATCCGTCCGTTGCCAATTGGCAATGCTTCGTTCCAATTGGTGGCTGGCTGGTTGTACCAAAGAACCTGATCAGATTTCGAGGGTTTGTTTTTGCATCCAAACCCAAAAATCATCAAACTTGCCAAAGCAATTATCCTAATTGATTGTCTTTTCATCGTTTGTTGAAAATTAAGCCGGGCTGCTCAATGAGCAACCCGGCTGTTGTTTATTGGTAAGTTTAGTTGGAATAACCGGGATTCTGTTCCATTTTAGAATTAATATTTCGTTCAATTTCAGAGTATGGGATTGGCCAAAGATTATGGTAGGTTTGAATGGTCTTACCTGATTTTTCATTGTATCTTACATTTCTGTCGTAAAGCTTGCCCATCCGGGTTAATGTTAACATCCGAAGTTCCTCTCCATATAATTCTCTCAACCTTTCGTCCAAAAGAAAATCAATTGTAACACCAGATGCATTAACCGGAAAAGTTTTAGCCCTACTCCTGAGTACATTTAAATCATCAGCAGCCTTTTGCTTGTCACCCTTTATTATGTATGCTTCGGCTCATGTCCATCCCAACCTCCAAATACATACAGTACCTTTTTCCCTTGCAGAGAAGGAGTAGTTTTCTCTTTAGTGCCTGCCAAAAGCTGTTTAGGCAGAACAATTGCGGCAGCACCAGCGATCACGGTTGTCCGTACAAATAAAATCACTCCGAATCGTTGATGAATTAAACAGCAATTCGGAGTGATTAAGAAAATAATTTATTAATAACCAGGATTTTGTTTGATGTTTGGATTCTGGTCGATCACATTCTGAGGAATTGGGCTCATATACTGTTTCGGATCAAACTTTACGGTATATTTTACTTCAGGTTCAATGCTGTAAACCCATATTCCTGAGTTATCCGCTGGTTTTGAGTTTCGGATTACCATGTTGTGCCGGGCTTTCCCCATCCGTTCAGCAGCTTTGGCCAGACGTTTGTTATCTAAATACCTTTTGCTTTCGAAGCAAAGCTCAACGCGGCGTTCCTGATGGATAACCTTGCGCATTTCGTCTTTGGTGAGGCCGGCTGCTAAGTCAGGTAAGGCCGAACGATTACGAACTTTGTTCACTGCAGTATAAACCGATGCATCTGGTCCAACTGCTTCGTTTTGTGCTTCGGCATAGTTTAACAAAACTTCGGCATAACGCAGGAAAATAAAATTCTGACCACTTGCATTTTCACCGGGAGCAGCATCAGGATTTAGCTTTTTCTTCTGGTAGTAACCAGAATCGCCCACATCGGTTTTACCTGCCAAATCAATCTGGTTGGTTTTATCCGGGTTTGGATATGTTTTATCAATACGTGTATAGATAACATCTTCTCTGGGCATCCAAGCCTGTTTATAAGGGGCTCCGTCATAGACAATGAAGTCGTAGAACCTCTTTTCGCGGCCCACATAAGGTTTCTGAGGGTCGTAGCCCGAAGTAGGATCGGTAATCGCTTTACCGTTTGCCATTAAAAACTCGTTGACCAACTCTTGTGTTGGGTTGTAATTACCCCAGGTCTGGTATTCTCCAAGCACATAGGTTGGGCCCCCTCTTCTTTCATAGTTAGCGCCCATTCCTGAAATATTGGCAACAATCTGGCGATCGAAGATAACCTCAGAGTTATACTCATTAGATGCTCTCCAAAGGTTTGGCAGATCAGCAAATAGTTTATATGATGATTCACCCCAGGTGTCGATAAACTTTTTGTTTGTTGCAGCGGCAGCTGTCCAGCGGGCTGGATTAGCACTGGCAAAATGAACAAAATTTCCCGGATCGGGCAGGTAGGTTGTTCCGCTGTTAAATAACGGACTGGCTGCAAATAGTTCTATCCAACCCTTAAGAGCCAACGCAGCGCCTAAAGTTGCACGTCCGGCATCAGCATTTCCATTATTATATTTGATTGCCAGATTTCCATTATTAACAATCGAATTGAGTTCGCTTGTGATAAAGTTGAACGTTTCTTCGAAAGTTCCTCGTTTGGTCTGCAATTCTTCAGTCGACATTGTTTTACGATCGAGCGGAACAGTAAGGATTGGTAAACCTCCAACATGTACAAAATACGAACTATAGAAAAAAGCTCTTAAAAACCGTGCTTCATCAATACGTTTATTTAAGTAGGATTCTGTAAAGTTTGCCTTATTCTCGGTCAGTTTCTGAATAAAAGTATTACACTTCCTTACTTTTGTCGAGAATAATGCCCAGGTATAACCTTCGGTTGGCCCATGTGTACCAAACCACACATTATCGGTACTCGATGCAGGCACCTGACTAGTGCCAACTCTCCAGTTCGAAGCTGTATAGTAGTGGCTAATGTTGTAATCGTCGGTATAATAATCCAGGTTCTCTGCTAAATTCCAAACATTTGGTATCTCGCTGTAGCTATCGTTCAGGAAAATATCGGCATTTGTCGCTGATTTCCATTGGGTGGCATCGGTAAGGTTCGACTTACTTTCATTTTCGAGGAACTCTTCCTGATCGCAAGAGTAGGTGCCCAATAACAGGGAA
The DNA here is from genome assembly GCA_031421065.1 of Prolixibacteraceae bacterium. Lineage (GTDB taxonomy): Bacteria > Bacteroidota > Bacteroidia > Bacteroidales > Prolixibacteraceae > Aquipluma. The sequence continues at coordinate 19,079 of JANONW010000399.1, forward strand.
GCACAAACTCCTAATAGTAATTTATATATCGGATTTTTCATGATTCTAATAATTAAAGTTAAAAGGTAACATCAAGGCCGAAAGTGGTGGTTTTCATCACAGGATAAGCATTTTCCCGATGTGTGTATCCCATTTCAGGGTCAACATGTTTGATGTTGCTGAAAGTAAGTAGATTTTGTCCGGAAGCATAAACTCTTAAACCGGCAATATTCAGTTTGTCGGTAATTGTTTTAGGTACTGTATATCCAATGGTGGCAGTTTTAAGCCTTAAGAAACTGGTATTAACCATCCAAAAATCGGATGCTTTATTATTGTTTGCATAAGGCGATGGCGTTGCCCTTGGATATTTGGCACCTTGGTTATCTTTTGTCCAACGATTGTTGAAATACTCGTAGGCAGTATTACTTGCGTTGTTTTCGAATGGAACAGTCATAAACTGATAAGTATTTATGCTCGACATGGCTGAACCCTGGAAGAACAACGTAACATCAACATTTTTCCAGTTCAGTTCAGGAGTTAAGCCAAAAGTCATAGCAGGATATACCGGATAACCAATACGAGTTTCGTCGTTTGAATCTATTTTCCCATCCGGTTTTCCATCAGGACCGCTTAAGTCGGCGTATTTGATATCTCCCGGGTGCAGAACTCCGAATTGAGTAACAGCATAGCCATCGTTTGCAGCGTCAATCCTGCCATCGCTGTTTTTATCTTCAGCAGTTGTAAACAAACCGAGCGCTTTGTATCCGTAAGGACTACCAAATGGTTGGCCTGTTAAAGTACGGTTTGGATTACTTTTTTGTGCAGCAGTTTCAAAAACTTCAAGCATGTTGTTCATGGCATAGCTCAGGTTTCCTGTAATAGCCAGTTCCATTCCGTTACTCAGTTTTTTGCGTGTTCCGATGTTTATTTCAATACCGTTGTTATTCATTCTACCCTTATTTTCCTGAGAAAGTGCCAGTCCGTATTCAACGGGTAAAGTTACTTGCGGGGCTAAAAGCATTCCGTCACGATTTTCGTGGAAATAATCGAACGACATATCCAACAAGCCATTCCACATGGTCAAATCAAAACCGATATTTAATTTAGTCGAAATCTCCCAGGTAATTTCAGGGTTAGCTTCCCGCGGCACCCGTGATCCCTGAACTAAGGCGCTGTTTCCAAAGGCATAGGCATTTCCGCGCAGATCATATCCAGCCAGATATTGGAAAGCAGAACCAGCCAACATGCCCGATTTGCCCCAGGATCCTCTTAATTTCAAGCTATTTACATTAGTTAAATCCTTCATAAAGTCTTCCTCAGAAATTCTCCATGCCGCTGAGAATGCAGGAAAATAACCCCACCGTTTTCCTGGGGCAAAATAATAATGTCCGTCATAGCGACCTGAGGCTTCAAATATGTATTTGTCTTTATAGCTATATCCTAAACGATAAACGTACCCAATTTCACTACCGGTACCAGATGCCCCACCGTTATCGTAATCCAGTTTATTCGAACTTCCCAGGTTCAACTCATCGATGTTGATGGCGAAATTGTTTCTTCTGGCGCTAAACCAATCGCTGGTCGATTGTCTGGCTTCAGCAACAATCAATCCGGTAACGTTATGATTTCCAAATGTTCGGTTGTAGTTTATATAGCCTTGATAAGTATAATTAAACCAACGGTTGTTTTGAAGTGATAACCATGAATAAGGCAATGAGTTCCCTTCCTGAAGTGTCATCGCTTCTGTAAAGGCATAAGGCTGTTTTGTCAGGTCTATTTTATGGTAGATAAATGGCAGGTGCCATTGTTTGTTGTTCTGTTGTGTCGGGTCATAACTAAAAACTCCTTTTACGCTCAGCCCTTTGATAAAAGTTAATTGCTGTTCAACGCTCAAAGAAGCCAGTAAGGTGTTTCTTTCAAGTTTGTCGTACCCCTCAGAATTAATTGCAGCCATTGGGGAACTTGCCGATGATTCGCCCCACTTGTCGCCTCCCGGATAGACCAATGCTTGTGTTGGGATAAATTTATAAAAAGCCCTGAAAAGGTGGCCCCCCTGAGTGTTCTCGCCAGGGTCTAACTGGTTGGTTTTCTCGATTGAGCCATGTAGCGACATACCTACTTTGGTAGTTTTGGTGGCCTGCATTTCGAGGCTGATGTTGTAATTGTAACGTTTGTAATTTATCGGGTCAAAAATCCCTTTTTGATCAAAGTAACCTAAGCCTGCATGGTAATTTATTGTACTGGTACCACCGCTTAACTCAACATTGTAGTTTTGAACGGGAGGATTCATGTTAAATACATCCACGAAGTTTGAATTCGGATATTTATAAGGGTCTTCCTGATGCAGTTTGTTGTAATCGGCAATTAATTTCGGATCATTCGGGGGCGTTGTTCCGTTGGGCGTTTGATTAAAGTAGCCTTCATTCTGAAGTGTCATATAATCCACTGCATTCAGCATATCCGGAAGGTACGTCGGGTTTTGCAGACCATAAGAAGAACTAAAACGGACAACTGGTTCTCCACTTTTGCCTTTTTTTGTGGTAATCAGGATTACACCGTTGGCGCCACCAATACCATAAGGTGCAGTCGCTGCCGCGTCTTTCAGGATAGTTACAGATTCGATTGTATTGGGATCAATCTGGTTGATGTTGTTTCTTTTAACTCCGTCGACCACCACCAGCGGTGCATTATTACCAGTAGTAACGATACCGCGAATGTGAATATCAGGACTGTCAAAGCCTGGTTGTCCACCGTTTGGACGCATACTAACGCCAGGTAGCTTTCCGGCGATTGACTGAGAAATATTGGGAACCGGGATCGCAGCCAGTTCTTCACCTTTGATGGTGCTGATAGCTCCGGTAATTGTTGTTTTTTTCTGAACACCGTAACCGATAGCAACAACTTCTTCAATGTCAATGGCATCTTCAATTAAAACAACATTAATTGTGGATTTACTACCAACAACTACCTCCTGACTCTTCATCCCCACAAACGAAAATGCCAAAGTTGCATTTACCTGAATATTCGGGATTGAGTAACTTCCGTTGCTATCAGTAATAGATCCGGTAGTAGTTCCTTTAACCACAACCGTAACACCGGGCAAAGCTGATCCTGAATTGTCGGTCACTTTGCCTGAAACGGATTTTTGCTGCTGTTGATTGGATAAAGCGTTTAAGTCGGCCGTGGTTAAGACAATCTGCCGGTCTTTAACTACATAGCTAACATTGGTGTTTCCGAAAATACCGGTAAGGATTTTATCGATGCTTTCATTTTTAACATCAACATCCACCCTTCGTTCAACGTCAACGAGCTTTTGATTAAACAGAAAGTAAAATCGGCTTTCGTCTTCAATCTTGCCCAGAACATCAATCACTTTCGCGCCCTGCATTTTTAGTGTCAGGCGCGTTTCCTGTGAGTAGGTTACTGTTGCAAAGGTTTGTGCAACAAATAGCAGTAAAAAAAATACACTTAAGCGCATAATTTTCCATAGTTTAAGGAGCGCCCGGTTAGGCACGGGCACCCGGATTCGTTTTTTTTTCATAATTTTGAAACATTAAGTGGTTAAACAATTAATAGAGCGTTGTACTACTTGATTTTGACAGGAGAGTGGTACGAACACTTTCCTGTTTTTTTTTATTTATCTGAACTGATTGATTTTTGATTGATTAATTTTTAGGACTATTTTACGTTTCTGGAAAACTCCATCCTTGTCGCTTTCCCTTTTTTCCACTCTGTAACTTATTGGAGTAGTGATTGAAAGTAATTTCAGCACTTCGTCCAATGGCTCGTCGATAAACGTTGCATGAAAAGTGTAATCGTAGAGCAAATGGTCGTCAACAATTACTTCTGCATTGTACCAGCGGCTTAAACGACGGGCTACCTGCTGCATATTTTCGTTACGGAATACCAGTTTCCCCTCCTTCCAGGTAGTGTATTGCGAAGCTGACACCTGGTTTTTTACAAATGTCCGCTTCTCAATATCGAGGATTAATTGCTCATTGGGTGAAAGTACAGCCAATTGTTTCCCAGTGTTTGAGTAAACATCCACTTTCCCTGTCTGCAATACGATTTCTTCGGTTTGTTCGTCTTCGTTTGCAATCACATTGAAAGTGGTCCCCAAAACTTTAATGTCCAGATTTCGGGTATTGGCATGAAAAGGGATTTCGGCATTGTGAACCACATCGAAAAAAGCTTCGCCCGAAAGTTCAACTTTTCGTTCACCATTAAATTGGACCGGATATTTAAGGCGCGATCCGCTGTTCAGGTAGCCCGTCGAACCGTCGGGAAGTTGAAATTTGGTGCGCACGCCCAGCGGGCACTGGATTTCGGCGTAAGAAGTTGTAGTTGCTGATGGTTTGTCCTGAAAATAGGAATAGGCCAAAAATGAAAGCGCAAGCGGAAAAATAAGTACAGCCGCAATACGCTGAAAAACTTTGCGCCAGTTGGTGCGAATCACTTTTTTGTCTTCATTAAGCCGGATACGGTGGTGGATTTTGTCAAGAATGGCTTTTAAATCGTGTTCCAAAATTAAATTTGATTCGAGTTGTGATTTCCATTCATCGTGTAGCATTTGCTCTGCCTCCCGATTTTGCTGATCAGCCAATTGTTCCGAAAGTTCAATCTGTTCTTTCAGGCTAAGTTTACCTGATGAATATTTTTGGATGATATGTTGTAGCTGTTCCTTCATTGCCTCAAGTTGCGCATTTCTTTTTTATATCGGAAACAAACAACTGTATTTTTGCCTGCTTCAAATCTTATATCCGTTGAGGTGAAATTTCTCATGGGTGATTTTGAAGATTTTTTTCTTTTTCTTTTTGAAGCACCTATAATGTTAATTGGAGTGTCATTGCGAGTTTCCACCCATTTTTTTTGCACAATGTGAATATGACAGTATAAGGGAGTCGGACTTTCCAAAGTCCGACAGTTAATACCCGACTTGGGAAAGTCGGGTTCCCTGGACGCAAAGACACTCCGCTCAACAGGATAAACTAATAAATGTACAATATCACAAAAAGCAGCAATCCAATGTTACCTGTGCTCAAACGTGAACGGATAAATCGCAGGGCTTCTGAAACCTGATTGTCAACGGTTCCGGCAGAGATATTCAGTTCGGCAGCAATTTCTTTCGAACTTTTACCTTCCAGCTTACTTTTGGTGAATATTTCGCGGCGGCGGGGAGGCATTTGTTCGATGATAAGGTTGATCTGTTGAAGCGCTGATTCGTAATTGTCGTCATTAACAGCCTGGTAATCTAAAAATTCAGGTTCATTCTGAAGGCTTTCGAGGTAGCGTAGTGAAGTCGCTTTTTTATTGAAGTGTTTCCTGATCTGGTTCAGGGCAATGGTAAAAAGGTAATATTTGAAAGAAAGTTCTGATTTCAGGGTTTGCCGGTTTTCCCAAACTTTTACAAAAACCTCCTGAACAAGTTCTTCGGCATCGCTTTCGTTTTTAAAATATTTCAGGGCAAAACCGAATAACTTTTGACTGTAACCCTCAAAAAGTGAATCAAATGCAGCAACATTTCCTTTTTGAAGCAACTGAACCAGATTGTGATCATTGCCAATTTCAGCCATCAATAAAATCTAAATCAGAAATTTTTCTGGATAAAAGTAGTAAAATATATTTTGGACGGAAGTTTGTAAAATTGGTGAAATGATAAAAAGTTGTCAGTTGCCAGGTCTCACCTTATCTTCTTCACCTGCTTACTGTGACTGCGACTGAACACTGCGACTGACCACTGAACATTGCGACTGACCACTGTTTAAGTCTTCTGCTTTTTTTTCTTTGCCGCCGGAAACAAAACATTGTTCAGGATTAACCGGTAACCGGGCGAGTTTGGGTGGAGGTTCAGGTCGGTGGCAGGGTCGCCCACAAAATGCTGGTAGTCCTCCGGATCGTGTCCACCGTAGAACGTCCAGAATCCTTTGCCCTGTTCGCCGTGCAAATAGCGTGCTTCGTTGGCGGCTTTGTTTTCGCCCATCACCAAAACATTGGGTTTTACCAGGTTTTTATCGAAGGCAGTGGTTTGGCCCATGAATCCTTTAATCATGTTCACATGGTTCTGGCACAACATGGTTGGCACCGGATCCCATTTGGCCGAAAACGGAAAAAGCGTGAAATAATCCTGCTCGCGGGGCACTTTCCTGCTGGTCGATACATCGATATCCGAGAACTCATATTCATAAGGATTGCGGTTGATCGTAAAATTGTGAAAAGCCAAAGTGTGTTCAAAATCCAGATGGTCGTTCATCTGTGGATCGGCCGGATCGCCATCGTACATCGATTCACAAATGTCGATACCCTGAGCTGATTGTGTTATGTCGTAGGTATCGGTAGCGGCGCACATGGCAAAAAGAAAACCTCCGTTTTCGATAAACTGGCGAATATCGCGGGCAATCACTTTTTTCATTTCCGACACTTTCATGAAACCCATCTTTTGGGCAAGTTCCTTGTTGATCCTAACTTCTTCCTGATACCAGGGGACATGTTGGTAAGCCTGATGGAATTTCCCAAACTGGCCCGTAAAATCTTCGTGGTGGAGGTGAAGCCAATCATAATCCTTTAGTTTTCCATTCAGGATTTCTTCATCGTAAATGACATCAAATTTTATTTCAGCATAGGTTAAAACCAGCGTGACGGCATCGTCCCAGGGTTGTTTGTTGGGTGGGGAATAGACGGCAACCTTTGGCGCTTTCTGCATACTTACCGCATCCTGATTGACATCTTCGCGCGAAATTTCGGCCAGTAAATTGTTTGCCTGTCCATCGGCCAGGGTTTCGAAACTTACCCCCCTCACCAAACACTCACTGGCAATGGCTTGCTGATGCTGGATCAGAAAACTTCCGCCACGGTAATTGAGCAGCCATTTAACTTCAACTCCCTGTTCCAGTGTCCAGTAAGTTATACCGTAGGATTTTAAATGGTTGCTTTGCTTTTCATCCATCGGGATTAAAATAAAAGCCGCATTTGCTGTTTGGATGAACAAAACCAACATTGACAAAATGAACCATTTACGATATTTGTCAGAACGGTACATGATCACCTCCTGACTTTCCATAATGGCTGAATTTTTCGTCTTCAAACGATGCATTGACTGGTATTGCCCCTGATTTACTGCGGTAGGAGTCGCCTGAATCTTCGTTCATTTTCGATTGCATTTTTTGTCCGTATTGTCCGCCGCCAATTTCTTCAGGAATAATATTTTCCATATCGGAGAATTTTGCGAGGTTTTTCTTGAATGAAAGCCGAACATCGCCGACAGCCCCGTTTCTGTGTTTGGCAATAATGATTTCGGCCACACCGATGAGCGAATTGTTATTTTCGTCTTCTGTAATCCCATAATATTCCGGGCGGTGAATAAACAAAACGATGTCGGCATCCTGCTCGATGGCGCCCGATTCACGAAGGTCGGAAAGTTGCGGACGTTTTCCTTCGCGCGATTCAACCGAACGGTTCAACTGCGAAAGTGCGATGACCGGAATGTTCAATTCCTTCCCAATGGCTTTCAGCGAGCGCGAAATCATACTTACTTCCTGCTCGCGGCTTCCTTTGTTGTCGATTCCGGCAGTCATCAACTGAAGGTAATCGACAATCACAGCACCAATGTTGTGCTGCATTTTCAGGCGGCGGCATTTTGCCCTTAATTCGAAAATAGACAAGGCAGGAGTATCGTCAATAAAAAGAGGCGCATCGTCTAAAACTGCTAGTTTGCGGTGGAAGTGATCCCATTCCCAGCCCTGGAGCCGGCCATTTTTTATTTTTTCGCCACTTATTTCAGTTTCGGATGAAATCAAACGATTAACCAATTGGATGGATGACATTTCAAGCGAAAAAACAGCGACCGGTACTTTGTGTTCGACGGCCATGTTGCGTGCCATCGATAAAACGAAAGCTGTTTTTCCCATCCAAGGACGGGCGGCAATAATGATAAGGTCGGTTTTTTGCCATCCTGAAGTAATTCTGTCCATCGCTGTAAAACCGCTGGGCACTCCACTCAATCCGTCCGCGCGTTTCGAAGCCTCTTCGATCAGAAGTGCGGCCTCGCGTAAAAGTGGTCTGATGGGCATCGATTCTTTCTTGATACTTCCTTCCGCAACCTGAAAAAGTGCTGTTTCCGAAAAATCGATCAGATCGTCCACATCTATGGTATCGTCATAAGCTTTGGTCTGAATTTCTGTTGAAACGCGTATCATTTCGCGCTGCATGAATTTTTGTGCGATGATACGTGAGTGGAATTCGATGTGTGCTGCCGAAGCCACTTTCGAGGTCAGCTGTGTGATCATTAGCGGGCCTCCCACTTCTTCCAGCTTGTCCCGGTTTTTTAGTTCCTGGGTAACCATCAGCAAGTCAACCGGTTTTTCGTGGGTTGACAGGTATTTGATCACATCAAAAATCTTCTGATGTTCCTCCTTGTAAAAACTTTTGGTGTCAATGATGTCGGCAACCGTAATGTAGGCATCGCGTTCGAGCATCAGGGCTCCCAAAACGGCTTCTTCTACTTCAATTGCCTGTGGCGGGATTTTTCCGTATTGAGCGTTGACCTGCTCAATGGTCATTTTATTTGTTTGCTGGTAATTTTTTCTTTCTCCGGCCATGTTTTTGGAATTCAATCAATCAGATATTTGGTTTTTCTGCATTTTAAAATTCTTGCAGGGTTTCAAAGGTAAAAAAAAAGGAGACCTTTTGGCCTCCGAAATTATTAAATTACTAACAATATTACCTCAGATTATCTTCAATAATCAATTCCAATACATCGCCCAATTTGCGGTCCATTGCCGCAATTTGCTGTGGAACAAAGCTGGTGGCCGTCATGCCGGGAGTGGTATTTACTTCCAGAAAATAGAATTCTCCATCTTTCAGGATATAATCGATCCGCACAATTCCGGAGCAGTCGCACAAATCGTAAATACGCGACGAGAGTTGCTGTATTTTTTGTGTCAATTCTGCAGAGATGCGGGCGGGAGTAATTTCATCTGTCTTGCCTACAGTGTATTTGGCTTCGAAATCGAAAAATTCGTTTTGCGGAATGACTTCAGTAACCGGAAAAATCAATTCCTGATCCGATAGTTTCACCAATCCGCAGGTAAACTCAGGGCCGTCGATAAACTCTTCAACCAGAATGTCGTGACTTTCTTTCATGGCCATTTCCAATGCAGCCAAAAGTTGTTCTTTTTCTTTCACCTTGGTAACTCCGAAACTTGAACCGCCTGCATTTGGTTTTACAAACATTGGCAATCCGAGGTTTTCGACCAACTGACCGGCATCCACCTGATCGCCTTTAAACAAGCGAACCGATTTTGCCATCGGAACGTTGAAATTGCGAAGGTAATTGCTGCAGAAATATTTGTTGAAAGTGAGTGCCGATGAATATACTCCGCAGGTAGAGTAGGGGATTTTCACCATGTCGAAATACCCCTGAAGTTTGCCATCTTCGCCGGGAGTGCCATGAATGGTGATATAAGCAAAATCGAATTGTATTTTTTTGCCGTTTTTGCTGAATGAAAAATCGTTTTTGTCGATGGACGCTATTACCTGATCGTCTTCATAAACCTCCCAATCCAATCCTTTCATCTGTACTTTCCATACATTGTAAATGGTCGGATCAATTGATTCAAATACATTTTTACTGCTTTTCACCGAAACTACAAATTCGGAGGAGTCGCCGCCATAAACAACAGCAATATTTTTTTTCATAAAGATATAATTTGGAGCCCCCTCCAAACCTCCCCCCCAAAAGGGGAGGCTTAAAAAAGGTGTATTCAACATTTTTTTTTAACAATCATACTTTTGTGTGAGAAATATTTTCTCATGTTCATTTTATCTTATTGAAATTTAGCTTTTTATGGAGCTGAAACGCAACTTTAACCCGATACTCAAAGCTTTCCCCCAGCGGGGGAACGGGAAGGGGGCTGTATTATTATTCCGAAGTTGCCCGCTTCGACAAATAATTCCGCCATTTTACAATCACATTGGCCAGATCGTTGGGCAATGCTGATTCGAAAATCATTTCTTCGCCGGTTGCAGGATGCACAAAACCCAGCATCTGCGCGTGAAGCGCCTGACGCGGAATCATTTCAAAACAATTTTTGACAAATTGTTTGTATTTGGTGAAAGTCGTCCCTCTCAAAACTTGGTCGCCACCGTAATTGTCGTCGTTAAACAACGGGTGCCCGATGTGTTTCATGTGCACCCTGATCTGATGCGTCCGTCCTGTTTCGAGCCGGCATTCCACCAGATTTACATAGCCCAGCCGCTCGATAACCTTGTAATGGGTAACGGCAGGTTTACCATGCCCTCCTTCAGGAAAAACCGTAAAAACCTGCCTGTTTTTTAAGCTGCGTCCAATATTTCCGGCGATGGTGCCTTCATTGTCTGCGAGATCGCCCCAAACCAATGCAACATATTTACGTTTGGTAGTTTTTTCGAAAAATTGCAGCGAAAGCTTCACTTTGGCTTCGATGGTTTTGGCCACCACCAATAATCCTGAAGTGTTTTTGTCAATCCGGTGAATGAGGCCTGGCCGCGGATCGTCGGAGTTGAAAAGTGGCAATTCCTGAAAGTGGTATGCCAGCGCATTTACCAGTGTGCCTGAATAATTACCATGTCCGGGGTGAACTACCAGACCTGCAGGTTTATTGACAACGAGCAGATGGTCGTCTTCGTAAACAATATTCAACGGCATGTCCTCAGGAATAATCTTGAGTTCGCGCCGCGGATAATCCATCACGATGGAAATTTCGTCTCCGGGTTTTACTTTGTAACTTGATTTGACCGGTATCGTGTTGACCAGGATTTTTCCCTCGTCGGCAGCGGCCTGCAACCGGCTTCGGGTGGCATTCTGCAATCGGTTCGACAAAAACCGGTCGATGCGCAGTAATGTTTGGCCGGGATCTACTATTATATTATAATGCTCGAAGAGTGCGCCGTCATCGGTCTCTTCAATGTCTTCAAAATCGTCAACAAAATCGTTTTCTTCAATCATCTAAAAAAATGAATTATCGGGCTCTTCCGTTTCGGGTTTTGCTTCGAGTTTTGTGGGATCAATGGTCAGCCAAATATCGATAGAGGTTCCTCTGGCTACTTCAAATGTTTCAGCGGGATCGGGACTTTGTTTCCAGATCAGGCCTATGATTTTCTCTTCTTCCGAAGTAAAAGATTCATCGTAGTTAACGGTTCCTAAATTCAGGTAAGCTTCCTGAATTTTCAGATGGGCTTCTGCCAGGTTATTCCCAAACAGTGTTGGAACTTTGCTGCTAGTATGGTCACCCTCAGTTCCCAGGACCAGGTCGACAACTGATCCTTTTGGAATCATTTCACCTTCTCTGACAATTCTTCCGTTTACTTTTTGCTCCAGAACGAGATCAGGAAATTCTGATGGTTCGTATTCAATTTTGCCGGCAATCAGGCCAGCGCCTTCTATCAGGTTGGTCGCTTGCCGGTAGGAGATATCAGTGAGCTGCGGCATCGGAATCATTTCCTGGCTTACTGCACACAGGGTAATAAAAATGGTCCGGTTTTCCTTGACTTTCTGCCCCGGCTTCGGAAATTGGCCCAGTACAGTTCCCGGAGCAGTTTCGAGAGAATATACAGAGTCTTGAATTTCATAGCGTAGATCAATCCGATCTAAAATATCAGCAACTTCAATGCTGGTTTTCCCTTTTAAATCGGGGATCACAACCGATTCCCCATGATCGGTATATAACCACAGGAACAACATGCCGAATAAAACCAGTAAAATGGTAATTACTAAAACTGCAATTGCATTTGCTATAAAGATCTTGCTTTTAAAAAATTCTTTCAGAGTCATTAATTTTGCAGATATCTGTATTGTATTCAAAACTATGATTGGAATGCTGGTGTCAACTAAGATTTTCTTCATTACTTCTGCCCGATTAAACTTACTCTACAAATTCATCCATTTCAATTCTTGAAAGTTCAAATTTTTCGAATTCAAGGTCAGAAATAGATACAAGGATAGTTCTCATAGAAAGGTCGTTGAATAAAAATATTCCTCAAAATTAAATATTTTTCTGACTTTACGATTGGTTTCATTTTGGATGTCACCTGGTAATTCTGGTATAAACACAAAAAGGTAAAGAAAATTCATTCTTTACCTTCTGTATATGTGTTAGGGACCTGAAAGCTTTCGGCTATCTTTTGTGCTGTGGTTCGTCAGAAACTGTCAGTTTTTTTCTTCCTTTTGCACGACGGGCTTTTAATATCTTACGGCCATTGGCTGTTGACATTCTTTCTCTGAATCCGTGTTTGTTTTTTCTTTTTCTGTTTGATGGCTGAAATGTCCTTTTCATCGGTCAATATTTTTAGTGATAATGTTCGTTTTTATTTCGGACTGCAAAAATAGTTCTTTTTTAATATCCTGCAAATATAACTGCCGCTTAATTCATTTATTTTTTAACGTCAAATGAATCAGCCGCTTTGTTTCAAAAAATTCTTCCTGAAAATAGTTTTGAAGGTCGAAAACCGTAATCTTTTTGCCAAACGCGCTGATTTCATCTTCAAAACCACCGCCTTTCAGGTAAAGAATACCATTTGGCAAGGTGTTTTTACTTTGGCTTGAAACTTTTGTGCGTACCATTTCCACAAATCGCGGAAAAGCTGTAACGGCACGGCTTACCACAAAATCGAACTTTTGTTTTACGTCTTCAACACGCTGATGCTCTGCTTTAACGTTTTGGAGATTCAGTGCGGAGGCAACTTTGGTTACCACTTTAATTTTTTTTGCAATTGAATCGATTAGCAGAAATGAAACTTCAGGAAAAAGGATTGCTAGCGGGATGCCCGGAAATCCTCCGCCGGTGCCCACATCCAAAACGGTGGTTCCTGTTTTAAATTGAATGATTTTGGCAATTGCCAGTGAATGCAGTACATGCCGTTCGTAAAGTTGCTCAAAGTCTTTTCTCGAAATCACATTTATTTTCGAGTTCCATTCTTCATAAAGTGAACCCAAACGGTCAAAATTACTCAATTGCTGATCGGTCAGATCAGTAAAATATTTTCTGATAATATCCATGTTTATTTTGATAATCGGTACAACTATGATTGGTGCTCGTCGATCTCGGTCGATTCGATCATTTTGAAGAGCATTTTGCGGGCCCTAAAGAGCTGCGCTTTTACTGTGCCGAGTGGAAGGTTGAGTTCTTTCGCGATTTCTTCGTACGAAAACTCCCGGAAATAGCGGAGTTCCACCAGTATGCGGTACCTGGGTTTTAGCCGGTGCACAATTCTTCGCATCAGAATGGCTTTCTGTATCCTGATTAGTTTTTCTTCCGGATTAGGGTCGGCCGAACGAAGTTTTATCGGAGTGTCGGTATCCCCGTTGTCTTGGTTGTTTTCGATAGAAACATAAACTCCGCGGCGTTTTCGAAGAAAGTCGATGCAATTGTTGGTGGCAATTTTAAACAGCCATGTGCTGAAAGCATAGCTGGGCGAATACTGATGTAAATTTTTAAATGCTTTTCCGAATGCTTCCAGGGTAAGGTCTTCAGCGTCACTTTTGTTGTTCGCCATTTTCAGGAGCATAAAGTAAATGGCATCTTTATAGCGGCTCATCAACTTTGCAAAGGCCTTCTCGTCTCCTGTCAGGGCCGATTCGACCAGTAAAAAATCATACTGCGCTTTGTCTGATAGTTGCGGGTTTAGTTCCATCTGCTTCTACTGTGAATTAAATACATGGACAAAAAAAAACAGCAATCAATGATTGGTTTTATCAAAATGTAAAAAAACGAAGGTACGAAGATTTTTCTTTCCTTCAAACGGGACAAAAGATTTTTAACAATAATTAATAACGTAATAGAGTAAATCAGTAATACCGACGAGAATGTGATCCAAATTAGACGTAATTTGCACGATCCATGGCGAAGAGGCTCCTTTCAAACCGATATTGATGGATTGTTTTTCCAGAAAACGGGTTTCCTGACTCAAACAGGTAACTTTTAGTCTGGGATTGGTTTCGGCCAGTATGTTCAAAATATGAAGCGTATCGTCTTCGGAAACTTCATCGATCACCATGAGCTGATAGTCATCGAACGACAACTCGGTAAATTTGGATATCAGCTCGCGGATACTTGATCTGGTCTTTTCAGTTTAATACCTATCTTTGAGCACTCAAAAAAAAGAAGTTAATGCAATTTGAACTGAAACATACAGCCGCCGGGAGCAAGGCCAGGGCGGGTTATATAACTACTGATCACGGAAACATTGAAACGCCTATTTTTATGCCGGTCGGGACTGCCGGATCGGTAAAAGGAATTCACACACGTGATTTGAAAGAAGATATCAAGGCACAGATAATTTTGGGGAATACCTATCATTTGTACCTGCGACCGGGATTGCCCATTATTGAAGAGGCTGGCGGATTGCATAAATTTAATGGCTGGAATGGCCCGATTTTGACTGATAGCGGTGGTTACCAGGTCTTTTCGCTGGGCGATATCAGGAAACTCAGCGAGGAAGGCGCCAAATTCCAATCACACATTGATGGTTCTTCGCATTTGTTTACTCCTGAAAAAGTGATGGATATTCAGCGGACAATCGGAGCTGATATTATTATGGCATTTGATGAATGTACACCAGGCGATGCGGAATATGAGCATGCCCGAAAGTCGATGGAAATGACGCAGCGCTGGCTCGACCGCTGTGTCAACCAGTTTGAAAAAACTTCGCTTAAATATGGTCATTCACAATCATTGTTCCCCATTGTTCAGGGTGCTGTTTATCCTGATTTGCGCGAGATTGCCGCACGGAATGTACTTCAGTACAATAGTGATGGTTATGCCATTGGCGGCCTTTCAGTAGGCGAACCAGAAAAAGACATGTATGCCATGATTGAAGTGGTGAACGAAATACTTCCGGAGAACAAGCCGCGTTATCTGATGGGTGTTGGCACTCCGGTAAACATTCTGGAAGGAATTGATCGCGGAATCGACATGTTCGACTGTGTGATGCCTACCCGCAACGGACGAAACGGTATGCTTTTTACGCAGAAAGGAATTATGAACATGCGGAACAAGAAATGGGCGGACGATTTTTCTCCGGCCGATGCAGACGGAACTTCGTTTGTTGACCACCATTACAGCAGGGCATTTCTGCGCCATTTGGTCATTTCAGGCGAAATGCTGGGCGCACAGATTGCAAGCCAGCACAATCTTGCCTTTTACCTTTGGCTGGTTGGAGAGGCACGCAAACATATTCTGGCCAATACATTCAAGAGCTGGAAGAATGAAATGGTACAGCAACTTTGTGTAAGGCTATAATCTTTTAAATTATGCTGCATAAAATTGATTACTATATAATTAAGAAGTTCCTCGGAACATTTTTCTATGCTATTGCATTGATCATCAGCATATCAATTGTTTTTGATGTATCAGAAAACATTGATGATTTTATATCGAAGGATGTTCCGATGAAAGCGATCGCATTTGACTATTACCTCAATTTCATACCCTACTTCGCCAATTTATTTAGTGGACTTTTTACGTTTATCGCGGTAATATATTTTACCTCGAAACTGGCATACGACACCGAGATTATAGCCATTTTGTGCAGCGGTGTGTCGTTTAACAGGCTAATGCGGCCATACATGGTTGGCGCGGCAGTTATTGTAATTTTTTCGTATTTACTTGGAAATTATGTTATTCCTCCGGCCAATATGAAAAAAGTAGAATTCAGGAACAAGTATATCGGCACCCGGAACCCGGGAAGCGAACGCGATATTCACCGTCAGATTGAGCCGGGTGTATTTATTTACATGACAAATTACAATGCGAACAATGATGTGGGATATAAATTCACCATCGAAAAATTTGTGGATCGGAAGCTGGTTTCAAAATTAACCTCTGAATACGTTAAGTGGGACCGTGAAAAGAAGATATGGGTGGTTCACGAATATTCTATCCGCACAATCGACGGTTACAAGGAAACGGTCAGCAGGGGCACACAGATAGATACCACCTTGAATATGACCCCTGAAGATTACCAGATCGTTGAAAACATAGTGGAGACCATGACTTTGCCTGTACTTAATGCTTCAATCGATAACCTGAAGCTCAGGGGAGTGAATACGATTGATTATGAAATGGAAAAACACAGGCGCAGGGCAGGCCCGTTTTCTGCATTTATCCTCACCATTATTGGCGTTTCACTTGCTTCCCGTAAGATCAAGGGAGGCATTGGTTTTCATCTTGGGCTGGGTTTGCTGCTAAGCTTTTCATACATCCTCTTTATGCAGGTAACAACTGTATTTGCTACCAGCGGAACACTGGCACCGTGGATGGCAATGTGGATTCCGAATATACTCTATGGGGCATTGGCTTTTTATCTATACCAGCGGGCTGCGAGATAAAGTTATATAAAACATGTCAGGCAATAAAAAAATGATAATTTTGCCCACATAAACAGCATTTATTTGGTATTTGAATAGGAGAAAACTCCATTCCCTTAGATTATTTTAATCAAAAAAACAAATTCTATGTCACTGAGAAGAAACATTTTAGATCTTCGGAAACGAAAAGATGAGGTTCGGAAAGGCGGAGGAGATGAAGCCATTGGCAAACAGGCCGCCATGGGTAAACTAACGGCAAGGGAACGTATCCTTGCTATTGTTGATGAAGGTTCATTTCATGAATATGATATGTTCGTTGAACATGCAGGAACTGACTTCGACATGGGCGGCAAAGTGCTGGCAGGCGACGGGGTGGTTATCGGTACAGGAACTATTTACGAATCGCCGGTTTGTTTATTTGCGCAGGATTTTACTGTCGCCGGAGGATCATTAGGCTTGTCGCATGCCCGGAAGATTACCAAGATTATGGATCATGCCCTAAAAATGCGCGTGCCCTTGATCGGTATTAACGACTCGGGTGGCGCCCGTATTCAGGAAGGGGTGAATTCACTTGCCGGTTACGGTGAGATATTCTTTCGTAATACACTTTCTTCAGGAGTTATTCCGCAGATATCTGTTATCCTCGGGCCATGTGCCGGTGGTGCGGTTTATTCGCCGGCATTGACCGATTTCGTTTTTGTGGTCGAAAATATCTCAAAAATGTTCATCACTGGTCCGGCGGTTATTAAGAGCGTTTTGGGCGAAGACATTTCGATGGAAGCGCTTGGCGGAGCCCGGGTTCATGCTGAAATTACCGGAAATGCCCATTTCTTTGCACTCAGCGAAAAGGAATGTTTCGAGCAGATCAAAACTTTGATCACCTACATACCGTGGAACAATACACAGAAAGCCAAAACGTTCCCGGTCAAAGAGCCTAAATCGAAATACAAAATACAAAATATTGTTCCTGCCGATGCCCGTTTGCCTTACGACATCCGTGAAATCATCAAATCAATAACTGATGGTTCGGAATTCTTCGAAATTATGGAACTTTTTGCAGCAAACATTGTGATCGGTTTTGGACGAATGAATGGCGAAACCATCGGTTTTGTTGCCAACCAGCCAAAAGTACTTGCAGGTGTGCTCGATTGCGACAGCTCTGATAAAGCAGCCCGTTTTATCCGCTATTGCAACGCTTTCAATATTCCGATCATTACCCTCGAAGATATGCCGGGCTATTTGCCGGGCGTCGATCAGGAACATGCCGGGGTAATTCGTCACGGGGCAAAAATCCTGTATGCATATTCAGAAGCTACCGTTCCGAAAATTACCGTTATTATCCGCAAAGCTTATGGTGGAGGATACATTGCAATGAATTCGCGCCATTTACGTGCTGATTTTGTATTTGCATGGCCAACAGCCGAAATTGCAGTGATGGGGCCTGAAGGCGCTGCCAACATTGTGTTCCGTAAAGAAATTGCAGAAGCAGAAGATCCTGATGCAATGCGCCAGCAAAAAATTCAGGAGTACAAAGATAAATTTGCCAATCCTTACGTAGCAGCTGCCAAAGGGTACATCGATGAAGTAATCGAACCCAAGGAAACCAGAAAAATTTTGTTGCACGCGCTTCGGATTTCTGCCAATAAAGATGTACAGGGACCCTCGAAAAAACACGGACTTCCACCATTTTAACAAAAAGCAAAGGATTATGGCAGAGCAGGAAAAACCACAGATAATAATTGTGCACAGCGCTAAATATCAGACTACTTATACCAAAAAGTACGAAAACAGAAAAGTCTGGGCAGAACCGAATTTTAATCATATAAATTCGTATATCCCTGGTACTATCATCGACATTTTGGTAAAGGAAGGCCAGAAAGTGGCCGCCGGACAAAGTATCCTGATTTTGGAGGCAATGAAAATGTACAACGATATAAAAATGCCCTTTAAAGGAAAAATTGTGAAGGTGTATGTTGAAATAGGTCAGAAAATACCTAAAAGCTTTCTGATGATTGAAGTTGAACCTTTGGATTAAAGTTTTTCAGATAATATTAAAAAGAGTGTTTCCGAATTTGGAGACACTCTTTTTTTTGCACCCATTTATATCCTATTCTAATCTGGCCGATAATTGAAACGAGAGGCAAATCTGGTTTTAACAAACAAAATTACAAGGGACAACGGGGAGTGGAATTTTATGCCAACAAACTGTGTCTTACGCCCAAATACCTGTCGAAAGTGATTAAGGAAAATAGTGGTATGTCAGCAAACGATTGGATAGATAGTTATGTGGTGCTGGAAGCCAAAGCCCTCCTCAAATCTACCAATAAGACCATTCAGCAAATCAGCGACGAGTTGAATTTTCCATCTCAATCGTTTTTTGGGAAATATTTTAAGCGGCATGTTGGTATGTCGCCAAAAGAATACAAAAAGAATTGAGAAAATCGATACTGATATTCAGTCCCTATGTTTGTAATTGAGCTTTGTTACACAATGTGCTGATCAGCAAACTGGGCGATAATCAATATGCACCGACCACCGAAACGATGATAAATCCAGACCCTTTGCGGCAGGTCTTCCAGAATTATCCTGAAATTATCCGCAATACGGAAAAGCTGATGAATTCGTGCAGTATTAGTTTCGATTTCACCACCGTCAAGAATAAAAAATTGTTTACCGAATCGGCTAACGACGACAAGCTTTTGCTGGAAAAACTGGAGCTCGGCGGCATGATGTACCGCTACGGAAAGGACAATCAGGAAGCGAAAAAGCGAATCGCCCACGAGCTCAAAATTATTGACAGCATGGGTTTTTCAGCCTATTTTCTGATCACCTGGGACATTATACGTTACTGCAGGAGTATATATTCGTGAAAACCGTGGCGAGGAAGTAGATGTGCACAGGGTGGCAGATTTTTTTCAGGATGAACAAGTGAAATTTCAGTTGCGAACGGCCGAAACCAATGGCTGCTTTTACATTGAAAGCCCTGCCATGCGCGGCCTGCTCACAAAACTGCATTGCGACAATTACCTGACACTGGTTGCCGCCAGTTCTATCATTCGGCCAGGCGTAGCCAAATCGGGCATGATGAAAGAATACATTCAGCGGTTTCACCGTCCGGAAACGATCAAATACCTGCATCCGGTGATGAAGGAACAACTTGAAGAAACTTTTGGGGCGATGGTTTATCAGGAAGATGTGATTAAAGTCGCCCATCATTTTGCGGGACTCGATCTGGCCGGAGCCGATGTGCTGCGCCGTGCCATGAGCGGAAAGTTTCGCTCGAAAGCTGAGTTTCAGCGCATCGAAGACAAGTATTTCAGCAATTGTAAAGGGAAAGGCTATTCCGATGAAATTGCCCGAGAAGTGTGGCGGCAAATCGAATCGTTTGCCGGTTATTCGTTTTCAAAAGCGCACTCGGCTTCGTACGCGGTGGAAAGCTTCCAGAGCCTTTTCCTGAAAGCCCACTACCCCATCGAATTTATGGTGGCCGTGATCAATAATTTTGGCGGATTTTACCGTACCTGGGTATATTTCAACGAAACACAGCGTTGTGGGGGGCAAATGTGAGTTGCCCTGTGTCAATTTTAGCCGGAATGAAACATGTATCAAAAGCACAACTTCTGTGGGAAGCACATTATGCACTTCGGGACATTTATCGATGTGCAGGGCGAATTTTTCGATACGGTTCATTTTCCGCCCTCATTGAAATTATACCCGTTTCGTGGCGATGGAATGTACCTGATTCTGGGTAAAATAGTTGAAGAATTTGGGTTTCCAAACATTGAAGTTGAAAGAATGGCGAAGATGCCATTTCAGGCGAACCCAAAAGCGTGAGAGACAGGGGTTCAGTTATGGGATAGATTTATTGTAGTTCGATTCAATGATGCGATCTTTCGGGCTATTTACACCAAACCTTTTCACAAACAGGTCAATATCTATTATTTGTACAAAACGGCCACACATACTTTCAAGGCTAAAACGAATGTTTACAATTTGAAAAAAAAAATTTACTTTTATAAGATCTAAACGCCACAACTATGAACCGATTGCTTATTTTACTCATCCCTGCTCTTTTAAGTTTCTTTTCAGTTCATGCGCAGAAAGTAAGTCCCATTGATTCCAAAGCAACAAAAGAAACCAGTGCACTGTTCCGAAATATGAAAAAACTTTCGAAAAACCATTCACTTTTCGGGCACCAACATGCCACCGAATATGGTCATGGCTGGACGAACGAAGAAAACCGGTCGGATGTGAAATCTGTATGTGGATCTCACCCCGCAGTTATTGGTGTTGATCTCAGTGGATTTTCGGGACGAAACCCAAAGGCAATCGAACAAGCCAAAACCAACCTGCGCAAAAATGTAGTTGACACTTATAACCGGGGAGGCGTTACCTCTGCTTCCTGGCATTTTTCTAATCCGGTATCAGGCGGAGGTTTTTACTGGCGCGATTCAGTGTCGCTTCCTGCTGTACGGTATATTATCCCTGGCGGTGAAGCCCATGAAAAATACAAAGTAATCCTTAATGATATTGGCGAATGGGCCAAAAGCCTGAACGGCAATGATGGAAAACTTGTTCCAGTCATTTTCAGGCCTTTCCACGAATTCGATGGTGGCTGGTTCTGGTGGGGAAAACCTCATTGCACGCGCGAAGAGTTTATTTCACTCTGGAAATTTACAGTTTCATATCTTCGCGACAGCCTTGAGGTTCATAATTTCCTGTATGCTTTTTCGCCCGACAACCGCTTTAATTCGGAGGCTGAGTTCCTGGAAAGGTATCCCGGCGATGAATGGGTCGATATGGTTGGAATGGACAACTATGGAGATATGGGGCGCGACCGTTATGACCTTGCGACTGCATCGCGCAAATTAAAAATTGTGTCGGATTATGCGATTAAAAAAGGGAAACTGGCTGCATTCACTGAAACCGGACTGGAGTCGATTCCGAATGAAACATGGTGGACGGAAACACTGTTGAAGGTGATGAAAAAAGATCAGATGCAGCTTTCGTATGTATTGGTCTGGCGAAACGATTCCCGCAGTCCAACGCATTATTATGCCCCGTTCCCCGGACAGGTAAGTGTACCTGATTTCATGAGATTTTACAACGACCCATATACCCTTTTCGAGAATGATTTGAAGCATATTTATAAAAAATAAAGAGGAAGTCATTAAAGTTGTTTTCTATTTTTTTTAAGGTCATGACTTACATTTTTAATTATGCCGTCAATCTTTTATCAATCTTTTATCTTTAATTTGTAAAAAAAAAACGATAACCTCTTTTTAATCAACCGGCATTCATTTTTTTGCCAGCTGAACCTATGATTTTATCGTATATTAATCCGATTTATGGCGAATGTGGCAAATTATCTAAGATCTTTAATCATACAAACTGTGGATTATTTCTATGCCCCTTTTCAAAAGTATGTTCCATTGGAAACTTTCCGATATGCGGCTACCGGAGGTTTTAATACTATACTCGACATTTCACTTTATTTTATTTTTTATAATTTCATTCTCGATAAGCAAGTAATTGATCTGTATATCGTTTCCATCAGTCCTCACATTGCTGCTTTTCTGATCGTATTTCCAATCACTTTTTTCACCGGTTTTCTGTTTGCCAGGTACATCACTTTCACCAACTCCGAAATTCGTGGTCGCATACAATTGATCCGTTACATGTTATCGGTTTCAGGATCACTATTCCTGAACTATGTTTTTCTCAAATTTCTGGTCGAATTCGGAGGTTTGTGGCCAACACTTTCTAAAATCATCACTACAGTTATCGTTGTAATTTACAGTTATTTTGTTCAAAAATTTTACACATTTAAAACTGCACGGCTGGTTGCTTTGTAAAATAGATTATCTTAGCCGCCGAATTGGTGATGCTCTTTAACTGGAGTAGCCAAAACGATATTCATTGGGTTATTTCAGCAGTTTTGCGTATTGTAATTGTTTTGAAACCATTCAAAATTATTACATAATGAAACACATCTACATGATGGCAATCATTGCCACCTTTTTAGTATTTCAGGAATAAAATTAAATGCCCGAGTTGTAATTTAAAATGATGAGAACCTTTCAATAATTAAGAATCATTAATAAACCAAAGGCTGTTTCTGATGTTATCCTTAACAATCAGAAATGAATAAGCTGATACTTTTTATATTATCAGCGAATTTTATTTCTTTGTAACATTATTTAAAATTTAAAACAAAAACAGAAAGCTATGAAAATAGGTAAAAACAAAATGGTTTCACTTATATACGATCTTCATTACGATGATTTCAAGGGGGATTTGATTGAGCAGGCGACCAGCGGGAAACCATTGAGTTTTGTCTTTGGTGCAGGTTTAATGCTCCCAAAATTTGAATCATTGCTGGAAGGATTCGAAGCGGATAACCCTTTCGAGATTAGTTTGGCAGATGTTGATGCTTACGGAGAGTTAGACGAAAATGCGATTGTTGATCTTCCAAAACATCTTTTCATTATTGACGGAGAATTCGACAATGATGTAGTTGCTATCGGAAGTACAGTTCCAATGATGAGTACCAGCGGACAACGCTTGAATGGTTTGGTAATGGAAATTACTGATGATATTGTAAAAATGGACTTTAACCATCCATTGGCCGGAGAAAATTTATTTTTTAAAGGTGAAATCCTTGAAGTGAGAGAAGCAACCGATGACGAAATTGCTGCTACTTTGGGCGGTGGAAGTTGTGGTTGCGGAAGCGGCGGCGGATGTGGCGATGGCGGATGCGGCGAAGAAGAATGTGCTGATGGCAGTTGCGGCACCGAAAGCAAAGGCAGTTGCGGATGCGGCTGTTAATCATACCAATCAGATAATTTTAAGATGTTGTTTCAGAATCTCGTGTTTTGAAACAACATTTTTAGTTTTTATGAATCTCATTTTGACCTCATGAACAGTTTTGGACAAATATTCAGGTTAACCTCTTTTGGCGAATCGCACGGAAGAGCCATTGGTGGAGTTATTGACGGTTGCCCGGCAGGTCTTGAAATCGATTTGGATTTTATCCAGGACGAATTGGACCGCCGCAAACCGGGACAATCAAAAATCACCACTCAACGCGAAGAAAATGATCAGGTTGAATTTTTATCCGGAATTTTTGAAGGGAAAACGCAGGGTACTCCCATCGGTTTTCTAATACGGAACAAAGATCAGCATTCAGCAGATTACAATGATCTGAAAGATGTTTTCAGGCCTTCACATGCCGATTATACTTATATCCAGAAATACGGAACCCGCGACCATCGTGGCGGAGGCCGGTCATCGGCCCGCGAAACCATTGCCCGGGTTGTGGCCGGAGCTGTTGCCAAATTACTGTTGAAAAAAGCAGGCGTTTCCATTCAGGCTTTTGTTTCGCGTGTTGGCAATATTGAACTCGACAAACCATACACTGAACTTGATTTAAGCCAGACCGAATCTAACATTGTTCGCTGTCCGGATGCGGAAACTGCCGAACGGATGATTGCACGCATCGAAGAAGCGGGCAAAGACCATGATACGGTTGGCGGTGTTGTAACCGGAGTTATTCAGGGCGTTCCGGCTGGCTGGGGCGAGCCGGTTTTTAATAAATTACATGCTGATTTGGGTTTTGCCATGTTGGGCATTAATGCCGTAAAAGGTTTTGAATATGGTTCTGGCTTCGAAGGAACGCGTTTATCAGGTTCTGAGCACAATGACGTTTTTATCAAGACTGAAAATGGTGTCCGGACCAAAACAAACAATTCAGGAGGCATACAAGGCGGTATTTCGAATGGCGAAGACATCTACTTCAATGTCGCTTTTAAGCCCATCGCAACTTTGCTAAAAGAACAAAATACCATCGATCGTGCTGAAAATGAAGTGGTAATAAATCCGAAAGGCCGCCACGATCCATGTGTCCTTCCGAGAGCGGTTCCGATTGTTGAATCAATGGCAGCCATTGTGTTGGCCGATCATTTTTTATTGAACAGGATAAATCACCTTTAATTTTCCGGATCAAACATCGAAACAATGGCAAATACGCCAAGTGGGGTGAAACGGATGATGAACATGGTAATTTTCATCATCACTTCAAAAATAGAATCAAATAAATTGACCAGAAATTCCTGTTTTTTTTCCGTCAATGCCATGTTTCTATAGCGACATTATTCTCTTTTTATAAACTTTGAAAAGGTCTTCTTCATCAGCCCCGTTTTTAATTCCATTTATTAACAAATCCAGTAAAGCAGGCACTTCAGCTTCTACAAATCCTGATTTTATAGCTATCACTGTTGCTAACTGCATTTGGTTGTTGTCGATATTCCCATCGGCCAAAACCATTATAATTATGCCGTAAAGCTGCTCAAATCGTTTGGCTAATTCGTATGGCGGATGATAAGCCAGACTTTGCGTAGATACCAACAAATCATCTATTTCGGGATCGGTAAATCCCATGTTTTTCCCTAATCGGTGAAGCATTGCCATTTCGCTATCCCAGATTATCCCATCCGCCAAAGCAATTTGAATGAGATGTTTAAAATGTTCCTTATCCTGTCTCTTTTCTGGATGGTCAAAGTGTTCCAATAGCTTCATAATTTGGTTTTTAGTATTTATAAAGTCAAAATCATTCAATAAAGAAACGATTAATTTTTCTTTTTTGGTGCATTTCCGAATAACTTATTGTATTCTTCTTCAGAAATCAAATTGGCTTCATAACCATTTTTTTTAATTCCTTTGGCAATATTTTCAGGAGTATTTTTTCCTGATTTATAAACAACTTTGATTGTATTAGTTACCAGATCAACTTTCAAAGATTTCAACCCTTTTTCGAATTTCAGGTAATTTGTAAGGGTTAATTCACAGTCCGCGCAATCCATGTTCGACTTAATGTAATTCGTATTCCTGCATAAACTTTTCGGCCCTGAACAGGCCCCCATATCCGGGTGGCATCAAAATTTGTCCCAAACGGATTGCCGGCACCAATCACCGGATTGTTTTGTGTAAAACTAAGTAAGTTTTCTGAACCAAGATATATATATCCAATACCTGAAAACTATTTTACCGCGATGGTTTCGATTTCTATCAAAACACCCATTGGAAGATCTTTTACAGCAAAAGCTGCGCGGGCAGGGGAATTTTCAGGATAATACTTCGCATAAACTTCGTTCATCGCCTTGAAATTGGCCATGTCGCTTAGCAGGCAAGTAGATTTTACCACATCAGCATAATGGTAACCGGCAGCATCTAAAATAGCGCCTATATTCATTAAAACCTGTTCGGTTTGCTCCAGAATTCCGCCTTCCACAATTTTCATTGTTTCCGGAACAAGTGGGACCTGGCCTGAAACATAAAGTGTTCCTCCTGCTTCAACAGCCTGACTGTATGGCCCGATAGCAGCTGGAGCTTTTGATGTTTGAATTATTCGTTTCATAAATATGGCTAAATTAAAAGATTGAAATGCTTCTCAATTCCTGTGTTATCAATGTTTTTCAGACAGATATCTTTCAGCATCAATGGCTGCCATACAACCTGTGCCGGCTGCGGTAACTGCCTGACGGTAAATTGAATCCTGCACGTCGCCACATGCAAAAACACCTGGAACTTTGGTTTTCGAACTTCCCGGAATTGTTTTAATGTACCCAACTTCATCTGTTTCAACAAAATCCTTTACAAAATCAGAGTTGGGTTTGTGCCCGATGGCCAGAAAAAAACCGTCAATCTTAATGGTTACTATTTCCTCTTCCGGAGTACCCTTCTTTTTCCAAAGTACGGCTCCTTCCACTACCCCATCGCCTGTCAAACCTTTGGTCTGATGTTCCCACAACACTTCAATATTCTTTATTTTTAATACACGTTCCTGCATTACTTTCGATGCCCGCAATTTATTTCTTCTGACGATCAGGTAAACCTTATTAACAATGCCCGACAGATAAATTGCTTCTTCGGCAGCGGTATCGCCACCGCCAACAACGGCAACAACTTTGCCACGATAAAAGAACCCATCGCAGGTTGCACAAGCAGAAACACCGCTACCGGCATATTTTTTTTCGTCGTCAATGCCAAGATATTTAGCTGTTGCACCGGTTGCAAGGATTACTGTTTCAGCTTCGATCATTTTTTTTTCATCAATCCAAACCTTGTGGACAGGGCCCGTAAAATCGACTTTGGTGGCATATCCGGATCGGATATCAGTACCAAAACGCTCAGCCTGCACTTTCAATTCTTCCATCATTACAGGCCCGGTTACTCCTTGCGGATAGCCGGGGAAGTTTTCCACTTCGGTTGTGGTAGTCAATTGTCCGCCTGGCTCAAGGCCTTCGTACATCACCGGCTTTAGGTTTGCACGTGCCGCATAAATTGCTGCCGTATATCCTGCTGGACCAGAACCGATAATCAGACATCTTACTTTTTCAATGTCCGAAACCTGTTCCGGTTTATTGCTCTTATTATCGTCAAGATTCATCGCTTTAAACATGTTTTTGATTTTAAATTTTGTTCTCCAAAGTTAAAAAACATGAATGAACGTGCAACATTCACAATATCAATAATAGTGATCCCGTTATAGATAAAACCATAAGTAATTCATAGATAATATATTGAAGCATTAAGTTTTGTGTACCTATATTATAAAAATTGACATAAATAAACAACATATATGGAAGTCTGAATTTAAAAACTCATTAAAATCATATCAAATTAATTATTCGCGATATATAAATATTGTTTTTGAATTTTTAACAAAAAAAATGGAAACATTAATCATGTTTCCAAGTATAACTGATTGAGTAAAAATCTTTATCATGAGAAAAATAGAACGGATAATTAGCATCAGGAAACAATCGAGTGAGAGGATTCCAAGAGAAAATTCATGGTTTCTCAATGAAGAAATTGTGCATGGTTCATCTCAGGTTCATGCAACAAATTTCAGGAAGGAAGGTAGGTATAGTGGGATTAAAGAAGATTACGATCCATTCATGACAAAGACTTCCGAAAAAAATAAATTTAATAAGGAATGCCTGTTCGTTGTTGATTGGCAATTAACTGATGCTTAAAGAATAACACGGTTACTAATTTTGGGCATCGCAAAAACAACTGCCTGCGAGGGAATTGTTAAAGACCTCTCAGCCTATAATGATATACATGTACTTTTTGTGGTTCCGAAATCCTCAGGAAACGAAAACACTCCCAACTTTAAATTAATTGATGCTGAAAAAGTTGCAAAAACAGGCAACGTAATATTTACAGAACATCTTTCACACAAATTTACATCGATAGAAATACCTTCCAGACTTCTTCCGTATGACAGTCAGCCACAATCCGCTTTCAAAAGTGCTTGCCGATGAAGGAACCTGGGAAGTAAACAAATTAAACTGGGTAAATTCAGCCGGAGATATCCGAAATATTTATTTGAGCACTGTTTAACTGTAAACTTACCGATATGAAAAGTATTTCACTTTGCTTTCAGGTACACCACCCATTTCATTTTCATACATTCCGGTTTTTAATGTATGAACCCGAAGTGTTGATCAGTTTCAGAGAACTTGCAGATACCGGACAAGTGGAATTTCTGGGAGGTACTTCTTCGCATTCACTGATATCACTAACCAATTTGAAGGATGAGTTGGAAAATCAACTAAAGGACTACCAATCAAAAATAGCCTATCTGTTTGGGAAAAAGCCAACCGTATTTGTTAATTCTGACCTGATTTATTCCGACCTGATAGGAAACGACATAGCTGATTCGGGCTATCAGGCAATGATAACAAACGGTTCGAGAAAAACACTGATCTGGCGAAGTCCTAATTAGTGCCTATTCAAATAAGCATCCGGCTTATTATATTAGTAATATTTCTAACTGCATTTATAAATCAAAATACGATGCTTTTATCAATTTCATGAATATTCTGGATGATTTCAGAATAAAAATTTTAGAGGAAGCAAAGTCAAAAGAGAAAAGGGAAGCCAGCTCACCGAGAAAAGGAAAAAGCGGAAAACAAAGTACTACTGTCCATTTGTCAAATAAGTTACACACAGAGGAGTAAAAAAGCAATGCTTTTCTTTGCATAAGTAAAGAAGATGGCTATTTTTGCACGCACAAAAGTTCGGGGTGTAGCGCAGCCTGGTAGCGTATCCGTCTGGGGGGCGGGGGGTCGCAAGTTCAAATCTTGTCACCCCGACTAATTGGAAATCAAAGGGGTTGCGAAATATTTCGCAACCCCTTTTTTATTTCATCGCACCGGATTTGCGACACTTTTAATGATGATACTAATGATCGGTATTTAAATAGCCAGTCAACAACCATAACAAATGAACTTTATTCTCCGCTGACTGAGTAATTTATTATTCTAAATTGAAAAGATTTTCTTTGAAGATTATTCGAAAGGCGCGACGACCATAAAATGAAAAACCGTCAATTCTTTTTTTGCAAAGAATTGACGGTTTAAATGACTAATCTCGTGTTTCCAAAATTTAAATCTTGGATATTGAACTTCAGGCTGGTTACACTATTTTGGCTTTCAAACTCATAAGCTCCATTTTCATATTTTCCAGATCCTGCATCAGATTATTCTTAGAAGTCGAATCGTCCAATTGAGTTTTATATTTCTGGAAAAGTTCTTTATAGTATTCAACACCCTTTTCCATATTGTCATAAAAGGTGACGAAGTATTTCTTTTGCTTGTCAGAAACTGGCTTAACAGTTTCCTCCAGCTTGCTGCCCAAATAGTCGATGTACATTTTAATTTCTTTCACAAATAAATTTGGCCGGTCGGTACGTTCCATCACGTTGGTGCGTCCATAAATATGATCAACCATCCTTTTAAGCGAATAAAGGCTTGAAAAATAGGCAAGGTTTGGTCCGGGACAAATGCTCACAGCAGTGCCTTCCATTTTTATATCCAAACCGGTTGCCATCAGTGTCGAAGCAGTCAGGCCATTGCACAAACAAGCTTTATCTGTTATTTTATTGAGATGCTTTTCAAACTCCATCTCATTCAGGTTTTGCTCTTTAAGCTCCTGAATTTTATC
Source organism: Prolixibacteraceae bacterium (assembly GCA_031421065.1). Classification (GTDB taxonomy): domain Bacteria; phylum Bacteroidota; class Bacteroidia; order Bacteroidales; family Prolixibacteraceae; genus Aquipluma. The sequence continues at coordinate 48,408 of JANONW010000399.1, forward strand.
GCGTTGATATTCTTTTGATGCAGTGCAGATACTTTGTTTCTCGGGAACCGGATTCAGTGCAAGGTATTTTTTTGTGCACGGAAAACCATATTTTCCGGCTTTGTTTTGCGCTTCTTTTTTTAAATCCATGCCGTTGCCACGTACATTGTTAAAAATGACACCCAATGGTGAAACATCGCTCATATAAAGATCTTCCTCTTTGGCTTTGCAAAGCAATTCCAACGTTTCTTCATCAACAGTAGTAGCTTCTGGTACTAATAAAAACGGGGTGCCCCACCCTATCGAATCCAAATTGTAATATTCAAGTAAAAACTGATGTTCGGTATTGGAGCCAACGCCTCCCTGTGCGGTAATTTTCACTAATAAAGGTTTCTCCGGAACAGGTTTTCCTTTTTCGGCGAGGGCCTTTACATAGATATCGTGAACAGCTTCAATCAATTGTTCTTTGCTATTTCTGAACTCTTCCAGAACCGGTCCCAACAAAAATCCATCGGTTGCAAAAGCATGGCCTCCGCAGTTTAAACCCGATTCAACACGGTATTCAGAAACCCAAATTCCTTTTTTTGCCAAAAAACGTCCCTGAATGATTGCCGATCGGTAATCACTTACTTTCAGGATCACTTTTTTCTTCAGTTTCATTTCAGCATTCGGATAAAAATCTTCGAATTCTTCGAGGTAACTGTATAAGCGAGGGTTCATTCCGGCTGAAAGTACCAATGCAGAGCTTAAATCGCTCAGTGCAAAACCGCGAAGGGCCGACTGCGCATCGCTGAAAATAGAAGGCAATTTCTCTGACCCGTCAAACGCATCACGGTCAAGTTTTGCCATAATGTTTACGTCAATTTCGCCGGCTACCAGGTTTTCGTTCAGCCAATCAGAAAGCTTCTGTTTCATTTGACCGGTGTTGATCATCTGATTGAATTTCAGCTTCATTTCAGACATATCAGGCAGCATTTTGATGTATTTATCCAACTCCTCTTCGGTATGTGAAATGGAATTTTTTACATTTTCAAACTTCTGTTTTACAATTTCCTGAACGGTATTTAGATAAGCAGTAATTCGCTTAGCCCGATGATCTTCAGCCTTGGGTGAAATGGATTGAAAAGGCAGATTGAACTTTTTGCAATAAAACTCCCTCAATTTTTCCATCGAAATGTCATCGACAAGCGAAATAACCGAAGAAATGCCATAATGGGCAACTTTAATCGGTGAATCAATCGAATATCCCAGGCCCATAACCGGGATATGAAAAGTGTGCAGGTTATTATGGAAACTCATTTTCTTCAAATTAATGATTAAAAAACGTAAAAATAACTTTTTCAGGTTAATAAGAAAGGTATAAAAACTGAAAAAAGTAAAGATTGCAAAATAACGAACGTTTTGAGCTAATCTGGATTGAATAATGAACTTTTGCCGGTTGATTTTCAAAATTCGACCCTATGTTCATGAGAAAAGTGAGCAGATCGAGGTAGCCGCCCGCTGAGTGTCCCGAAAGAAAGATTTTGTCCGGAAAAGCAATCAAATGAGTTTTCAACTGGGCTTAACCATAGTCGGCAATGCTTATTAGCAATTTTTCGTTGACTATCTCAATTTCTTTACCGTTGAACCTCAAAATTTCATCCTTCCTGAATTCAGACATGGCGCGTATCACATTTTCAGTGGTCATGCCAATGTATTCGGCTATTTCGCGTCGTGAAATGGGCAGCTCAAACCTATTTTGGGCATAAATGTATTTGGCAAAATAAAGGATAACAAAAGCCACTCGTCCCTTCAGGTTTTTACGCCTGATTTCCAGATTATTCAGGATAATTTTATCGGTTGCTTCACTCATGTGAATCATCAAACCCATGGTAAATTCTCCATTTCGCATGGCAATATCCTTTAATTCATCCATTTGAATCATGCAAATGGTAGTCACTTCAAGGGCAGTAACTGTATAATTATAAGTGGCTGACGAAAATACACTGAGTAAACTTACAAAATCAAAAGGTTTGGCAAAGCTGATAATCTGATCTTTACCGTCAATTCCCTTTCTGGAAAGTTTAACCAAACCTGATTTTAAATAGGTAAAATCCCTGATTTCATCACCCTCTGAAATAATGATCTCGCCCTTCTCAAACTGCTTCTCAATTTTATTTCCACACACGGTCTCCATTACTTCTCCATGTACATGTAAGAAGAACATTGATTTTAACTTGCATCCTTCACAACTACAAATTTGCTTTTCCATAGTACAAATTATTTTCCCGAATGGCCGGGCCAGGGATTATCGCTGACCACTTCCGGCAAAGGTATGATAATTATCAGCGAGTGATAATTATCATACCGGCTTTTTGGAGGAAGATCATATTCAGGGATAATTTTGGCCTAAAATAAATAAAAGCACCATGAAGAGAATAGTTATTTTAGGGGCCGGAACTGCCGGAACAATGATGGCCAATAAACTGCGGAAAGCCCTCGACCGCGATGAGTGGAACATTACCATTGTTGACAAACACCGGACCCATTATTATCAACCCGGATTTTTGTTCATTCCATTTGGAATCTATAACAAGCACGATGTGGTAAAACCGAAATCGGATTTTATACCGGCAGGTGTCGAGCTTATTTTTGCTGAAATTGATAAAGTGGTAGCCACTGAAAACAAAGTTTTACTCCTTGGAGGCCAGGTGATCCGGTACGACTTTTTAATCATCGCGACCGGCACACACACCGCGCCTGAAGCTACTCCTGGAATGATGGACAAGCTTTGGCAAAAGGAAATCTTCGACTTCTATACCTATGAAGGGGCAATTGCGCTTCAGCGGTTTTTCAAAAATTGGGAAGGTGGAAAATTGGTCATGGCAATCACCGAACTGCCTTACAAATGTCCGGTTGCCCCCATCGAATTTGTTTGTCTGGCCGACGACTATTTCACACAGAAAGGTATTCGCGATAAAGTTGAGATTACCCTGGTAACCCCATTGCCCGGCGCTTTCACCAAACCAATTGCCACCAAAATGCTGGGTGATATGCTCGAAGAAAAGAACATCAAAGTCATTCCTGATTTCTATATCGAACGGATTGACAATGACAAAAAGACCCTGGTTTCTTATGATGAAATTGAAGTGCCATTCGATGTACTGACCATTATCCCGATGAATATTGGTTCAGAAATGATTGAGCGAAGCGGTTTAGGGGACGACATGAATTATGTCCCTACAAATAAAAACACTTTGCAATCGGACCAGTTCGAAAATATTTTTGTGATTGGCGATGCTGCCAATTTACCGACTTCAAAAGCAGGAAGTGTGGCTCATTTTGCTGGCGAAATCCTGTTCGAAAACATCATGAGCGCCATTGAGGGCAGGCCTTTAACCGCCATGTTTGACGGGCATGCCAACTGTTACATCGAAACCGGGTTCGGCAAAGGTTTGCTGATTGATTTTAATTACACGGTCGAACCTCTTCCGGGAACCTTCCCATTGCCTGGGATTGGGCCATTTGGATTGCTGAAAAACACCAAAATGAACCACTACGGAAAAATTATTTTCCGATGGATTTACTGGCACATTTTATTAAAAGGAAAAGAACTTCCGGTTGAAGCACTGATGAGCATGGCCGGAAAAGAAAAAATTCAAAACTGATCGGAAAATGGAAGAAAAATCAATGCAAGTTCAAATCACCGAATTAAATCAGAAAGTTGATATCCTGATCGAATACATTAACGAACAGCGGCTAAAAACCAATCAGGTTGAGGATTTGATTTCCGATCTTTCGATCATAGGCAAGGATATTTACCACTCGTCGGTTGAGGAATTGAACAACCGGATGGTCAAAATTGATACTGAACAGGTCAGGAATATTGGAATCCGGATTTTATCGAACATCGATAACATTGCCAAGGCCCTCGAACTCTTCGAAAGCCTGTCTGATTTGGCAAAAGATGTGATGCCAATCATCAATGAGGTCATTATCGACTCTACCCGAAAAATGAATGAGCTGGATCAAAAAGGATATTTCTACTTCCTGAAAGAATTGGGATTAATCTTTGACAATGTAATTACCCATTTTTCGAGGGAAGAAGTGCACCATCTGGCCGAAAATGTAGTCACCATTCTGGAAACCGTTAAAACACTGACCCAACCTGAAATGATGAATGCGGTAAATAATGCTGTCCGGGTATTTGGAAACCTTAATGCCACCAATGTTCCGGAATATTCGGTCTGGAAACTGATGCGGGAACTCAACCAGCCGGAAATGAAAAAAACCATCGGGTTTATGGTTACATACATGAAAAACTTATCAGGAAACAATCTGGCAATCAATAAATAATAAATCACAAATAATAAATCAAACGCTATGGCAGATAAAATTTATGCTGGAAAAACAGTAGCAGTAAATGACGAAGGATACCTTTTAAATTCTTCGGAATGGACCAAAGACGTTGCAGTTGAAATTGCAAGTGAAATTGGCATTGAAATGACCGACAAACATTTTGAAGTGGTTGAATACCTGCGCAAGGAACAGGCTGCAGGCACTACCTTGTCCATCAGGAAAGTGGGGAATTCGGGTATCGTTGACATCAAAGGATTATACCAGCTTTTCCCCAGCGGACCATTGAAATATTCATCAAAAATTGCAGGTATCCCAAAACCTGCCAGTTGCATTTAACCTAAAATTCCAACAAAATGACTGAAAAAAAAGCAGAAACGCCTTTAAAAAAGGTGATGATCATTTGTGCCAAAGGCACCATCGAAGACGTGTATGCCGCTCTGATCATGGCAAACGGTGCAGTAATGGAAGGGATTGAAGCCAAACTGTTCTTCACTTTCTTCGGATTGGATGCAATTACCAAGAAACAAATGAATAAATTGCATACCGGCACAGTGGGCAATCCGGCCATGCGCATGCCTGGTGGACTACCTTTCCCGACTCTTTTGGGCGTAATTCCCGGAGTTGAAGCCGGTGTGTCGCTTATGATGAAAAAACAGATGGATGCACTTGATATTCCACCGGTGGATGAATTTCTGGACATGATTACTGCTGGCGGAGGTGAAATTTATGCCTGTAAACTGGCAGCCGACATGTTTAAATTAACGATAGCCGATTTGAGCGAGCACACCAAAGCAATTATCACTGTTGGTGAATTGTACGCCATGTCGGGCGGCGAAGGCACACAAATTATTTTTGTATAGCATTGAACGAATAAATCGGAAAAGGGGTTGTCTCACAAGGACAACCCCTTTTATTTTGAACTGAATAAATCTCAGGGATGAAGATCGGGAAATCAGCTCGTGAAAGTGGCAATTCAAAAGTCTTACTCCTGAATATCCGGTTCGACAAACATAGCAGGATATCGGCCAAACGGCCATGCAATTGCTTCTGTGTCAGCGAGAAAAAACGACCATAAATCTGCGAAGTTTTTTCGTTTAAAGGGTTGATTATCCGATAAGAGAATTCGGAAATTTGTTTTAAAAGTTGCCTGAAAATCTGGATATCAATCATTCTGATCCTCGAATCGGTATAAGTAGAAACCGAGTAGGGCAATTTGTTGTTTCCGTCAAAAATGGAAGATAAACCCAACAAATTATTTTTTGTAGATAGGGTAAGTATCAGATTTATATTCTTCTCTTCAAGATAGACTTTTACCAAACCTTCTTCCAGAAAATAGATATGCGAGGCAAATGCGCCCCGTTTACAAACTGTTTCGCCTTTTTTAAAGACTAAGGATACTGAATGTCCGTCGATCAACAATTTCTCATCTTCGGTTAATAATTCGTACCAGCTTTGGTCAAATTCAAAAATGGAACAATGACATCACTTTGAGCATCGGTTACTGAGCCTGTTAAAGTAAGTTGAAGCGGTCGCTTCTGATTTCGATCACTGAAATCCCAAGAAAAAACCATCTGCTAAAATCGGTAAACTTTATTTTGCTCATTTTCGCTTAGTTTTTTAACTTTGTGAAAAATAAAAACTACAATTATGCTATTTTCGAAAAGTATTTCAAGCGGTATTCAAAAAAATATCGCTCTTTATTCGATGATTTACAACAACTTGAAAAACAACTAATTGGCCTTCATTGGCGGTCTCTTCATCGGCATCTTCATTTTTGCTGAAGGTTACCCTCTTTGGGAAGGATTTTACAAAGCCAAAGATCTGGGCTATCCTTTACTGAATAATTTAATTGGGACTTCCCGCGGAATGATGACCTTCCTGATTATTCTGGTGGCGCTTGGTATGTTTTGGGTGGGCGAATGGGCCGAAAAAAAATTTGCCCGCGACGATTATAAAATTAACCAACACTAAATCGAACATCAATGAAATCACTAAAAATACTGGCAATTGCAATCATACCGCTTGGACTTATTATTGCAGCTGTGCCCGAAAATACTACCAGACCGTATAAATTAACTGCCGAAGAATTGTTGACAGAAGTGATGGAAAGCCGTCAGTTTATAAGTCCTGATGAAACGGCCCAAATGCTGATTGATAAAGATCCATCGCTGCAATTGATTGATGTAAGGAGCAAAGATCAGTTTGAAAAATTCAGTTTGCCCAATGCGGTCAATATTCCGCTCGAGAGTTTGCTTAGCAGCGAATACGATGATGTTCTGAACCAGGATGTAAAGCTGAACATTTTCTATTCGAACAGCAGCAACGATGCCAACCAGGCATGGATGATTGCCCGTCAGTTGGGGTACAAAAACAATTACGTGCTTCAGGGAGGATTAAACTATTGGACCGAAACCATAATGAATCCTGAAAAGCCTGCGGAAGGAAGCCCGAACGAAGAAATTGCCAAATACAATTTCAGGATGGGTGCCAACCAGGCATTGGGCGGCGGATTAGACACGGCAGCCAGTCCTGCGACAAAAAACGATGCGCCGAAACCGGTTATTCAAAGAACCAAAAAGAAAAAAGGAGCAGCCGGTGGTTGCTGAAAGAAAAAAGGGTTCACTTCATATTGCTGTGGGGCAATATAAAAAATCAGGAGAAAACATGTTTTTTCCCTGATGGTTAAAATACAAAACTATGGAAAGTCAATTCTCGTTTAATCCCAATCCGCTGGTACGCTATCTTCAAAAACCAGCTGAACAATTTACCCGCGAAGGCCTTATCAAATACGTTGAAAAATGGTACGGAAAATCACCGACTGTACCGGATTGGGCATGTTCCCATCAGGTATCATGTAAAAGACAAGGCCGAAGCCAATCCTTTTCTGCCCGAATACGACCAATACTTCTGTTACAGAATAAAAAGAAGAGAAAATTTAGCAAAAGAGTGTACATTAATTATGACAGTGGGAATATTCACTTCATGCAGTGAAATAAGTAAAAAAGTTGACGACAAACTTAATAAATTGAGAGACAAAGCAGAACAGCTTGATTCGATAGTTAATAAAAAAGTTGATCAAGTTACAGAACTTGATTCGCTAATTAATTTAGAGGGAGGGAAAATTAAAAAACTATACTCACTTATTAATAAGACTTCCTCAAAATTAGACTCTATTGCAAATGAAAAAATGAATTCTTTGAAAAAATTTACTAACTAAAAAAGGAGGAAAAAATGAAATGTCCAAATTGTAATGTGAACCTTGTTATGGCTGACCGTAGCGGTGTGGAAATTGACTATTGCCCAGACTGCCGTGGTGTATGGCTTGACCGAGGAGAACTTGATAAAATCATAGAGCGTTCCTCGCAAAACGTTCGGGACGCACAACCAAACATAGGTTATCATGAAAAACATAATTACTCTAATGGCAAGCATTATGATTACAAAAGATCGAGGCAAGAATCTTTTTTAGGTAATTTGTTCGATTTTTAATAGTCTTCGTATCAATACTTCGACTGACCACTGATCACTTTTCTGCGAACAGCCTCCCCTGCCAGGTATCCCTTTCAACTAACAACTTCTCAAGCTTGGCGGTAAATTCAAAGTTTTTCAGTCCCCAGCGCGGTGCAACCAACAATTCGTCGGGAGCTTCGCTTACAAACCGTTCAACAACTATTTCAGGATTCAGCAATTCGAGGTATTTAACTGCCAATTCCAAATATCCTTCAACAGTAAACATCGGAAACTTCTCGGGATTTTGAAGGAATTCACGGTACATTCGGGTATCTTTATGGATCTGCAACTGATGCAATTTCAGGTTTTCGACCGGAAGTTGTGAAATTACACGAGCCTGATCGAGCCAGTCGGCTTCCGTTTCGCCCGGCAAACCCAAAATCAGGTGCGCACAATTGTGGATATTTCTCTGGGCGGTTTCATGCAAGGCTCTGACAGATTCTTCGAAAGTATGGCCACGGTTCATACTTTCAAGACTTGAATTCAGATGCGATTCAATGCCAAATTCAACCATGATGTAATGCTCTTCAGCCAACAACTGAAGGTAATCCAGAATCTTAGGAGTCAGGCAATCGGGCCGGGTAGCAATTACCAAACCAATAACTTTTGGATGATCCAATGCTTCATCGTAAAGCATTTTCAGGTTATAAAGTGGAGCGTACGTATTGCTGTAAGATTGAAAATAAGCCAGATACATCATAGAATTGTATTTCCGGGAAAAGAATTGAATCCCCTCTTCGAGCTGACTGGAAACACTTTTTTCGAGATTACAATATGCAGGACTGAATGTTTGGTTGTTGCAATACGAACATCCGCCGGTTCCCCGCGAGCCATCACGATTTGGGCAGGTAAATCCGGCATCGATTGAAATCTTTTGTACCCGGCCATTAAACTTTCTTCTGAAGTAGCCCGAAAAATCATTGTACCGTTTATCACTTCCCCAGAAAAAGCTGTTCATCCTGTTGCATTTAAATTCAGTGGCAAAAATAATCCATTTTGGCTGGCATGGGAACATTCACTTTTATCATTCGAAAATTGATTCCGTCACTCAAAAAAACGGCAAAAAATCAGCATTGATTTTTCTGAATTTTACACAGACAACAATAAAACGTCAAAACAGGTAAAGGGAACAGAAATATTAATTTAATAATCAGACATTTACACATTAACATCGACACTAAAAATTGTTTAAAACTAGTTTAAAACTTTTTAAGGGCAGCAACATTGAAGTGTCATTTCTAAAAATTGATTTCCTAAATTTAAACATCTCTAAAACTTAGCTATGTTTAAACCAGAAGATATCGAGCAGATCGCTGCCAGGGGAAGTCAAATTGAAATACTTGAGCAACAAATCACAAATTTCAAAACAGGTTTCCCATTTCTGAAAATAACAGGAGCAGCCAGTAATCACCACGGCCTTATCAAATTATCCGGCAACGAAATTGAAAAATACATATCCATTTTTGAGGAAAAAGTTCAGAATGGAATTGAGTTGTTGAAATTTGTCCCTGCTTCCGGAGCAGCCAGCCGTATGTTCAAATCGCTTTTCTCTGCCCTTGAAGATTTTCAAAAAGGGAAAAATCAATCGGAAGTCATAAAAGACAAAGAAGTTGCCCTATTTCTGGACCAACTCGGCAAATTTGCTTTTTATGACGATCTGAAACAACTCGCTGTAAAAGAAAATCTCGATATTGAAGAAGTTCCGGAAAAAAAACTATTGGAATGGGTACTTCTGGAACAAGGACTCAACTACGGAAACCTGCCAAAAGGATTATTGAAATTTCATGCTTATCCTGATGGAAACCGCACGCCGCTTGAAGAACATTTCGTTGAAGGGGCTTCTTATTCAAAAAACAGTTCATCGGTGGTACACCTTCATTTCACGGTTTCTCCCGAACATCAGCTTATTTTCGAAAACCATGTTTCCGAAATTCTGCCCAAATACGAACAATTCTTCATGGTAAAATATCAGGTTAGATTTTCACAACAAAAGCCATCGACCGATACCATTGCAGTTACTCCTGAAAATGAACCATTCAGGAACAATGACGGCAGTTTACTTTTCAGGCCAGCCGGACATGGCGCATTGCTCGAAAACCTGAACGAACTCGATGCCGACATCATTTTCATTAAAAACATCGATAATGTAGTTCCAGATCAGCTTAAAAAACCAACCATCGATTATAAAAAAGCGCTTGCCGGAGTTTTGCTGAGCCTTCAGGAACAAATTTTCCATTACCAGAAAACATTGAAAGAGCATCATTACAGTTCGCTCGAAAGCGCTTTTTATGCCGAAGCCGCCAACTTTCTGGAAAACGTTTTGAATATTGTTCCTCCTCAAAACCAGTATTATAGCGAGAAGGAAGAATTGTACCATTATTTCAACAGCAAATTCAACCGTCCGGTCAGGGTTTGCGGAATGGTTAAAAACCTTGGAGAGCCCGGTGGAGGCCCTTTTTTCGCGAAAAATAACGACGGCTCAGTTTCCCTTCAGATTGTTGAAAGCTCACAAATTGATTTTAAAGATCCGGATCAGGCAAAAATTGCACACCATGCAAGTCATTTTAATCCGGTTGACCTGATATGTGCGACTAAAAATTATCAGGGTGAAAAATTTAATCTTGAGGATTTCAGCGATCCGGAGACAGGATTTATTTCCATTAAATCGAAAGACGGAAAAGAATTGAAAGCTCAGGAACTGCCCGGATTATGGAATGGCGCAATGTCTGACTGGAACACGCTTTTCGTTGAAGTTCCGGTCGAAACATTCAACCCTGTAAAAACAGTTACCGACCTGTTACGAAAAGAGCACCAGTCAAATTGACTCAAATCGAAAAGTATTCTTAAATTTGCAACCTTTTAATTAGAGCTTATGAACGAAGACGCCAGAGATAGGGACATAGACGAAGATGATTTCCGGGAGGCGATAAAACGTTTCAATAAAATGGTTGAAAATAGGGCATCCGGATACTTCGATGTATTTGAAGTTGAAGGAATTATTGACCATTTTCTGGAAGAAGGAGAGATTTCACTTGCCCATCAGGCAGTTGAAACCGGTATGAAAATTCATCCTGGAGCAATTTCCATTCAGATCCGCAAAGCTCAGGTACTGATGCACGAAGGTAATCTGGAAGAGTGTCTTGATTTGCTGAGTGTTGCAGAAAAAATTGAAACTGCCAATCCTGATCTGTATCTTACCAAAGGTGCCGCCCTGAACTTGCTGGGCGATGTAAACGAAGCAATTAAAGCATACGAACATGCTCTTTTAATGCCCCTCGACGAAATTGACGAAACACTTTACAATATTGGAATCTCGTTCGGGCAGGCCGGTGAAACCCATCTTGCAATCAAATACCTCGAAAAAGCATACCACAGCAATCCTGACAACGAAATCGTTCTTTACGAACTGGGGTATTATTACGACCGCGATTCTCAATTTGAAAACAGTATAGAACTTTACAACAAATACCTCGATATCGATCCTTTCAACCATTCGGTATGGTACAATATCGGCATCACTTACAACAGATTGGGCAAGTTCGACAAAGCAATTGAAGCGTATGATTTTGCTCTTGCGCTGAACGATGAATTCTTACATGCCCATTTCAACAAAGCCAATGCGTTGGCGAACAACAATCAATTCGAAGAAGCGATTACCTGCTACAACGAATACCTGCTGCTCGATAAAGACAATGACGATGCCTACTGCTATCTGGCCGAATGTTACCTGAACAGCGACAATTATAATGAAGCCCTTCTCAATTATCAGAAAGCAATCCGCCTGAACGACAAAAATTCGAGTGCCTGGTATGGTTCAGGATTAATTATGTGGTCGGAAGGACAATTGGTAGAGGCAAAGGCTTTCTTTAAAAATGCAATCAGATTAGAAGAAGACAATGCCGATTTTTGGTCGATGAATGCCAGGGTACTCGCCGAATTAAATGAAATAAAAGAAGCAGTTGCCTCATTCGAAATGGCCTCGTCACTCGAACCTGAAAATATTGAAAACTGGCTATCGTATTCTGAAATGTATTTCGATTTGGACAATACAGACAAAGCCATTAAAATACTAAGAACAGCCAACAAAATAAATAAGTCGAACGCTTACCTCGACTACCGGCTTACCGCCTATTTACTTGATAAAAATGAAGAACTTGAAGCTGCCTGCCATTTTGAAAGAGCACTGAAAATTGATTTCAGCAAAAGCAGCGAACTTTTTGAATTTTATCCTGAAGCTTTGAAAATCGAATCAATTAAAAAACTTATTTCACAATATCAATCAACGAAACTTTAAAAAAATGAAACGAACTCCGGTTTATCGGGGAGAGTTCCATGATAACGCATATATAATCAATAATTAATACCTGTATTTTATCATGAATTTTCGATTGCCACACATGCCTGAGCGTCCGGCACAACCCCGTGAAAACGGGTTAACGATGGTCATGGACAAAGGGTTGAGTTTGCGCGAAGCAGAAGATTTGTGCGATATTTCGGCACCCTACTGCGACCTGATGAAGCTTGGTTTTGGAACCTCCGTCATTACCAACCGCTTACTTGAAAAAATCAGACTTTACAAATCAGCCGGAATGAAACCCTATTTCGGAGGAACACTTTTTGAAGCTTTTGCAGTCCGTAATATGATGGACGATTACCGCCGTTATCTGGATAAATATGAGATGGAAATGGTGGAAGTATCTGACGGGGTGATGGAACTGGACCATGATCTGAAATGCAAATACATTTCGGAACTAAGCAAAAACTACACTGTTTTATCAGAAGTCGGTTCAAAACTGAAAGGGAAAGAAATCTCGAACGAAAAATGGATCGAGTACATGCAAACCGAGCTTCGGGCCGGGGCATGGAAAGTGATTGCCGAAGCCCGCGAAAGCGGTAACATGGGCATTTACAACGATGATGGATCGGCCAATTTCAAGCTGATCCTGGATATAAAAAAAGCACTTGACCCTGATACGATCCTTTGGGAAGCCCCGTTGAAAAACCAGCAGGTTTGGTTCATTAAATTACTTGGTCCGAATGTTAACCTTGGGAACATTGCAACCAACGAAATCATCTCGCTCGAAACATTGCGTCTCGGGCTTCGCGGCGACACGCTGCTTACTTTTTTGCCCTACATTCACAATTGGGATATATAACAGAAAAGGTGGTCAGAAATGGCAAGTAAAAAGACATTGCCTTCAATTACCTGAACATGTGTATGGTAAGGACGTTGTATCAGAACCTAATTTATCCTAAATTGGGGGTAAAAAACTGGTTCTTCCATTAGGGAAAAAGTGTTCTCCAACATTTCAAATACTGAATAAAATGTATTTACTTAGCAGCACAGTACAGGACAATGAAATTTCATCTGCTAAACTCAAAAAAATACATTTAAAATGACTCAAAACAACAGATTGATTGGTCGTTTGCCCAAAGTTGGCATCCGTCCGGTGATTGACGGAAGAGAAATGGGCGTGCGCGAATCGCTCGAAGTACAGACCATGAACATGGCCAAAGCTGCCGCAAAGTTTATCGAAGAAAACCTTCGTTTCCCAAGTGGCGAAAAAGTGGAATGCGTAATTGCCGATACCACCATTGGCGGTGTTGCCGATGCTGCCTTATGTGCCGATAAATTTGAGAAAGAAGGCGTTGGCGTTTCGCTTACTGTTACCCCATGCTGGTGTTACGGAACCGAGGTTATGGACACCACCCCCATGTTGCCAAAAGCTGTTTGGGGATTCAACGGAACCGAACGCCCGGGCGCTGTTTACCTTGCTGCAGCTTTGGCCGGATATTCGCAAAAAGGACTTCCAGCTTTTGGAATCTATGGCCGCGATGTTCAGGATTCGGGCGACACCAGCATTCCAGCCGATGTTCAGGAAAAATTGCTGCGCTTCGTTAAAGCTGCTTTGGCTTCTGCTCAAATGAAAGGTAAATCCTACTTATCGATCGGATATTCTTCGATGGGTATTGCCGGTTCGATGGTCGATCCTGATTTCTTTCAGGAATATCTGGGAATCCGCACTGAATTTGTTGAGTCTGTTGAGTTTTTACGCCGGATTGAAAATAAAATTTTTGATCAGGAAGAATTTACAAAAGCAATGGCTTGGACCAAAGCCAACTGCATAGAAGGAGATGACCACAACCGTGCAGAAAAACAATCGTCGCACGAGCGGAAAGACTGGGAATGGGAAATTGTGGTAAAAATGACACTGATTGCCCGCGACCTGATGATCGGAAACCCGAAATTGAAGGCAATGGGTTTCGGTGAAGAATCGAAAGGTAGAAATGCCATTTTGGGCGGTTTCCAGGGACAACGTCAATGGACTGATTATTATCCGAATGCTGATTTTACGGAAGCCATCCTGAATTCATCGTTCGACTGGAACGGAATTCGCCAGGCTTTTGTGTTCGCCACCGAAAACGATAGTTTGAACGGAGCTTCCATGTTATTTGGCCATTTGCTCACCAACACCGCTCAGATTTTTTCTGATGTCCGTACCTACTGGAGTCCGGATGCTGTTAAACGCGTAACAGGCAAAGAATTAACCGGCAAGGCAAGCGGCGGTATCATCCATCTGATCAACTCAGGTTCAACCACTTTGGATGCCACGGCTCAACAGAAAGATACTGATGGAAACCCTACAATGAAAGCTTTCTGGGAAATCAGCGAAGAAGAAGCTGCAGCCTGTCTTGAAAATACACGCTGGTGCCCTGCCGATCTGGGCTATTTCCGTGGAGGTGGTTATTCATCGCAGTTCAAAACTTCAGGAGAAATGCCGGTTACCATGTCGCGCATCAACCTTGTAAAAGGGATTGGTCCGGTTTTGCAGATTGCCGAAGGTTGGACTGTTGAACTTCCTGATGATGTTCACCAGGTTTTAGACAAACGCACCAACCCAACCTGGCCAACAACTTGGTTTGTTCCTCGTTTGGCTGATAACGATGCCTTTAAAGATGTTTACAGCGTAATGGCCAACTGGGGCGCCAACCACGGGGCAATTTCATCCGGACATATCGGAGCCGACCTGATTACACTGGCATCAATTCTCCGGATTCCGGTAAACATGCACAATGTAAGCGATGACCAGATTTTCAGACCAAGTGCATGGTCAGCTTTCGGAACCAATAAAGAAAGCGCAGATTACCGTGCCTGTGCGACTTACGGCCCTTTGTACAAATAAGTAACCAAAGCGTTTTTATAGCCCTGAAAGGGCATAAGGAGCAGTGCCCCGGGTTAGTATATTAGTTATAATTAAAAGCCTGGATTGAATGTTCAATTCAGGCTTTTTACAAAATAAATCCGATGGGAAAATTTGATTTTAAACTTGATGAAAGTTCGTCACAAACCAAGTTGCAGCAATTGATTCATGCTGTCAGCGAAGCCATAAATCTGGGTATTCTGAAAGAGGGCGATTTTCTGCCATCAGTTAATCAGCTAAGCAAAGGCGCGGGAATTTCGCGCGATACCATATTCAAAGCTTATTCGGTCTTAAAGCAGCGGAGTATCATTTCCTCCACGCCTACCAAAGGTTATTTTGTGGCATCCGAATCGTACAAAGTATTTGTTTTGCTCGACGATTTCAGCGGTTTCAAAGAACAACTTTATCAATCGTTCAGATCAAACCTTCCTGATAATTATTCGGTTGACCTATTGTTTCACCATTACAACCCTGAAGTTTTTAATCAACTTATCTTGAATAGCATCGGACGTTACAGCATGTATATTGTAATGAATATCGACAACAAAAATCTGGAAGAGGTGGTCAGGAAAATTGATCCGAAAAAACTTCTGATCCTTGATATGGGAAGTGATCCGAAAAATGAAATTTCCTATTTGACACAGGATTTTAATCAGGCGGTTTACGATTGTTTAAATTCAGGACTGGAACTTATTCGGAAATATCAGGAATTTTTACTCGTTTTTCCACAGAATACGCCACATCCGGTCGAAACCATCGGTGCATTTAATCGATTTTGTGAAACTAACCAATTAAATCATACAGTTTTAGATCAGATTGAAAACCGGGAAGTTCAGCCCGGGCAGGCCTATCTGGTGATCAAGGATTCCGATCTGGTTAAAATTGTAAAAGACTGTAAGAAAAACGGATACAAAATAGGTTCTGAGGTTGGGATTATCTCTTACAATGATTCACCGATGAAAGAGATCGTGGGTACAGGCATCACCGTAATTTCCACTGATTTTGTACGGATGGGTAAAGATTGTGCCAATTTTATCGTCAGTAAAGAAAAGCTGACAGAAGTAATTCCAACCAACTTAATTGTGAGGGGCTCCTTGTAAATTCGAATAGTAATTTCGTAGTAAGTCTGGGCATAAAATTGTTTTAAACCTTAGATTCTTACCTTTACCGTATGAGACGGTTCATTTTTTTATTGATTTCCTCCTGTGCAGCACTTTTCGTTTCTGCCCAGGAGGAAATTTTTACAGATAGTATTTTCATAAAGCAGCAAGAGATCAAAGTAAGGCAACCAATTATGGAGCGAACTTTGAACTTTGACGAAACTGCTTTCCCCATGGAATTTAATTTGTTGGATATCTCGATATTTGACCAACCACTCCTATCCGATTACAATAAAAACCTGGATTTTATAAAGAATTTGAATCAATCAAAAACAACGAGCTCCTCTCATAATTTTGAAGGTTTCCCCTTCAGCCCGGTTTTTCCCTTCGGACATGTTTTTAATCAAAGCAGCTACCAGGTGAACAACCGCGTTTCCATTGGTGGAAACAGTTTTGGCACCAGGTCGGCTTTTGAACCACCAAAACTTAATTCATCCATTCAGGATATGAGCATCAAAGGAGCCAGCATGTTTATTCAATACAAAGTAAACGACCGGTTTAAAGTTCAAACACGGGTTAGTATTTCAAATCGCCCTTCTACTCCATGGGAACCATGACCTGAGTTTTCATTTCTCCGGAATTATCTTTTTTGATTCCCGCCCGATTAATCAACATTTCAACTAAATTTGGAACACTTTACACGGATAAAACCTATGTTGGATAAAATCAAAAAAATTGTGCGGGTTTTTAAACAATTGGACAAGGAAACTGAGAAATTTGGCAAGCAATCAAATATTAAGTGTCTGACAAATTGCAACTTGTGCTGTCTGAAAAAAGATCTGGAAGCCAATGTTCTTGAATTTCTTCCACTTGCCTATTACCTATTTCAAAATAACCTTCACGAAGCAGCTTTAGAACTTTTGGCTACCAATCCTGAACATTGCATTAATCTGGCCATAAATCAGGTTCCGGGGCAAACAGCAGGTTGTTCTAATTACGACCACCGCGGTATGGTTTGCAGGCTTTTTGGCTTTTCAGGAATAAAAGATAAAAACTCCAAACTGGCTATATACACTTGTTCCCAGATGAAAAACGAATATCCGCAGGAGTTCAAAAATGCCATGGAACGCATTAATTCAGGCATGGAAATCCCGATGGTTACCGATTTTTATTATCAGATCTATTTCATCGACAGCCACTTGGCCAACGATTATAATCCAATCAATGTCAGTATCCGGAAAGCGATTGAAAAAGTGGCCTATTATTATGAGAACAAATCAGGAGACGGAAAAATGAAAAATCCGGCAATCCAGGATGAAAAATAACGCTAAATGTCAGAAGCAATTTTAAATATTCCGGATTTGTCAGCCGAATTTATTTTTCAGGCTTCGCGAAGCAGTGGCCCTGGCGGACAGAATGTTAACAAAGTAAATTCGAAGATTGAACTTCGCTTTAACATTCATAATTCTGTGATTTTAACTGACGATCAGAAGGAAAAACTGACAGCAAAGCTTTCAGCAAAAATAAGTTTGGATGGATTCCTGATTGTTATTTCGCAACGCGACCGTTCGCAGCTCGTTAACAAGGAAGATGCCATCAGAAAAATTTACGAGATGATCGAAAAGGCTTTACGTCCGGTCAAGCGGCGCAAAAGTACACGGCCAACCCGCAGTTCGGTTGAAAAGAGATTGACTGGGAAACGGATAAAAGCCGATATCAAACAAAGCCGCCAAAAGCTTGATGATCAAGAAGCTTTTACCGTAAAATAAAGAAGGTAATGATACAGTTGATACCGGTTTCCAATTCGATGGGATTGAACGATGACCTTAAACGGATTTACATCAACTCTTTTCCGCCTGATGAAAGAAGGGATTGGCAGGAAATGAAGGAATTACTCCATCATTCCAATTTTAGTCTTGAACCAGCTAACGATGCAGCCCTGCGCAGAATTGCATTTTACGAACGTTTGGGGTTTTCTGTTTGTGAAGGTATTTATTGCCAACCACCATACTCTGCCGATAAAAACGAAGTTAAAATGCTGTTAATGAGTTTTCCTGAAAGGATTTTGACATTGGAACTTACTGAAATTAAAACACAAATTTACAGAGAAGTTTATCAACAGAATGATCCTGAAAATTTTCACGAATGAAAATCATATTTTTTACCTGAAAATCATCCAAAATCATCAAATCCCGAATATTATACATTGTCGTTTTTTACGCTTTTACTTTCAGATGTTAACAATCAGGATGATTTTTTATGAGATTATTTAAAATTTAATCATTTTTTATACCTTTGACTTTCAAATTTACAAACGACTGTTATAACCATACATTATGAATGACTTGCATATTGAACCACTACCTAACATTGATGAACTTGACGAAAAGATCCTTAAACTGATCACAAAAAACGCCAGAATACCATTTCTTGAAGTAGCCCGCGAATGTGGAGTTTCAGGAGCAGCAATTCATCAGCGCGTTCAACGTTTGCTGAACCTTGGAGTCGTTTCTGGTAGCGAATTTTTGGTGAATCCACAAAAACTTGGCTATTTTACCTGTGCTTACATGGGTATTTATCTCGAAAAGGCAAAATACCACAAGACTGTTGTGGAGCAACTGGTAAAAATTCCTGAGATAGTTGAATGTCACTATACGACAGGGTCTTATGCAATTTTCATTAAAGTTCAGACCAAGACAAACAAGCACCTGAAAAAGTTAATTGACGAAGATTTACAGGAAATTGAAGGAATTGCCAGAACCGAAACCTTTATTTCCCTTGAAATGGAATTTAAACGTCAGGTTCCCATCAAATAAACCAAATCAATTAAAAAACCTACCATGACGTTAAGACATCAACTGGACGACATAGATCTGAGAATACTGGAAATAATTTCAAAAAATGCGCGCATACCCTTCAAAGATGTTGCAGCGGATGTTGGCGTTTCAAGGGCAGCAGTGCACCAACGCGTAAACAGGATGATAGAACTGGATGTAATTGTTGGTTCAGGCTATCACATCGATCCAAAGAAAATTGATTACAAAACATGCACCTATATTGGAATTTTCCTCGAAAAAGGCAGCTTGTACTCAACTGTAACCGAACAGCTAAAGACTATTCCGGAAATCGTTGAATGTCATTACACTACTGGGCAATACGCTATTTTTGCGAAAGTATATGCCAAAGACAATGAGCATTTGAAAGACATTCTAAGCGATAAAATTCAGAAAATTGGCGGTATAGCCAGCACAGAAACTTTTATCTCGTTGGATGAAACATTCAAACGCGAAGTACCGATTTTATAGATTCCTGAATTATTCATTTTTAAAAGTAAATCCACCGGGCGAAATTCCTACTTTAAATTCATCAACCAGTTTTCCCGAAGGGGCATATCGTCGAACTATCCCATTCTGGGCATGATCTATGGCATCGCCACCGCTTCCTTCAATTTCAATAGTATTGAGTCCACTCCGAAAAGTCAATTCTACTCAATTTCGACTTTGTAATCTACTGATATTCAGTGGAAATTTAAAGTCAACATACAACAAAAACGGGTTGTCGGAGTGGACTCAAAGGATACGGTTTTTTGCTTTTTCGCCGAAAGCGCCAAAATCCAGGTTCGAACAGGCAGGTCTTCTGACTTATCCCCTTTCTAACACCTTCCCGTCCTTAATGAATCCGGACAGTGGCACAATTATTAAAAAGTTATACAAGACTTACAGCAGCGGGAACTGTACAGGAATCATCAATTTTAATGTATTCACCTATTTCCCTTTTACATTCCGAAAAATCGGAAACCTAATCGCGGGCAAATGTACACAAAAGTTCGAAACAGAAGAGTTAATCTGGTAAAAGTGGCTATTTTTGCAATGCATTAAATGCTGTAATCATCTATGTTTGAAAAACTAATTCATCTGGAAGGAATTGATCCACTGGAATTTTTCGGTGTGAACAATGCTAAAATGAACCTGATCAAATCTTTCTTTCCCAAACTGATTATTGTTTATAGGGGCAATGATGTGATCCTTAAAGGCGACGATGAAGAAATTCTCCGTTTCGAAAAAAAATTTCATCTGATTTTAGACCATTACAATCAATTTAATGTTTTGCCAGATGATATTATCAATCAGGTATTTATGAATGAGGATAGGAGTAATGATTCTTTCGAAGAAGAAAAAGACGCGCTTCTTTTCGGCATCAATGGCAAGGCAATAAGGGCAAGGACCCCAAACCAAAAAGTTTTGGTTGATGCTTGTAAAACTTCTGATCTCATTTTTGCCATCGGACCAGCCGGAACCGGAAAAACATACACTGCAATTGCATTGGCTGTCAGGGCATTGAAAAACCGCGAGATAAAGCGGATTATCCTCAGCAGGCCGGCTGTGGAAGCAGGTGAACGCCTCGGCTTTCTGCCCGGCGACCTGAAAGAAAAAATCGATCCGTATTTACAACCTTTGTATGATGCGCTGCTCGATATGATCCCGGCAAAAAAACTGGACGAATTCATGAAGGACGGGACCATTCAAATTGCTCCCCTGGCATTTATGCGCGGCCGGACACTTAGTAATGCGTTTGTAATTCTCGACGAAGCACAAAACACTACCGTCCTTCAGTTGAAAATGTTCCTCACCCGAATGGGCCTCAATACAAAATTTGTTGTTACAGGAGACGAAACACAGATCGACCTGCCATTCCATAGCCCTTCAGGATTGATACTTGCAAAAAAAATACTGAAAAACATTCCCAATATTTCATTCGTTCAGTTCGAAGTTAAAGACATTGTGCGTCACCGATTGGTGCGCGATATCGTGGTTGCCTACGAGAAACATCATGCGCACGAAATTTTACGTCGTGAAAAGGGAAAAGATAAAAACAAAACAGATAAAACCGAAGAAAAATGAGCAAAGCATTAACACGTACGGATTTTAATTTTGAAGGACAGAAAAATGTCTATCACGGAAAAGTGAGGGATGTTTACAACATCAACGACGAATATCTGGTGATGGTAGTTACCGACCGTATTTCAGCTTTCGATGTTGTTTTACCTGAAGGTATTCCTTATAAAGGACAGGTATTGAATCAGATAGCGGCTAAATTCATGGATGCGACAAGTGACATTGTGCCAAACTGGAAAGTTGCCACACCCGATCCCAATGTAACGGTTGGTCATCATTGCGAACCATTCAAAGTAGAAATGGTCATCCGTGGTTATTTAACCGGACATGCATGGCGTGAATACCGCAGTGGAAAAAGAGTTTTGTGCGGGGTTCCGATGCCTGAAGGAATGGTTGAGAACCAAAAATTTCCGGAGCCAATTTTAACTCCAACTACCAAGGCATACGAAGGCCATGATGGAGATATTTCGAGAGAAGAAATTATCGCACAAGGACTTGTGAACAAAGAAGATTACGAAATACTTGAAAGTTATACTCGAGAAGTATTTCGGCGAGGTACCGTAATTGCTGCCGAAAAAGGATTGATCCTGGTAGATACCAAATATGAGTTTGGCAAAAAAAACGGGCAAATATTTCTGATTGACGAAATTCATACCCCGGATTCATCGCGATATTTTTATGCTGAAGGTTATGAAGATCTTCTGGCCAAAGGTGAAAACCAAAAGCAGCTTTCAAAGGAATTTGTGCGCCAATGGCTGATTGAAAACGGATTTCAGGGCAAAGAAGGTCAGGTTGTCCCCGAGATGAGCGAATCATTTGTACAATCAGTATCAGAAAGGTACATCGAGCTTTTCGAGAGCATAACCGGCGACTCATTTGTCAAATCTGAATTGGAAAATATTCAGGACCGGATTGAAAACAACATCAATTTATTCCTGAAAAGCTTATAAATAAAGGAGGCTGCCTCTCAAAACTGAGGCAGCCTCCTTTATTTAAACACCGGTTGATTGATTTATTTTTTTAGAACCTGACGGAAAAATTAACCTGAAATGGCGAGGGAACAATTACATATCCTCATGGTGAATAACTGAAAAATATGAGTTTTTGAACGTTCCCGGTAATTTGATCAGGTTAAAACAAAGCATGTCCCAAAGTTTTCTATTTCAAAAATTGCTATTTTTGCCACAAAACTGAATACTGTGGGGCGAATATTAGCTATTGATTACGGAAAAAAACGAGTTGGGATTGCAGTAACCGATCCACTTCAGATTATTGCGAACCGGCTGACAACTGTTCCCAGTCACGAAATATGGGTGTTTCTGAAAGATTATTTTTCAAAGGAAAATGTCGAAAAGGTGATTGTCGGGTATCCGGTGCAAATGAACAATCAGCCCTCCGAAGCCGTTAAATACATCAATCCGTTTTTACGAAAGTTTCAAAAGGATTATCCCGACATGCCTTTGGAACAGGTAGATGAGCGGTTTACTTCGAAGATGGCATTTCAAACTATGATTGATGCCGGGTTGAAAAAGAAAGACCGGCAAAACAAGGAGACCATTGATGGAGTGAGTGCAACAATTATTTTACAAAGTTATATAGAACGACAAAATTATAACAAATGATTTACCCGGTGACCGTATTTGGCGATCCTGTATTAAGAAAGAAAGCAGAACCAATTACTGAAGATTTTAAGGATTTAAAAGGCTTTATACAGAACATGTTCGATACAATGTACACTTCTGACGGAATTGGTCTGGCTGCCCCCCAGGTAGGGCAATCGGTACGGATTTTTGTGCTTGATACAACAACCGATGAAGAGGACGAGCCCGCCGGAATTAAAAGGGCATTTATTAATCCTGAAATTATAGAGAAATTCGGTGATGAATGGTCGATGAACGAAGGATGCCTGAGCGTACCTGAAATCAGGGAAGATGTTCTTCGTCCGGAATCGGTTGTATTAAAATACCGTGACGAAAATATGGTTGAACATGAAGGTACATTCAATGGTTTTACTGCAAGGGTCATTCAGCATGAGTACGATCACCTCGAAGGCATTATGTTTGTTGATTATCTGAACCCATTGAAAAAACGTATTCTGAAAAGCAAATTAATTGCTATATCAAAAGGTAAAGTAATACCCAAATACCGGATAAAAATTCCGGGAAATTAAAATGGCCGTTCAGTTATTAAATACCGGGGGTTGAGGCCATAAAAACGACCATTCGGAACAATTGTTCCTGAAAATCAAAACCCAACATAAGAGTTTGGCGTATTCGGTGAAAACAACTAAGAATGCCGGTTACAAGAAGCTTTTTCCAGAGAATACCTTTTATCAGGATTACCAGTCTTTTTTTGATTGGTATCCTAATCAATCATTATCTCCAGATTGAATTACATTGGATGGGAATTGTTGTGACCATCCTGCTTTCAATCCTGATCTTCCTTTGGCATAACAGCAACTTTTCGGCCGTAAAAACTCAAAATTTTATAATCTCGCTGTGTATCCTCTTTTCCGGAGTGTTTTATCCGCAAAAAGTAAACGACAAACACTCGCTAACCTTTGATCAGAAGGACTATTATCTTGCTGAAGTTTGTCAAAAACCGGCTGAAAAAGCCAATACATATCAATCAATTTTACGGATACAAAGCAGATTATTAACAAAGCCTGAAAAAGTAATCGCCTATTTCAGCAAAGAAAGTTTCGACACAACCCTTGTAACGGGCGATCAATTGATTCTGCTTGCCAAACCACAGGAAATAAAAAATATGGGCAATCCATTCGAGTTTGATTACCGCTCAATGATGCGTAAAAAAGGCATCTATTATTCAGTGTATTTAGCACCAGAAGCATACCACAAAACCGGTACAAAAATTAAACGGATAAACTATCTGGCAGAGAAAATGCGCGACAAACTGATCGCGCTTTTGGCTGCGACCAAAATCGAAAAAGAAGAACGTTCAGTTATTTCAGCCTTAACACTTGGCTACCGAACCGAGTTAGATCCCGAAACTATGGATTATTTTGTAAATACCGGAACGATTCATGTACTATCGGTTTCCGGACTTCATGTAGCATTGATCTTTTTTATTCTCAGCTTTATACTTTCCGGAATCAACAAAGGCAAAGTTGGAACTGTAATCTATCCTGCCATCATGGTTCTATTTCTTTGGATCTATGCATTTATTACTGGCTTTTCACCATCGGTTCAGAGATCTACTGTAATGTTTACATTTGTTATCATTGGCAGTATCCTTCGCCGACCTGTAAATATTTACAACTCGTTGTCGGCTTCAGCATTGGTATTGATATTGCTTGATCCAAATGTTTTATTTGATATTGGCTTTCAGCTTTCATATCTGGCCGTTTTCGGTATTGTTTTGCTGCAACCACCAATTGCAGAACTGATTCAGTTAAAAAATAAAATCTTAAAATGGTTGTGGGCTATGTTTACCGTTTCAATTGCGGCCCAACTTATCACTTTTCCTCTTTCAATACTGTATTTCAACCAATTTCCAAATTTGTTCTGGCTAAGTAATTATTTTGTAATTCCCGGAACAACGATTCTTATTTGGTTATCGTTAGGATTTTTTGTTTTACATCCTATACCTGTAATTTCCGGCATACTGGCTCAGATTATCCAATTCATAACCAATTTAATGTTGGGTTTATTAAAGTGGATGAGCGAGTTGCCATATGCTGTTAGCGAAGGAATTGTTTACAGTCAGGCCGAGACATGGATTATTTATGGATTAATGGCTGCATTTGTCATTTATGGGTTCTCCAAAAATAAAACATGGCTGTTTGGCGGACTTATGCTTATAATTACTTTTCAAATCAGTGCTTTATGGGAAAAATCTGACTTGTTCAATCAGAAAACCGTTTATGTATATAATTCAAAGAACACTTTAATCCATTTTATCAACTGCCGTAGCAATTACATTTTGTCAATCGGAAAAAATCCTATTACCGAACAGGAAATGAATATGATAAAAAATGTCTGTAATCATTTAAAGGTTGAGAACCCAACATTTATTGAACGGAAAAAGATGAATAATTTTGAATCGTCTGATTTGAAAATCAATGACCAAACAATCAACTTCCTAAATTGCCGGATCACATTCACAAATCAATTAAAATTTAGTGTGCTAAATACTAATCTATTGGAATTCAGAATGAATAATCCGGAATTATTAAAGAAAGAAATCACTAACACAACTCTATCGGGTGATAATTTGAACCTGAAAAAGAATCAGGTTTTTTCGATTGATTTTGCAGCAAAATTTAAAGAGGCTGTTTTTTTGAGCTTGAATTAAATCATTGATAGATTATTGTGGCTTTTAATTTGGGTGTACGACAATTTTCCCTTTTAAATCTGCTTGATATTTGAGTATCGGAATAGGTTGTCCATTAAAATTATTTACGTTTTTCTCACTCACCCCAAGCCCTGCAAGCAGGGCTTTTCCCCTCTCTACTCGTAGAGAGGGGCAGGGTAAGCGAAGCGCACCCGGGGTGAGTATGTTGAAAAATCTAATAAAGGGAATTTTGTCGTACACCTTTTAATTTGAATGCATAAAAAAAAGATTTATTTAGTGTAATTTTGCCAGCTCATATCACAGATTGAATTACAGAAAATGAAAATTGTAATTGTAGGAGCAGGAGAAGTTGGAACCCACCTTGCCCGAATGTTAAGCAAGGCAAACCACGATATTGTTTTGATTGATGAAGATCAGGAAAAGCTTCAGCGCATTTCAAGTCAGGTTGATTTAATGGCCATGACTGGTTATGCAAATTCCTTCAGGGACTTGCAGGATGCCGGAGTCTCAAAAGCAGATTTATTTATTGCAGTTACGCCGTTTGAAGACCGGAATTTTTTTGCTTGCATAATTGCAAAAGATTTAGGTGCAAAACGAACCGTGGCAAGGGTTAATAATGGTGAATTCCTGACTGAAAAAAATCGGGAACGAATTACGCGCTTTGGCATTGATGAAGTAATTTATCCTGAAAACCTGGCTGCAAAAGAGATTGTAAATTCGATAAAACAAGTTGGCACCCGCGAAATGATCGAATTTTCAGGAGGCAAACTTATTTTAATGGGAATTAAGATACGTAAGAATGCACCTATTGTAAATAAGACACTTGAAGAGATTTCCCATATAAACAAAGATATTCTTGCTGTTGCAATCAATCGTGGACCAAATGTTATCATACCGAATGGAAAGGATATCATACAAAGTGAGGATATTGTTTTTTTCATAACCACGAAAACCAATCATAATCTGATCCTTGAAATTTCAGGAAAGGAAATTTTTGAAGTTAAGAATATCATGATCATTGGAGGTAGCCGGATAGCCCAAAAAGCAGCAGAAAAGCTTGGTGATCAATACAATATTAAAATCATTGAAGCTGATCGGGAGCGGTGTATTAAGGTCGCCGGAAAACTTGGAAATGCGCTCATAATTCACGGCGACGGCCGAAATCTGGAATTATTGAAAGAGGAATCGCTGGAAAAGATGGATGCATTTGTTGCTGTTACCGGAAATTCTGAAACAAATATCCTTTCGTGTCATCTTGCAAAATCATACGGTGTGAAGCGTACTGTGGCCGAAATTGAGAATACCGACTTTTTAACGATGGCAGAAGGGATGGGAATTGGCAGTATTATTAATAAAAAATTACTCGCGGCAAGTTATATTTATAAATACACTGTTGGAACATCAGTTTCTCATGTTAAATGTTTAACAGCCTCTGATGCTGAAGTTTTTGAATTTAAAATCAAATCTGAATCGAAAATTACACAAAAACCTATCAGCGAGCTCGATCTTCCTGAAGATTTAATCATCGGCGGAATTGTTCGTGGCAATTCCGGATTTGTAGCAAATGGCGATACTCAAATAAAGGTTGGCGACTTGGTGGTTGTATTAACTAAAACATCCTCTATCAATAAATTGGAAAAGTTTTTCAAGTAAAATTCAAGACATTATTAAATGTTAAATTTCAAATTTATTATCCGAATACTTGGATTCCTATTGGTTGTGGAAGGTGTGGCCATGCTGATTGCTACCATGGTGGCAACTATCTATAATGGACCAGACATAAAGGCTTTGTTAATTTCAACACTAATTACTTCAGTAACTGGTTTACTTATTTTAGTTTTTACCCGAAAAGCTAGGAAAGAAATAGGGAAAAGGGAAGGGTTCATCATTGTTACCCTGGTTTGGGTACTGTTTTCTTTTTTTGGAAGTTTACCTTTTATTTTAAGTAATTCTATTCCTGATCTGACCAATGCATTTTTCGAAACCATGTCAGGTTTCACCACAACCGGATCATCAATTTTAAACGATATTGAATCGTTGCCCCATGGTATTCTTTTCTGGAGAAGCATGACCCAATGGCTGGGAGGAATGGGAATAATTGTGCTTAGCCTTGCCATTTTGCCCATTTTTGGTATCGGTGGAATGCAACTTTTTGCAGCAGAAGTTCCCGGACCGGTTGCTGACAAGCTAAATCCCCGAATTCAATCAACTGCAAAAAGTTTATGGCAGATTTATGTATTTTTTACTGTATTGGAAACAATCTTTTTGTGGATTGGGGGAATGACTCTTTTTGATGCCATTAACCACTCATTTACCACCATGGCAACTGGAGGTTATTCTACCAAACAAGCCAGTATTGCTTATTGGTCTTCTCCCTTCATCGAATATGTCATTATTATCTTCACGATTATTGCCGGGATGAACTTTGCAATTTCCTTTCTTTTCCTTACCGGGAAATTCAAAAAAGCTATTGCTGATGAAGAACTTAGATATTATCTATTTTTTATTGCTGCTTTTACCCTGATTATCTTTGCGGGTCTGTTGATTACCACCAATCTGGGTATTGAACAAGCCTTTCGGGATTCATTATTTCAAGTTGTTACGATTATTTCAACAACAGGGTATGCAACCGTTGATTATATGCATTGGATCCCTTTTTTGACCATCGTATTGTTTGCCGTATTCTTTTTCGGTGGAAGTGTGGGATCAACTGGTGGAGGATTAAAAATAATGAGGATTGTACTGTTGCTGAAAAATAGTTATTACGAACTTCGACGACTCATCCATCCCAATGCCATTATTCCAGTACGGTTTAACAACAAGCCTGTTTCAGAGCAGATTATAACCAATGTACTAGCATTCTTCATGTTTTATATTGTGATTTTTCTGGTAAGTTCAGTGCTTTTAATGCTTGTGGTGCCCGATTTACCATCATCAATGGGTGCAGTAGCTACTTCTTTGGGTAATATTGGGCCAGGACTGGGATTATACGGTCCGGCTGAGAACTTCAGCGCACTTCACCCTGCTGGCAAATGGTTCCTGAGTTTCTTAATGTTAATTGGTCGTCTGGAATTATTTACGGTTTTGGTACTGTTTTCTCCCGCTTTTTGGAAAAAATAAGCTATTCTTCAAAAATACCTTTTCCCTGCCTGATAACAACAGGGATATCTTCGGTGCAATCAACAATAGTTGATGGGATATTTTTTCCATATCCGCCATCAATTACCAGATCAGCTATATCTTTAAATTTCTCATGTATCAATTCCGGATCGGTCGAATATTCAAGTATTTCATCCTCATCGTGTATCGAAGTTGACATGATAGGATTTCCAAGCAAACGTACAATCTCCAAAACAATGGCACTATCAGGTATCCTTACTCCGACTGTCCGTTTTTTGCCCTTGAAATATTTAGGTACATTGCTGTTTGCATTCAATATAAATGTATATGGGCCAGGCAGGTATCTTTTCAGCAATTTGAACACATGATTAGATAAAGGTTTTGAGAAATCGGCCAATTGACTTAAATCGACACAGATAAAGGAAAAATTTGATTTTTCAACTTTTACATTTTTATATCGCGCTACTTTTTCGACCGCCTTCGCATTTGTTATGTCACAACCCAGCCCATAAACCGTATCAGTAGGATATACAATTAATCCACCATTTTTTAAAACATCAACCACTAACCTGATTTCCTTCGGGTTGGGGTTTTCAGGATAGATTTTTATTAACATTTAAACCTCCAATTTTACTTGAGGCCATAAATTTAACTATTTTGGCGTGTTCTTTCAATAATTCCGGAGTTTATGAAACGAGTGTTAATGATCACTGAAGATGGCTCGCATACCATTTTTATTCCTGAAATGGACGAGCACTATCATTCGGTGCATGGTGCCATTCGGGAATCGTTGCATATTTACATTGAACAGGGCCTGCTGCAAACAACAAAGACTGATCTATCGGTTCTTGAAATCGGTTTTGGAACCGGACTCAATGCATACCTAACATATTGTTATTCACAAAAGGGACAAATATCGGTGAATTACTGCTGTTTGGAAAAGTATCCACTGATTGAAGCCGAATTTTCGGTATTAAATTATCCAACAGTAATTTTTCCTGAGTATTCAACCATTTTCAACCGGATACACAATTCTGAATGGGATGAAACAATTGAGATTCCTGATAGATTCAAACTCAAAAAAAATCGCGCCGACCTGTTGACATTTCAGTTTGATGAAACGCCTCAATTCGACCTGGTTTATTACGATGCTTTTGCTCCCGGCAAGCAACCTGAAATGTGGACTGACCAGATATTGCACAGGGTCGCTGCATCAGTAAAGCCCGATGGCATTATAGTCACTTATTGCGCAAAAGGTGCGGTACGGCGGTCATTGTCGGATGCCGGTTTCACTATGGAGAGGATTCCTGGCCCGACCGGAAAAAAAGAAATTTTGAGAGGAAAAAAGACTTTTTAAGCTATTCTATGGTAATAAAAATTACCCTATATTCGTAGCCTGAAAATCAAAGGAAAATAATGGCTGATAATCAGTTCGAAGGCAAGTTGGAAGAGTTCTCCTACGCATTGGGTTTATCCATTTCATCAAACTTATTGCAATCCGGAGTTAAAGATATTGATGCCACTTTGATTTTTGAGGTAGAATTATTGGAAATTGTTTAATTATTAAATATAAAAAAAAGAACATGAAATTAAGATTATTTATTTATGCTTCTGCACTTGTATTGTCTGTAGGAGTAGCCGGATGTCAGAATTCGGGAATGAAAGGTGACACCAAGCTTGCCAACAACAACGATTCGGTTAGTTATGCATTGGGTGTGCTTATTGGAGAAAATAACAAACAACAGATGAAAGATGCACCTGGTGTGGATCAGCTTAACAAGGAAATTATAATTGCTGCCTTCCAGAAAGCATTTAAAGGTGATTCCGTTCAGATTAAAGCTGATAATGCCAATGGAATTATTCAGGCATACTTCACAAAAATATCGGCTGCTGAAGCTGCAAAAAACATTTCCGCCGGTGAAGGATTCCTTGCTGCAAATGGAAGTAAATCAGGTGTTGTAACTTTGCCAAGTGGTTTGCAATATGAAATCATTACAGCAGGAACAGGTGCAAAACCAACCGCTGAAGATCAGGTAAAATGTCATTACCATGGAACTACAATTGACGATAAAGTTTTTGACAGTTCGGTTGATCGCGGCGAACCTGCAGTATTCCCTGTTAACCGTGTTATACCAGGATGGACAGAAGCATTGCAATTAATGCCTGTTGGTTCAAAATGGAAATTATTTATCCCTGCTGCCCTTGCATATGGCGAAGCAGGAGCTGGCGCTGATATCAAACCAAACTCAGCACTTATTTTTGAGGTTGAATTGCTGGAAATTGTTAAAATTTAATATTTGATACATCAAAAAAAGCAATCTTGCAAAAGTCTGCAAGATTGCTTTTTTTATTACTGATAAGCTAAACATACAATCAAAACAATGAGCATACAAGTAAAAGGAACAGTGGTTCAGATTTTAAAACCTGAATCAGGAGTCAGCAAAGCTGGCAAGGAATGGAAAAAACAGGAGTTTGTTATTGAAACAAATGAGCAATTCCCCAAAAAGGTGTGTTTTACGCTATTTGGCGATAAAAGCTCTTTACTCGATGGAATTGCTGAAGGAGCAGAAGTTGAAGTCTTTTTCTCGGTCGAATCGCGCGATTTTAACGGGAAATGGTTTCATAACATCAATGCCTGGAAAATTGAGACTGCAACTGTAGCGTCTGGGTCAAAAAGCTATCCTCCTGAATTTTCGACAGGTGATATTCCTCCTCCGGAACTAGGTGATGACAATGGCAACGATCTGCCATTCTAAATTAAAAAGGCAACATTCTGAACAGAGTGTTGCCTTTTTAATTTTCACATGTTGAATACAGACCGGTAAAAACAACCTAAATTTCGATCAACCTGTTTTTTAGTGCGAATATAATTACTTCAATCATATTGCTTGATCCGGATTTCTCCAATAAATCAATTTGACAATCAAACTGTCTAAAATATATAACAAAACATTCAGTTTTTAATATATTTCGCGAATAAAAAACAGGTGAAAATTATAATTGTTTAGAAAATAAGGGAATCAATTGAGGATATTAATTATCTCTCCAGGAACTTTGCTTGCTTATTTTGAGGTCGCGCAGCATGGCAGAACTAGCCGAAAGGTTAAAGCTGTAACTTTTACGCTCGCCAAAAGGAACGAAGCTAAACGACATGCTCCAGCAATGCAGTGTCCGGCTGACATTGACAGTGGTAAATGAGAATTTCATTGCCTGAATATCAAAATTTGTATTCATATCCATGTTCCATTTTTCGGTTAGGTTTAACCGTCCGCCAAAATTTAAACTTTGCATTATTCTCTTTGCATTTTCATCCTTCGGATTGAAAGAATTGGTATAATAAAACGAGTAATCGAAACGGAAACTCCATGGAATATTAAAATCAACATATTGGGAGTACGATCCGGGAAGTGCTTTGTCTTCGTCAATTAACTCCTTATTTTCCTCTGCTTCCTTTTTACCTTTTTTCGACTCAAAATTCATCCCAAACGATAAATTGGCATTGGTCAACCTTCCTAGCTTATTAAGTCCTTTAAGGTGGTTCCATACATATTCATCGTAAATTTTCCCTTCCTTATCTATCATATATGGGTTCAAATTGGCACCCATATTTACACTTACGCCCTTGATTGTTGTACGCGCTGAGATGGAAATCGGAGTAAGTTTCATCGAGTCTGCAATCATATTATAAGAAGCGTTCATGCCCAGATTATCGATGATCTTCACTTTTTTAAATACTGGTTTATCGTCACTGGTTTTTGTAGTATCATTTACTTCCAGCACTTTTGCCTCCAGATTTTGGCTTAAACTGAAACTCATCGCTCCGCTTTCTCCCCTTCCGGTATAACCAAAAACACCTTTCTCGAAATGAGAATAATACTGAGGTCTGCCCGATGCGTCAATATATGAATCCCAAAATTTGAATTTTTTCTGTCCAAAATCAGGAGTATAACTAAAACTTACCGATGGTGTTATTTTATGCCTGATTGCTTTAATCTTCGAATTCGGGTTCCGCATAATATACATCCCATAGATATTGGTAGAAGAGCTCAGGCTGTATGAATACTCATAATTTCTTCTGAATGCATATATTGTATCAACAAGCACATGTTCCAATCCTCCAGGAATCGGGTTATTATATGTTGGGTCGTAAGTTTTATTTATATAATTGGTGTACCAACGTTCAGAATAATTAAAACTGGGGCTCAAATTAATGTACTTCATCAAATTGAACGATGGCAATGAAATCGGGATCGAATGCCGTATTCCGTTTTGCCAGTCGCGAACCAGCGATTTTTGAAGTATTTCCTTTTCTTTTGAGGTAATGGAATTTTTCAAACTACCCGAATAGCTGAAGCTGATCTTTTCGTACCACTTTACCGGCCCTACCCTGCTTTTAATCTTAAACGGGTTAACTTTCGACATATTCATTGTCATTTCGGGTAAACTTAACGAAAGGGTCGTATCGCGTGAATTCTGCGAATGGCGCAGGTTCATCGACATGTTGAAAGGAGTGTTTTCAAACCTTTTTGAATAGGAAATGCTCGATGATTTTTGGGTTTGCAGGTACGACCTTACTGTAAGTGAGTTTTCCTTGTCAAATGAACTGGTCGATAAATTAACATTGGCAGAAATTGTACGGTTAGGATTTGCCTTTGAATCCTGAGAATGCGACCAGGTTAAACTAAAACCCTTGGTAGTTTTTGCATCTGGCAGTGGTTCCTCCGAGTATTTATTGAGGTTATAACTAAAATCCAAGCTTCCGTTGTACCTGTACCGAACTTTATAATTGGTATGCAGCTTGCTGGCCCATGACCCTTTTGAATAAATATCACCACGAACAGAAAGGTCAAAAAACTCATTGGCCGCCCAGTAATAACCGCCCTCACGAAGGAAAAAGCCACGACCTTGTTCTTCACCATAAGTTGGTATTAATATGCCTGAAGTATAGGTAGTTGAATTCGGGAAATACCCGAAAGGAATCATCGGGAAGTAAATCGGAAAATCCTCCAGTACCATGTAAGCAGGACCAGTTATTATCTTCTCGTTGGAAATTACCTTTGCTTTTGTCATGCGAAGATAAAAATGCGGATGTTCGGCATCGCAAGTTGTATATTTACCTTTCCAAAGTACAAATTCATCTTTGCTTATTTTTTTTGTCAGCTCACTGTGCACAAAACCATCTCCCTGCGAAGTCTTTACTTCGGTAATAAAGCCCTTTTGAGTTTCAAAGTTGTACCGTAGTGTTTTGGATTCAAACTCCTCATCCCCATCTTTAAAAACAGGGTTTCCAACCTTTGTTCCGGTTGAGTCGGGCAAACCTTCAGCATAAACTTCCTTATTAACAAGATCGATCATGATGTAATCAGCTTTAAGCTCAATACTTTGATAATTAACCACACCCCCTTTGTACATGAAGACTTTCTGATTTTCAAAGTCGGCAATGGTCGAATCAACAGCAGAATAGGTTATTGTTGCTTCAAGTACCGGTTTGGCTATGGAATCGCTGAAAGTTCGAATTGGTGTAGTTATAGCAGAATCATTCAGAATCATCAACGATGGATCAGGAATCGTATCAGATTTCTGAATTAGCTGACCAAAGGAAGAGATGGCAACTAAAAATAATATATTTGTCAGAAGATTTTTAATCAAAACCACAGTGTATAAAATAAGCGCACAAGCGCTTGATTGGTTTGCAAAAATATAAATAAGGCCTATACCTAAACGTGAACAAACGTAAAATAATTTTAAATTTCTATTTTTGAGAAGAAATATAACCGTATTATGAATAATCTAAACTATTCGAAGACTTTTCTGGCATTAATTTTCTGTCTTTTCTTTACAGAAAATTCTTATTCCCTAACTTCCACTTATACAAATTCAAAACAATTTGTAATAGTAATCGATCCGGGACATGGAGGAAGAGATCCGGGAGCTGTAAATAAAACCATTCGCGAGAAAGACATCGTTTTAGGTATCGGGCTTAAATTAGGAAAACTGATAAACGAGAATCACCCCGATGTAAAAGTTGTTTATACCCGCAGTACCGATGTTTTTGTTCCATTGATTGAACGTTCCCGAATTGCCAATAAAAACAAAGCCGATCTGTTTATTTCGCTTCACGCCAATGCTTGTGGCACGCCTGCAATCAGGGGTACTGAAACTTTTGTTTTGGGGCTCCACCGCTCGAACGAAAACCTGGAGGTTGCTAAGAAAGAAAACTCGGTGATTTTACTTGAAGAAGATTACACAACCACTTACGCAGGATTTGATCCTAACTTGTCTGAATCTTACATCATGTTTGAATTGGTTCAGGATTTATACATGGATCAAAGTTTAATTGTTGCCGACGCTATTCAACAACAATTTAGCTCGCGAATTAATTCGCCAAACCGAGGCGTAAAACAGGCCGGATTTCTTGTGCTCAGGCTGGCATCGATGCCAAGTGTATTGGTTGAAGCAGGATTCCTAAGCAATTTTAACGAGGCAAATTACCTCAATAGTGAATTAGGACAACGAAATGTCGCCCTTTCAGTTTTTGAAGCTTTTAAAAAATTTAAGGATAAAACGTCAGGAGCTTCAAATATCAAATCTCCTGAAATTCTTGCCAAAAATGAAAATAAACAGGAAGCAGCGCCAAAACAAGAAGTTCGCGCCGAAAATAAAAAGAATGCGGAAATTGTTGGGCAAGCAGTAATTGAAGAGGAAAATGAACCGGAAAAAGAGAAAACAGTTAATACTCCAGATACAACTGCAAAAGGAAAAGCAACAGAAAACAGCATTTATTACAGCGTTCAGATTGGGGCAAACACGACTCCGATTGATCCGGTTGCCTCAAATTTCAAGGGATTGAAAAATGTAAGAAGAGAGAAAACTGATAAATATTACCGATATTATTTGGGCAAAGAAAGCGCCCCCGATAAAATAACATCTCAATTACAGCAAATCAGACAGAAATTTCCGCAGGCATTTATAGTTTCTTTTATTGATGGCCAACGCGTTCCGTTGAATGTTGGATCGAAATAGCAAGTACCCAAAACCCGATTCGAAAACAATTTATTTGTTTTACTGATGAATGCTGTTTAGCTTTGTATAAGAAAACAGAAATAACAAAAAAAAAATGATTAAAATTTCTAAGTATTCCAAACTGGGCTTTTTGGTTATTGCCTGTTTGGCAATTATGGTATGGGGAATCAACTTTTTAAAAGGAATTGATATCCTGAAAAGAAATACCAATTACTACGTAATTTATGATAAAATTGATGGGCTACTAACATCCGGTGCTGTAACTATCAATGGATATCAGGTTGGACAGGTTTCGGAAATTAAGTTTCTTAGCGATTATTCAGGAAAGTTAATTGCTACCCTTTCGCTTCAGGGCGATTTTAAAATTGCCAAAGGCTCTATAGCCAAAATAGTATCAAGCGATATCATGGGAACTAAATCAATTAAACTCGAGATTGTTCACACCGCGGCCCAGTATTACAACGAATACGATACCATTCCGGGTGATACCGAAAGCGATTTAAAAGAGCAGGTGAGCATGCAGGTTCTGCCGTTGAAGAAAAAAGCTGAGGAACTAATTGCCTCTCTCGATTCTGCAATTACAGTGGTAACCTACGTTTTCAACGAACGCACACGTGAAAACCTGGCTGAAAGTTTTGAAAATATAAACAGCACAATTGCCAATATCGAAGCATCTTCGGATGAATTGAAGGTTATAATCGGCAGTGGTAGAATCAATTCAATTGTTGAAAACCTCGACAGCATTACCGGTAAGATCAACCAAAATTCAGGTAAAATAACCAATATAATCAAAAATCTGTCGTCACTTTCCGATTCTCTTGCCAAATTGGATATTAGTCCGGTATTTGAAGAAATTAGTTCGTCTGTTGCCGGTATAAATTCCATTATCCAAAAACTGAATACCACAGAAAGTTCAGCAGGATTGTTATTAAACGATCCTGTTCTGTACCAAAATCTGAATAACCTGACCGGAAGCCTCGACATGTTATTAAAAGATGTCAGGAACAATCCTAAACGTTACGTGCATTTCTCAGCCTTCAACATTGGGAAAGATGTTTATATTACCGCAAAACCCGGACAATCTGACGAAAAAGACAAGGTAATATACAAGGTATTTCTGATTTCGAGCCCTGCAAGACTATCGACAGAATCGGTTTTTTTTAAAGGGCTTGGTCCAATCGAAGAAATAAAGCTTAGTGAAACCTATAATTACATGGCTGGAAAATCGACCAGTTTTGAAGAAATTTCTAAACTTTTAGAAACTGCCAGAATCAATTTTCCGAATGCAAATTTGGTCGCATTTAAAAATGGAAGAAAGATAAAAATGGAAAAAGCACTAAAAAACTAGGGAATTATCTGTTGAAATATAATGAATATTATTGCAAATATCCCCACAGCCCTTTACTGGCAGGAATATACAAATATTAATTATTCAAGTTAATGAATATCAGACACTTAGCTGTATTGCAAAAATATTATTTTTTTTTCGTTTTTTAAATGCCTGACTTATAAAGTAGTTATCTTTATTTTGTAAAAGTCAATAGCAAATACATTTTTTTTATACATTTTTTTTCACAAGATTTGTTTCAGGGAAATAAATCTAGGGAATACAGTTTTGTCAAATCTTTTAATATCCGGCTCCAAAATGATTAATGATCATCGTTTGGTTTGGGATCGTTGTCTGTCAGTCATTAGAGACAATGTTCCAGGCATCAGTTTTAAAACTTGGTTTGAGCCAATCGTTCCAGTAAATCTGGATGAGGAAGTTCTAACAATTCAGGTACCAAGTCCGTTTTTTTATGAATATCTGGAAGAACAGTACATTGATTTATTAAGGAAAACTTTGCGTAAAGAAGTTGGACAGGGAGCCAAACTGGAATATGTGGTGGTTATGGGAAACAACCAAAGCAATTCTCAGCCATACACAGTTAAATATCCAACAAGCAATAACAGCAAAATTCAAAATAAACCGATGAGCATTCCGCTAAAAAACGATGGAAAGCAATCGATTAGAAATCCTTTTATTATTCCGGGAATTCAAAAAATACAGATCGATCCGCAATTAAGGCTCGACAATACTTTTGACAATTTTGTTGAAGGCGAATGTAACCGGTTGGCACGCAGTGCTGGTTATGCTGTTTCGCAAAATCCGGGAGGAACTGCCTTTAACCCACTGATGATCTATGGCAATTCAGGCCTTGGAAAAACCCATCTTGCCCATGCGATCGGTATTGAGGTAAAAGAAAGCCATCCGGATAAAGTTGTGCTTTATGTGAACGCCAATAAATTTCAGACACAATTTACAGAAGCTACCCGTAACAATAACCGAAACGATTTTCTGAATTTTTATCAGATGATAGATGTTCTGATTCTGGACGATGTACATGAATTTGCAGGTAAAGAAAAAACGCAGGAAACATTCTTTCATATTTTCAATCACTTGCACCAAAGCGGTAAACAGCTGATTTTAACTTCTGACAAGCCACCGATTGAACTCAAAGGCCTCGAACAACGACTTCTTTCAAGGTTTAAATGGGGCTTGACAGCAGATTTGCAGCAACCTAGTTTCGAGACCAGAATGGATATTCTGAAACGAAAGATTTATAAAGACGGAATTGAAATATCAAATGAAGTCCTGGAATACATTGCTTCACACATAAGCAACAATATCAGGGAATTAGAAGGTGCATTGGTTTCATTGCTTGCTCAATCAACACTCAACAAAAAAGAAATAACAATCGAGCTTGCCAGCGAAATGATCAATAAACTGGTAAAAAATTCGAAGAGAGAATTGTCGATCGATTACATTACAAAAGTTGTTTGCGACTATTTCAACATGCCGGTCGACTCGCTTCAGGCCAAAACACGCAAGCGCGAAGTGGTTCAGGCCAGGCAGCTCGCCATGTATTTCTCAAAAAAC
Organism: Prolixibacteraceae bacterium; assembly: GCA_031421065.1. Lineage (GTDB taxonomy): Bacteria > Bacteroidota > Bacteroidia > Bacteroidales > Prolixibacteraceae > Aquipluma. Next base: position 86,809 of record JANONW010000399.1, read on the forward strand.
ATGACCAAATCGTCGCTCGCCTCCATCGGATCGCAAATCGGGAACAAAGATCACGCAACGGTGCTTCATGCCTGCAAAACAGTAAACAACCTGAAAGAAACCGACAAAAACTTCAAGCTCTGTGTTGACGAAATTGAAAGGAAATTGAAATTATAAAATTTTAAAGCAGGTCACTTCGATCTGCTTTTTTGTTGTCTGCAAATCCGGATATAATGATCTATCTTTTACTGAGCATCCTCTCCTTTCAAAAATTGAGGGCGTCAAGGTTTCTGTCAATTAATAGGAGTTCAGTTGTTGATAACCTTTTCATAAAAATTGAACATCAATTGCAAATGGATGATAAAAACAAACTAATTTTGTATTTTAATGAAACACCTGATAAAACAATATTCTCACTTTTTTGGTGAAATTGTTCGCCCCGAAAAAGTATTCCCTATTTCACTAAATTGTTTTTATCAGTCAAACGATTTTACACATTTCAGATTATCCCCTGAATTTCCCATTCCAGTAAAAACCAACAGAGAAACTATTTCTGTTGGTTTTTTTTGCTTCATACACACTTAAAAATCAACACGCTAAATGAAGAAGAAAGACTTAATTTCAATTACTGATTATTCAAAAGAAGATTATCTTCGCATCTTGGAACTCGCAGCCGAATTTGAAAAAAATCCAAACCAGAGACTACTTGAAGGTAAGGTAGTCGCTTCTTTGTTTTTTGAACCCTCTACCCGCACCCGTCTGAGCTTCGAAACCGCTATCAACCGACTGGGAGGCCGTATTATTGGCTTTTCAGATGTTGGTTCGTCCAGCGTTTCGAAAGGTGAAACATTGCACGATACGATCCGAATGGTTAGCAATTATGTCGATCTGATTGTGATGCGCCATCATTTGGAAGGTAGTGCACGGTATGCGGCCGAAGTTGCTGAAGTTCCGGTTATCAATGCCGGCGATGGAGCCAACCAGCACCCTACCCAGACCTTGCTCGATATGTATTCGATCCTGAAAACACAGGGAACGCTCGACAACATTAATATTTTCATGATTGGCGACCTGAAATACGGACGCACTGTTCATTCGTTGCTCATGGCACTGTCGGAATTCGAAAAACCAATTTTTAATTTTATTGCCCCTGAAGAACTGGCGATGCCCGAAGAATATAAATTGTTCCTGAAAGAAAAGGGTATCCGGTTTTTCGAGCATACCGA
>JANONW010000400.1:0-4127 GCA_031421065.1 Prolixibacteraceae bacterium
AGACATTATCGAATTGCTGGCAAATGCTGTAACTGAAAACATTGATACCATTAAAACTGAAAACCTGTATGCCTTTGATGGCAAGCCGGCATTTTCATTAGGCCAGGGACAATAAAAAAACCAAAACACAATGAACATAGAACTCATACAAGGTCAATTCGACTCAAAAGATGCGATTGATATTATCACAGAAATGGTTCACATAAAAATAAAATTTCACGAAAACAAAATCAGCAAAAACAGCAGTGAAGAAGATATAAAAATGCGTGAAACAAAAATTAAACGGCTTCAAAAAGATTTGTATGAAGTAAGAAAATACATCGAACAAAAGGACAAGGCAATTAATATCAAAGCCGAAATCGAAATTTTAAAAGATGTTTAAAGGGAGAAGGCTATTAATTGCAACCAAGCACCAAAAAGAAAAGGTAATTGTACCGCTATTAGAAATGGAGTTGGGAGTAAAATGCATTGTTCCGGAAAATTTTGACAAAAATTCAGCGGTATTTGGGCCTATTGACTGAGCATACCGAAGGAAGAAACCAGCATCCCAGCCCATTGCTTCTTTCTGTTTCGGATGATGGCTGGGCATGTGTTCGCTCACGGTGGTGTATCCCAGATTTGTCGGTATCCTTTTATGCAGGGCAATGCGTTTGAAATTGATAAAAATTTCTACTTCGCTATAATCGTACACCACCTGTGTTTGCTTGCCAATATAGATATAAGGGACACTGTACTGATGATTGTCTTCACCTAATAAAATATGATAATTCATCTGCACCTTGGCACTTACGGTGTGTTTGATAACTATTTTAGCGAGGCTTCGGATACCCCGTCCGCTTGCGGCGGGGTAGTTCATTTTGGTAAAGTAGAATTAAACAAGTTTCATATGAAACCTATATTGATTTTAAATGAAAATATTTTATATTTGTTGTGTAAATTTTCAGAATTTCACCCTGACATAAAATTCCTGAAAATCTCAACTTAAATCAGCTGGTATGATCTTCAACATCCAAAGGTTTTCTACACACGACGGACCCGGGATAAGGACCGTGATTTTTTACAAAGGATGTCCGCTACATTGTGACTGGTGCAGCAATCCGGAAAGTCAGGATTTTGGCTATAGTCTGATGTACGACCGTAAGCTTTGCAGGAGTTTTGGAGATTGTATCAGGCAGGAAACCAAATCCCTGTCATCAGTCGAAAACGGAATTTTGATTGATTGGGCTTCGGTTACCAAACCTGAAAATTTAAAAGATATTTGTGTATCAAGGGCTCTTACCGTTTCAGGAGAAGAAAAGGGCATCGTAGAAATCATCGTAGAAATAGGAAAAGACAGGTCATTTTTTCAGCAAAGTGGCGGTGGTGTGACGTTTTCCGGAGGTGAACCACTATCACAGGGACCAGAGCTGGAATTGTTGCTGGATGAATTAAATAAGCTGAAAATCGATGTGGCCATTGAAACATCGTTGCATGTTCCGTGGCAAAGTATCGAACGGTGCCTATGTAAAACCGGAACATTTTTGGTTGACCTTAAACATACCGATTCCGATAAATTTAAAAAATTTACAGGCGGGAATGCCGGTTTGGTGGTGTCGAACATTAAAAAGCTGGCTGCTTGTAATGAAAATATCACCATTCGTGTTCCGGTTATCCCTGAATTCAACCATACATTTCCGGAAATGAAGAAAATAATCGATTTTACAGTTGCCCTGAGAACGATCAGGGAAATTCATTTCCTTCCTTTTCATAACCTGGGAAGCGCCAAATACGAGATGTTAGGGATGGAATACAAATGCACAGGAATACGGCATTTGGAAGCCGCTGAAATGGCAGAATATGTGACTTATGCAGAATCAGTTGGATTAATTGCAAAAATTGGAGGTTAAAATGATAGAGATGTTAAAAACAGCAGGAGTTTCTGAAAGGATTTCAGAATTGCGTGAAAAAGTATTGAGTACAAAACCTTCAGTTTGTACTGAACGTGCCAGATTTTACACTGAAGCCTATGCGCAGAACGAGGATAAACCAATCATTATTAAACGAGCCATTGCCCTTGAAAAAACCTTGTTGGGAATGACCATTTTTATTGATGAAGGTGAGCTTATTGTAGGAAATCAATCTTCCAAACACAAGGCCGCGCCCATTTTCCCTGAATACGCAGTTGACTGGTTGCCCGAAGAAATGGATAGTCTGGATAAACGACCCGGCGATGCTTTTTTTATTACCGATGAGCATAAAAAAGAACTTGTTGAGATAGCTGCCTGGTGGAAAGGAAAAGTATTGTACGACAAAGGGAGAGCCTTAATGTCGCAGGAATTGCGCGATTTACAGGATTCAGCCATCATAAAAGCCACAGGAAACCTTACTTCGGGCGATGCACACATTGCAGTTGATTTTTACAAAATCCTTGATGTTGGATTAAACGGCTATCTCGATGAAATATCAACATTCCATAGTCGTGTAAAGCGATACGAACAGGATGGTGTTCGAAAGGATCATTTTTACACTGCACTGACCATTTCAATCCAGGCATTTCAGGCGTTCATTCGCCGGTTCCAGGAGTTCGCTTTACAGCAGGCTGAAACCAGCACGAATCCGGAGAGAAAAACTGAACTTATTGCCATCAGCAACAATTGTAAGGTGATTGCTGAAAGAGCGCCTGAAAATTTCTATCAGGCACTGCAATTGGTGTATTTTGTCCAATTAATCCTCCAGATTGAGAGCAATGGCCACTCGGTTTCGCTTGGCCGCATGGATCAGTACCTCTATCCATTTTATAAAAAAGATATTCTTACAGGCAATCTTACTGATGAATTTGCCTCGGAACTTCTTGAAAATATCTGGATTAAACTGCTTTCGGTAAATAAAATCAGGCCATGGTCGCATACCCGGTTTTCGGCCGGAGGACCGCTTTACCAGAATGTGACCATCGGTGGACAAACTACAGAAGGGCTTGATGCAGTGAATGAATTGAGCTTTCTCATCCTTCATTCTGTTGGTAAAATGAAACTTACCCAGCCCAATCTCTCGGTTCGGTTTCATAAAAATATCAGTGAAACATTTATGAATGAATGCATCAGTGTGATTGAAAAAGGCTTTGGGATGCCGGCCTTCAATAACGATGAAATAGTTATTCCCGAACTGATTAATCTTGGGGTTGAAAAAGACGATGTCTACAATTATTCGGCCATCGGCTGCATCGAAATCGCTGTTCCGGGGAAATGGGGCTACCGCTGTACGGGGATGAGTTTTCTGAACCTGATGCGTGTCATGCTGGCCTCCATGTACGACGGTTTGGATAAGTATTCGGGCAAAACATTTTACAAAGGAATTGGCAATTTTGCCGATTTTAACTCTTTTGACGAACTGTATAAAGCCTGGCAGCATCAAATAAAATTCTATGCCCAAAAAACGATTGAAATAGACACTGCAGTTGATACGGCTATTGAAGAATATGTGCCGGATATCCTCTGTTCGGCTTTTGTTGACAGTTGCATCAGCCGTGGCAAGACGATCAAGGAAGGTGGTTCGAAATACGATTTTGTTTCGGGTTTGCAGGTCGGGATTGCCAATCTGGGCAATTCACTTGCTGCCATAAAGAAACTGGTATTTGAAGAAAAGAAAATATCAAAGCAAGAATTACTTCAGGCCATTGAAAGCGATTTTGAAGGAAAAGAAGGCGAAAAGATCAGGTACATGCTGTTGAATTTCGCCCCAAAATACGGGAATGATGACGATTATGTCGATCTTCTTTTAAGGGATGCTTACATGGATTTTATCGTCGAGCTTGAAAAATACCACACCACCCGATATAACCGTGGCCCGATTGGTTGCAGGTATTATGCCGGAACATCAAGTATTTCGGCCAATGTGCCTATCGGATCGGTTGTTCCGGCCACTCCTGACGGGCGAAAAGCATTTACCCCTGTGGCTGAAGGCAGTTCTCCGGCTTCTGGTACTGATGTTCTCGGGCCAACGGCTGTTTTTAAATCAGTTTCCAAACTTCCGACCGAAAAGATTATGGGCGGAGTTTTGCTCAATCAAAAACTAACTCCGGCAACCATCAGCAGCGATGCAGATAAAAGCAAACTTGTTTCAATTCTAAGAACATTTTTTACCGACTTGAA
>JANONW010000401.1:0-7864 GCA_031421065.1 Prolixibacteraceae bacterium
TATCCGGCAATCCAAAATCTAAACAAATGATATCTGGTTTAAGATATAAATTATTTAAACATTCTTTTCCAGTTTTAAAAAGATGAACGTCAAACTCTGGATTTAGCTTCAAATAATATTTTAAAGCCTCTCCAAAGAAAGCATCATCTTCAATGAGGAAAATTTTTAATAAGGCCATACATTTTAAAAACAAAAGTCGTAAAATATGAGAAATATGCAACACAACAAAAGTATAACTATTTTTTTCATTTCTGAAGTTTTGCTTCACGGTTGCCGATGCAAAAGCTTTGACCGATGTCAGCATTTCGGTAAACGAACAAAGTATTTTTGGATTGCTTGGCCCGAATGGAGCCGGTAAAACAACACTGATCCGGATTATTAACCAGATTACAGCGCCCGACAGCGGTGAGGTTTTTCTCGAAGGCCGCAGGATGACACGTGCCGATATTGGCCAGATTGGTTATTTGCCGGAAGAATGGGGTCTTTACAAAAAAATGAAGATAGGTGAACAGGCCATTTATCTGGCACAATTAAAAGGAATGAGCCGGCACGACGCCATTAAAAACCTTAAAATGTGGTTTGAGAAATTTGAAATCATGTCGTGGTGGAACAAGAATATCGAAGAGCTTTCAAAGGGGATGCAGCAAAAAGTTCAGTTCAAGGACCTACCCATTTTCGTGCTTGAAGTTCATCTTTGGCATTGTATATTTTTGCAAAAGCATAAAGATGTTCCTTGCAATGATAACGATCTAAGATTTGTGCATTGTACGAGGCTTCAAATTCATAACTTGATGAATCATTTGAAATAGTTTTTGATAAATCTTCCAGTGCTTCTGCAAAAGACACAAATAATCATCTAATTTTGTCGTGCGCCCCAAACGTTAAACCTATAACCACTGTACCAATGAAAACCAAACTATTTCTTTTTTTTATTTTTCTCGCTATTCTTCCCGGCTTTGTGGCCCTGGCGAAAATCATTCCTAAAAAACTTACCTGCGAATACCTGCAAAACCCCGCAGTGGTTGATGTGGCCCGACCCCGTTTTGCATGGGTAAACATTACAGGAAAAGGCGAACGCGGACAAACACAAACCGCCTGGCAAATCAGGGTGGCCACATCAAAAAAACAACTTGATCACCCTGATTTGTGGGACAGTGAAAAAGTCGCCGGCGAACAAAGTAACCGGGTCCTTTATGCAGGAAAAACGTTGCAATCGAGGATGGAGTGCTGGTGGCAGGTTCGCGTTTGGGACAAAAACGGAACTGTTTCCGACTGGAGCGAACCGGCAGAATGGCGAATGGGCATTCTGAATGCTTCGGAATGGACAGCCAAGTGGATTGGAGCACCCTGGCAGGGCGAAGAAACGTTACCTAAACCATCAAATCCGGGAGCCCTGCTACCTGAAAAGTTGCCACCACCAGCCCCCATGTTCCGGAAAGAATTCAAGCTTGATAAAAAGGTTGAAAAAGCAGTGGCTTTTGTCACCGGACTCGGGTATTTCGAACTGTATCTGAACGGTGAAAAAGTGGGCGATGATGTGCTGGTTCCCAATCAGACCAACTACGCAAAACGTCCTGGATTAATTAGTGAGGGTATTCCGCTCGATGACAATTTCAGGGAATACAAGGTAATGTACCTGGCTTATGATATTAAAGATCAGTTGAAAAAAGGCCAAAATGCCCTGGGCGGAATGGTCGGAAATGGTTTTTACAATCCGGCCAAATACTGGGCCGGTGGTTACGGAACGCCACGTTTTCTGGCACAGGTTTACATCACTTACGAAGATGGCAGTGAGGAAATCATTGTCAGCGATGAAAGCTGGAAAGCCGCGCAAAGCCCTATCCTGATGGACATGGTTTATTACGGCGAGCACTACGATGCCCGGAAAGAACAAGCTGGCTGGAACGAACCTGAGTTTGATGGTTCAAAGTGGCAAACTGTTGCGCTTAGGAAAGCTCCTGAAGGAAAGCTGGTTGCCCATACGGCCCATCCAGACAAGGTTATGGAGCAATTGGATCCTGTAAAAATTGAAAAACTGGCAAACGGAAATTATCATGTTGATTTTGGTGTTGAAGTGTCCGGTTGGGTACGTTTGAATCGGGCAAGAGGACCTGAAGGACATAAAATTGAGATCAAATACCTCTGCAATACTTATTCGGGCAACAATTCCTATATTTTTAAAGGTGATGGCGCCGAATCGTACGCAGCACGTTTCAACTGGTTTATCTTTAGTGGGGTCGAAATCAGTAACTGGCCGGGCGAGCTTAAAGCCGATCATATTACTGCGGAAGTAGTTCATACTTATGTGGAAGAATCAGCTACTTTCGAAACCTCGAACCAACTTTTTAACGACATCAACAAAATATGGCGCAGAAGCCAGACCGACAACATGCACGGCGGTATTGTCAGCGATTGTCCGCACCGCGAACGCTCTGCCTACACCGGCGATGGGCAGGTGGCCTGTGTAACGGTGATGCACAACTACGATGCACAGAATTTCTATCACAAATGGATTCAGGATATTTTGGGCGCACAGGATTTGAAAACCGGTTATGTTCCCAACGGCGCGCCCTGGCAGCCGGGTTGCGGGGGCGGTGTGGCCTGGGGTGCAGCCATCTGCATCATGCCCTGGGAATTTTATCTGCACTACGGAGCAAAAGATATGCTCGAAGATAATTTCGTTGGCATGAAGGAATATGTCCGCTACATGCAAACATGGGTTGACAAAGATGGGATCATGTTTTCGAAGCGTGTTGGTAAAGATGGGAAAGCGCTCAAATGGTTCAACCTCGGCGAATGGGTCGCTCCCGGAGCTTTGCCTCCTGACGAGATGGTTCACACGTTTTACTTTTGGCGATGTGCCGACATCACTGCCCAATCAGCAAAAGCGCTGGGCAAACCTGACGAACAAAAAAAATATGCTGATCTGGCCGAACAAACCAAACAAGCTTTTTTCAAACGGTTTTACGATCAGAAAAAAGGTAGCTACGGAAAGGCTGGCGGAAACATATTTGCCCTGAGAATGGGTGTGCCAGACAATCAGTACGAACGAGTAATTGCTGCCTTGAAAGCAGATATTAAAGCCAATAAAGGGCATTTGGATACGGGTATTTTTGGTACACAATTCTTTTTCGAAGTGCTGTCGGAAAATGGCATGCACGATTTGGCCTATGAAGCCCTGAACAAAAAAGAAGAACCCGGTTATGGACGATGGCTGGCGTTGGGTTCGACCACTACCCGTGAACAATGGAGCGAGGAAGGTTCGCACAACCACCCCATGTTTGGTGGCGGACTTGTTTGGTTTTACCGGAAGCTCGCCGGAATGAATGCCGATCCTGAAAAACCAGGTTACAAACACATTGTTTTCCGTCCGCAACCGGTTGATGAACTTTCGTTTGTAAAATATTTCAACCAAACTCCGAATGGCAAAGCAGGTATTCATTGGAAAAAACAAGATCAGCAATTCTCCATGCACGTGACAGTTCCCGTTGGCAGCGAGGCAACTGTTTATGTGCCGATCATGAAAGAAAAGGATATTTCAGAAGGCAGTCATTTGATTGCAGATTCGAAAGATGTCCAATTCCTGAAGGAAGAAGGAGGTTATCAGGTATTTGCTGTAAAGAGCGGGGAATATCAGTTTTTATCGAAATAGAAAACACAACAGATAAAAAAAGGCTGAGATAATCATATCTTCAGCCTTTTTGTATGTATAACGAGATTCTTGTTTTTGCTTAATCAAATGTTATAGCTCGCGTATTTTGATATTGCGGAACCAAACTGGGTAACCGTGGTCCTGAAGGCCGATGTAACCTTCTTTCGCGATACCTTCGGTAAATCCGGGGAAGGTCTTGAACTTACTGTTATTCACCAGTGTGTCCCATTCCGGAGTCCATAAAGTGTAAGATACCACTTTAACACCGTTCTGGGTGTGGGTAACCTGTCCGTCTTTTACTTTAATGACGATGGTATTCCACGATCCTGCTGGATTTACGGTTTTCGGATCGGCAGGAAGCATGTCGTATAATGAACCAGCCAGGTGGCTGTCAATTTTGTTGTCCGATGCATCTACATTGTCGAGTACCTGAACTTCGGGAGCAGCATAATAAATTGGTTTTCCCGGAACTTCGCGCACATTGTAGAAAATTCCTGAATTAGCCATCTTACTGGCTTTCCAGTCGATCATAAGCTCGAAATTTTTGAATTTTTTGCCTGGATAAAGGATGTCGCCGTTTGCTCCCTGTCCCGGATTTTTTCCTTCGCCGATAACAACTTTCATCGCATCTTCTTCAATTACCCAGTTTACAGGCATCGCAGTGCCGTTGCATTGCCGCCAGCCATCGAAACTTTTGCCGTTAAACAACAGTTTCCAGCCTTCTTTTTTCTCTTTTTTCGAAAGCGTGTTCACTTTTTGTGAAAACACGGGCATTGCGATCAATAGCGCAACTGCCAATGACAAAGTCATAAAAATGTTTCTCTTCATGATTAATTTTTTTTAATATCCCTGGTAGGGATGAATGATTTATTAATGTTTAGGAATTACAGTCAGCAAAAATAAGAAATTGATATGACAATCCTAACAGATAATTAGGATCAAGCGGAAAATCCGTGGAGGAGATTATAAAGAGTTCATAATTTGTTTTTCTATGAAATGATTTCTTCGAATGAAATCAGTGCCTGCCGGTTCTTCCCATCCATGGTAATATTGAGATCGTTGGTGAAGCAAACATGTTTAATGAATTTCCCTTCTTCGATTGCGGGCATTTTCTTTAACAAATCAATGTTTATCATCGCATCTGATGAATTGTGAGGAATGGTAAAATAGCCAACATTCATTGAAGTTACATTGTGAAAGAAGTGCGAACCAAGTGAACCATCGAGTGGAAATTCATCAAGACCCATTTCGACTATAATACGTGCTTTGGATATGTTTGCCCATAAAACCGGGATTCCGGTAAACGGATCGCGCGTTCCCCATCTGCCAGGGCCAATCAGTACATATTCTTTGTTCAGAAAATCCATTTTTCGGTTAAACTGGTTGATTTCAGCTGCTATTTCGCGGGTTTTCATCTTGTCAAACCGATCAGGATCAACAAAAATCACATCCTTAATTCCGGTAACGAAACCATTTCCCATTCCACGTTTGGCGAACATCAGTGTTTTTTCAGGAACGATTTTACCAATATTCACGATCAGTTGTTCGTCTCTCCTGATCAATGGTTTTATTTGCAACAGGTAGAAAGTGGGAAGCTTATTGTGACCTTTTTCCAGATCGACCGCGTATTCAATCTCTACGGGCGAACCCATTGCTTCGCGGAATAGTTTGAGCAATAACATCAGGGTATCGGCAAGTGGTATGTGTTTGTATTTTAATATGTTGGCAAAATCTATTACCCGCAATCCGGGACTGTCAACACCTGGGACCAGGCAGTCATTTTCATAATCATAAACCGATGCGCAATGTTGCAGAACGCCATCTTTTTCAGCAAAAGAAATTTTCATTTTTCTGATTGCTGCACTCTCACCGCCATTTTCAAGATCAAACTGAGAGTGGTACATATCTATGGCATAAAATTCCTTTTGAGAGTTACGGACCAGATCGTGTATGCCTGTTGTATTGATTTCAGGATATTTGGGGCAATAGCGGTAAGCACTTTCACCGCCAACTACATACATTCCCAGTCCGATGGCTGAGACTGCAAAACCATCTTCGGGTTCCATGTACGAAACCGGATAGAAATTGTATGACTGGGCCACTCCGCTGATGGACGGATAATAATGATCACCGTATTGGTGGCCAACCACTTCCTGAATGATCACCGCCATTTTCTCCTCTTCGATTTTGTATTTTACGGCATCGAAATACGACATGGCCGATTCGGTGAAAATACTGGCATAAACCAGTTTGATAGCAGTTTCGAGTTGTTGGAAACGAACCTCCATATCGGGGTGGTTATTGGGAATAAGGTAAGTAGCATAAACTCCTGAAAATGGCTGTGTGAGCGAATCTTCAAACAAACCCGAAGAACGGATCGCCAGGGGTTTTCCCATTTTTTCGAGGTATTTTCGGAGGCGGTCTTTCAGATCGTCGCCAAACTGCGATTCAAGAAAAATGCCTTTGATACGTTCGTAATCGTTGGTCGAATATATCTCCTCATAAAGGTCATTTGTTTCAAGAAATTTATCGAACTCCGATGCGCCAACCACTGCCGTTGCCGGGATACGAATGTTTATTTCAGGTAAAATACGGGCAAATTCGATGTTCTCGATAAAGTTGCACATAAAAGCCATACCACGTCCTTTCCCGCCTAAAGATCCGTTTCCGAGACGCATCACAAAACGTTTTCCGGTAACGAGTGTCGGATCAAAATCGATGATACTTCCGCGAAGTTTCTGTATGCGCACTTTTTCGAATACATCCAGACAAAACTTCCGCAAATCGTCTGAATTTTTGAAATCTTCGAAGCGGTATGGTATCAACTGCTCGGCTATGTTTATTTCGCCACGGGCCATCAGCCATGTTGAGAACGAATTACGATGGGCATGATATGCCAACGCGTTTTCGGGAACAATCTGGAACATTTCCTGAAACTCGGCCATGTTACGGGCAATCATAATCGGATTCCCTTCGGTATCTTTAAAAACGAAGTTGCCAAAACCAAGTCTTTTATAAATGTAATTGTGAATGTCGAGCGATAAACTTTCTGAGTTTTTGTTGATAAAATCGGCGCCAACATCGTTGGCCCGCCGCGCATTGTTCACATCGTGGCTTTGCAGCAAAATGGGAATCGGGAACCGCAGTGTAGAATTTACATACCGTAGCAAGTCAACACCTGCATTTTCATCGTCCACACCGTTTCGTTGAAATTTCACATCAGAAATAACGCTCAGAAGGAAATCCTTGTATTTGTTGATAATGAAAACCGCGTCCTCATAACTGCTTACCAGGATCACTTTGGGACGGGCCCTCATTTTCATGATTTTATGTAGTTCGTCGGCCGATTTATCTTCCACCAGGTTCTGTGTTTGCGTCATTATGTTTGTATATAACATCGGCAAATACCGCGAATAGTATTGTATCGAGTCTTCCACCAAAAGAATTACCCTGACACTTCCGTTTTTGGTATCTTCTTCCACATTTTTCTTGTCTTCGATGTATTTGATCATGGCAAGGAAAACATTGGAGTTACCGTTCCAAACAAATACCCGGTCAATCGATTCTATTTTCTCATTGCTGGTTTGAAAATAGCGCAGGTCGCCATTGTTATTTACCAACAATAAAATTGGAAGCGCAGGTTTCAGCTTAAAAATGGCTTTTGCCGCCCATACCGGAATGTTTTTATCAACACCGACCATGATAATGACCATGTCGAAATCCCGTGTTTTTACCATCCGGAGCGCATCTTCTTCGGTATTTACACTGGTGAAACGCGGATAGGTGTACAAGTTGAGCTGAAGAAATTCCCCGAAGATTTTATCGGTGAACTGACCTTCGCGCACAATGGAATAACTATCGTAAAGAGTTGCCAGCAAAAGTACTTCTTTAACTTTTGTGGGCATCAGTTCCTGAAATATGTCGCGGTCGCTTTTATTTCGTTTGTATATGGAAGAGAGCGAAATAGAATCAATGGATCTCATGCTTTTACTTGTTATAATTTTTGGAAAAGTATAAAAAATCTACCTTGAAGATTCCGGAGTCAGGATGTTGTACAAACTTTGGGAATATATTATGGGCATCTCTAAAAACCTATTGTTGATATATAAGTTTGATTGTTAATAACATGTGATTGTTTTTGTTGGATATTTTTATAATTTAGCAAGAAAAAGTACGGATATGAAAAATGTAAATGATATAGGTCTATTTGAC
>JANONW010000402.1:0-18092 GCA_031421065.1 Prolixibacteraceae bacterium
CTCGCAATGACGTGCTTTTAGACTTTTCGGAGCAGACTCAACAACTGAATTTTCAGGAACTCGGACATTGGATTAAAAAACATTCCATGTTATATAATAAATTGGGAGGATTTAATTACTCAAATCTGGTAATGAAATGGCATCCATTTGTAAGACTCTACTATGATCTGCTGGACTTATGGAGCTATATTTCAAAGTATATAAATGAAATTACAGAAGCTAATAGTATTATAAAACAGATAGATGAAGAACAGGATATCATCAATTGGGTGGTGAAATATGAGACTTTATATAAAGAAGCTCCATTACTTGTTTTGATTGGATTTGAGCACAATGGAAATGACATACATACTTACGATAAGCAGATAATGTTGCTTGGAGATGAATTTTCAAAAATTTTTAGTTTTGAGCGTAGCTATTCAGAAAACCACTATAATCTCCTGAAAAAATATTATATCTACACAGCACAGGAAGAGGCTGAAATGTACAATGAAGAAAATATCAGAAATGAAAAACCGAACCTTCATTCCCTAAATTTTCATTTGGAACAAAGGAAAGCAATGGAAGAATTAGGAAAAAATCTTCCGTTCAATTTATGAAGGGGCTGATTCTTGAATAGATTAAAATCTGTGTAAGGAGAAAATAATCAAAAGAGTTATTTCCAGCTCGAACTAATTTGCGGAATAATTAAAAAAATTAGTTTTCAGAAAAGCCGATTTTTGTTGAAATGAGGGATTAAAGCTATATATATATTATAGGGTTTGAATGGATAATTTTGGTTTGGAAGTGATGATTGGCGGGGAGGGGGATACAGCTGAAGATTTATACATTAACTTTTCCAGTTAGAAATTAATCCGATTTCTAATTAATTTAGTTATTTTAATTGACTTGCAAGTGATTGTTATTCTTGCAATTGTGGCAATTTATGAATAAATTTGTAGTTCAATCATTCCCTTTGTAAGGGTATTTCGACTGTAGATAGAATTTTAAGAGAAATAACAAGCAGTCTAGACGTCGGGTTGGTAATTGCAGCTTTGGAATAATAGGCAAAAATAGCGAAGAGTTGTCCCCGATAGGTTGAAAAGAAACCTCATAGTGAAAGCAGTGGGCCGGAGCAATACACAAGGGTAATAAGTGTCCTGAATTAACAGGGATTTTAGCTTCGGTGGAGGTGTAAATAAGTTAACTCTTATGACGTACGGCACTGTATAAGCTTGGTTTTAAAAACACTGAATTATTCACTTGTTAAGAATAAGGAATCATTCACTTGTTACCAAAGAGCAAATTTGGACAAGGGCAAGGGCAAGGGCAAGGGGATTCTTATATCAAAATCACAGTGAATAAAACTATAGGTATAAGCGTTTAGGTCGCACCCTTTTTATTGTGTGTTAAATTTTATGTAATTGATATATAGGCACTTGTAATAATGAAATATTTTTTAATCCTTACACAGAGGTTCAAAAATCAACATTTTAATCCTTTCCTGAATAAAGGAAAAACATGAATTTCAATTAAATCTGTTATTTGCTCTATAGAAGGAATAATGAAAATTCATTTTAGAAAATTGTTTGCTATTATTGCCCAACGAAATTACCCCTTTATAACATTCCCCTTCCACAGCAGTCATAACTTCATCAATGAATGCAAAGCATCATCAATCTGACTTTCGATTCTTCATAAAATTTACATGAGTAGAAAAATACTCATTTAATTGTCTGGGATAAAAGGAAAATCAAATAAAGCTATATTATTATATTGGACGTTGGGTTATTATTCACTTCGGAATGAATGAATAATGGTAATTGTGTATACAGCTATACTCTTATTCACTTATCTTGGAGGATTACTAATTAAAATTTATTCCCTGATCAGGAATTTAAAGTACACAGCAAAGATTTAAAATAATGCTTACCATCAATCCGAATCTTATATCATTTCTTCAAATTCAATTCATTTTGCTGCACCTATGTTGCACCCAGAAAAACAAAGAGAGTCAGAAATTAATCTAACTCTCTTATTTTCAGTGAGCGGGAAAAGGGGTTCGAACCCTCGACCCTCAGCTTGGGAAGCTGATGCTCTACCACTGAGCCACTCCCGCTTTTGATTCAATCTTTTTTTGAACGCTCAAAAATAATAAAACAAATCGTTGAGCAGCCATTTAGGCAAAGGTTATTCAATTTCAATAATAAGAAAAAAGTGCCAACACCTTTACTATAAAAAGCAGAAAGCGGATCCCCACCCGCTTTCCTTTTCCACCCATAATGCACAAAACCTGAGATTTCAAGTTCTGGCACTCCTTTATTAACCCAAAAGTGTTTTTACTTTTTCCGAGATGTCTTTTCCATCGGCCAGACCGGCCAGCTTTTTGGAAGCGATTCCCATTACTTTACCAATTTCCTTGATACTTGTAGCGCCCACTTCAGTAATAATCGCCTGAATTGTACTTGTTAACTCGGTATCCGACATTTTTACAGGAAGGTAGGTTTCAAAGACTTGTACCTGAAACATTTCCTGCTCATACAGATCGTCGCGTCCCTGCTCTTTATAAATGGTAGCAGAATCAGTTCCCTGTTTCGCCAATTTCTGGATAATCTTCAGCACTTCCTGATCCGTCAGCTCGCCAGTCGCACCAGCCGCTGATTTTGCTTCGATCATTACTTTTTTAATGCCGCGCAAAGCTTCGAGTTTATCCTTTTCACGGGCTTTCATCGCGGTTAAAATATCACTGCTTATCTGATCAAATAGATTCATTTTCTTTAAAATTAGTCAACGTTATCGTGCAGGTATGAATTATTGTCACGTAAAATTACATCATTATTTTCATCGGGTGAAATAGAGAATCGGGAGAATTTTTCTTCAACTTTTTTTTTAAAGCCTGAAAACCGAAGATTTTTTCGGCGGTAGGCAGGAATATTCTCCAGTTCATCTACCGCCTCTTCAGTTGTTTGCGTGTAATCAACCGGCTCGTTTACCTGATTGAAGGTTTCTTTTTTTGGATTATTTCCGTATAGCCCTTCAAACTCGTCGAACACACTGGTATTGATTTCAAATTCGAATGTTTTTTGCTTGACATTCTTCGAACCGTACAATTCGTTTTCAATCGAAGATTTTACTTCCGACCTCACCGCAGTATTGTTCTCATGAACTTCGTCACTCAGGGTATGATAAGTTTTTTCCTGATTTTGGTTCATTGCCATTTCTGGAATACTGCTTGTACTGAACCCGGTAGCAATAATTGTTACCGAAATTTTGTCGCCCAATTCTTCGTCAACTCCATTTCCCCAGATTAAATCAGCCGAATTACCCGCCTTTTTCTGAATAAAATCGGTGATTTCGCCAATTTCGTCCATTGTAATTTCTTTCGATCCAGAAGTAATGTTCAGCAAAATATTGCGTGCTCCCAAAATATCATTGTTGTTCAGCAAAGGAGAATTCAAAGCTTCTTCAACTGCAATCAGAGCGCGGTTAACTCCTGAAGCAACACCGGTTCCCATGAGGGCTACACCGCTGTTGCGCATCACAGTTTCAACATCGGCAAAGTCAACATTGATATAACCCGGAACGGTAATGATTTCGGCAATTCCCTTTACTGCGGTAGCCAGAATATTGTCGGCTTTGGCAAAAGCATCAGAGATCTTAAAATCACCGTACATTTCACGGATACGCTCATTGTTGATCACCAGCAGCGAATCTACATATATTTCCATGGCTGCAATCCCGTCAATGGCTTGTTTGATACGGCGGCGACCTTCGTTACGGAAAGGGATGGTCACAATTCCCACTGTCAGGATGCCCAATTCTTTGGCTGCCTGGGCAATTACCGGAGCGCCTCCCGTACCTGTTCCACCGCCCATTCCGGCAGTAATAAAAACCATTTTTGTATTGCTGCCCATTATCTTTTTTACATCTTCAATATTTTCGATGGCAGCATCGCGACCGGTTTCAGGTTTATTTCCGGCGCCGCGCCCTTCTGTGAGCGATGAACCAAGCTGTACCTTGAACGGGACCGGACTGTTTACCAACGCTTGCGAATCGGTATTGCAAACCATAAAATCCACATCGCGAATCCCCTGATGGTACATGTGATTTACCGCATTTCCACCACCACCGCCTACACCAATTACCTTTATGATTGAACCTGAGTTCGAGGCAATATCAAAATTCATTATTTCGTTCGACATGATCCTATATTTTTTTCGTGTTAATATTCTGATTTTTTTTATTGCATTTGTTCTGAATCCTTGTCTTCAAAAAATTTCGAAAACTGACGAGTGAACCAACTGTTTGTATCTTCCGGATTTGACTCGCCGACCAGTTCATTTTTCCGTCGCGTTTTCCGTTTTCCCGTTTTTTCCTCCTGAAGCGGATAGTTTTTTACTTCTTTCGAAACTTCTCTTTTCGAAATTGCTGCTTCAACCACTTTGAATGATTTTTCATCTTCAAGGTTGATCTCAAATTCATTTTCTTCCATTATCAGTTCAACGACATCGGCTGGGCGCTGGAATATCCGGTTAGGGTTCACATCAAAGCCTGTTGCGATAATAGTGACACTTATCTGGTCGCCAAGTCGCAAATCAATGCCGTTCCCCCAGATAATTGTTGCATCCTGGCCTGCTGCTTCCTGCAAATAATCGATGATTTCGCCAATTTCTCCCATTGTGATTTCCTGCGTTCCGGAGATCATATTGAGCAAAATATCTTTGGTTCCTTTGATGCTGCTACTGTCGAGCAAAGGCGATTCGAGTGCTTGTTGAACCGACTTCATGGCACGGCCTTCGCCGGTTGCAAATCCGGTCCCCATTATAAACACCTCGCTACCTGCCATCACGGTACAAACATCGGCAAAGTCGATGTTGATATTTCCATGCAGGGTAATTATTTCGGCAACTCCCTTTACCGCTGTCGTGATAATGTTGTCGGCCTTTTTAAATGCCACCGATGCCGGGAGGTTTCCGTATATTTTATGTAGTTTCTCGTTGCTGATTACCAGCATACTATCTACATGATCTTTCAACCTGTCAATTCCTGCACGTGCCTGATCGTACCTCCGTTTTCCTTCTGCCGGAGATGGAAGTGTAACCACTGCAATGGTCAGTATTCCTAAATCGCGCGCAAGTTGTGCAATTACAGGGGCAGCCCCGGTTCCGGTCCCACCTCCCATTCCGGCGGTGATAAACACCATTTTGGTTGTACCTTCCAGGACATTCCGGATATCGTCAAGGTTTTCGATGGCGGCCTGTTCGCCCTGTTCAGGTAAATTGCCCGCTCCCCGTCCTTCGGTAAGGGTTACCCCGAGCTGAATCCGGATCGGCACCGGATTGTTTTGCATCGCCTGCGCATCGGTGTTGCAAATAACAAAGTCAACGCCAACAATGCCTTCGTCAAACATGTGTTTGACGGCATTACACCCGCCTCCCCCTACACCAATAACCTTGATGATTGAAGAATTTGCTTGCTCTATTCCGAAATTAAGTATCTCGTCGATCATAAGGCAGACATGTTTATATTTATAGCTAACTCATTTCTGTATCTTCAGGGTTTTCTTCAAAAAACCCGATAACACCTTGAACAATTTTATTCTGCATTACTTTAATAATCCCGGGCTCGTTTGATTTCACTTTTGGAACCTTTACTTTTTTCCGCTTCCCAACCGGGCCTTCTTCCTCGGCAGCCATTTTTAATAAGCCAAGAACAGTTGAAAACCGCGGATCGTCAACTTCTTTTCGGGACACAAAATAATTAAGGTTAGGCCTGCCTTTTCTGACATCAAAACCGGTGCGGAACTTAATCAACTGGCCTAAATTTGGCAACAGTGATGTGCCTCCGGTAATTACAATTCCAGCGCCCAACTTATCTGCATATCCTGATTTTCTGATCTGGAAGGCGAATCCATCAACAATTTCTTCCATTCGGGCCTGAATAATGTTGGCCAGGCTTTTAAACGAAATCTGACGAGGTTCCCAACCCTGAATCGGAATGGTAACTACTTTATCTTCAGGAGCAAAATCAGCTATGGCCTGACCAAACTGAACTTTCAGCGATTCGGCCTGACGGACAGTGATGGAACAACCTTCCTTAATGTCGTGTGTAAGTACATTGCCGCCAAACGGAACCATGGAAGTGTAGCAAAGTACCCCGTCGCAGAAAATGGAAATCTTGGTGGTGCCCCCGCCAATATCGACCAGGGCAACACCGGCTTCCTTTTCGTCTTCGGTCAGAACGACTTCGGAAGAGGCAATCGGGTCCAGAATTGATTTCTGTACATTGATTGAGCCTTGCCTAAAGCAAGTGGCAATGTTTCTGGTGTAATATTCAGGAGCAATGTGCAATTTGAAAGTTCCTTCGACTTTTTCTCCAATGGCTCCTATTGGATTGACAATTCCTGTTTCATTGTCAACTGTATAAAATTCAGAATTGATGTGATAAATGGACATTCCATCGGGCAGTTCAATTTTGCGGGCCTGTTCTGTCATTTGAACGACATCGGCCTCGGTAACAAAATGATCGCGCCCTATATTTCCCTGTATGCTTGTGGTAAGCGTGGTAAGGTGTTGCCCCGAGATATTCACAAAAACGTTCTCAATTGACTGTCCGCATTCTTTTTCGGCGTGATTTACAGCATCGTTCACGGCAGCAAATGCTTCCTCAACATTAAGCACAACGCCACGTTTAATGCCTCGCGACGGGCTGTGACCAAGCCCGACAATCTGAATTTTATTGTCGTCAACCTTTTTACCGGCGAGGGCTACCACTTTTGTGGATCCGATGTCAACTGCTGCAAATATTTTTTCGTACTTGTCCATAATCTATTTTTTTGTACAAACAACCTGGTTCTGATATTTCACACTGATGGCTTTATACTTGTTCCAACCAAAATTTTTAAAACCTTGCTGGTAAACTGCTTTTAAATTTCTGAATTTCACCTCGTAATCATCGGGACGGCCAAATTCGATGAGGTAATCGCCAACCTGTGGCAACAACAATAATTCGCCGTTAGGCTGAATCAGGACCTGCTCAATCTGCGCCTTCCAGAAATCGTCTTTGTTCACAAAATCGGTCATTTTCAGCAAATTGCTTTTTGTCGTTTCATCAGGAAATGTTCCGCTTGCAATCATTATTCGTTCAATGTATTTTGATGAAACCGGAATCTTCACCCCCTCGCGGTCGAGGTAATAATCATCGTTGGCATCTTTTATCCTGAGAATCGGTGTCCGCTCATCAACATTAATAACCAGTTTGCCGCTGAACGACCATCCACTTGCATCAATTTTTCGGTAGATTTCCACATTGGTAAGGGTAGCAAAAGTGGTCAGTTTTGTTTCGAGCGACTCAATATCAATGGCCGAAAGCCAGTGTCCGATAATTGGCTCACCCGATTTTTCGATCATCTCGGTTATCTCAGCTTCATCAAGAAATCGCGGTGAATTGGGATTGATAAAGACCACAATAGACTGGCACCTCACCGCTTCCATTTGGGAGTAGGTGAAATAAATTGTGAATCCGACAAACCCTGTCAGGCAAAACCATCCTAATACAACCAAGATCTTTTTAACTATCTCCATACTTCAACAATTGCTTTTTTACCGGTTCTACCAGCGTGTCTATATCCCCGGCACCCATCATCAAAATGATTCCCGGTTTAAATAATCCGGATATCACGGACAACTCTTCTTTACTGCAAATTATTTTTTTACGATTCTTTATCTGTTTAAAAATCAATTCGGAGCTTACACCTTCCATCGGTAGCTCGCGGGCCGGATAAATATCCAGAAGCACAATTTCATCGAGCAAATCCAGACTTTTTGCGAATCCGGTGGCAAAATCTTTTGTGCGGCTGTAAAGGTGCGGTTGAAATATGCCGGTCAATTTCCGACCCTTGTAAATATCCCTGACCGATTGAATGGTTGCCCTCAATTCTGCCGGATGATGCGCATAATCGTCAATCAGCACAAAAATTCCGTTGTTCAATTGAACATCGAACCGCCTTTTTACTCCGGAATAGGTTGCCAGGGCTTTTCGGATTTCTTCCGGAGAAACACCCGCCAGAATTGCGAGGGCTGAAGCTGCAACCGCATTTTCAACATTCAGCAAGCCAGGGTAATTCAACACCAGTTTTTTAATTATGAAATCCGGAGTTTTCAGATCGAACTGATAAAACCCCGCTTTTAACATTACATTTTCGACACAGAAATCGGCATCTTCGGTAATTGAATAGTTGAATATCCGAATGTTCGGAAGATCGGCACCAACTGAAAGTCCTTTTCTCAATACCAAAGCGCCACCTTCCTTAACTTGAGCGGCAAACAATTGAAAACTTTCGATAACCTTTTCATGCGATCCATAAATATCCAAATGATCGGCATCCATCGAGGTAATCACTGCAAGTTCGGGTTTGAGCTGCAAAAACGAACGGTCAAATTCATCGGCTTCTGCCACTACCCAGGGACTGCCAGTTTCATCGAGCAGTAAATTGGTTTGGTAATTTTTTGAAATCCCACCAAGAAACGCAGCGCACCCAACAGCCGATGACTTCAATATATGTGCAGTCATGGTCGATACCGAAGTTTTTCCATGTGTTCCGGCAACGGCAATGGTCTGCTGGCTGTTACATATAATTCCAAGTACTTCGGCACGTTTGTGAATGCCAAAGCCGCGGTCAATCAGAACATTCAATTCCTGATGGTTGGCCGGAACTGCCGGTGTGTAAACGATCAGTGAGCCGGCTACATTCAAATCAGAAGGCAATTGAGCCGGATCGTCCTCGTAATGCACGGCAATCCCTTCCTCTTCAAGCTGAATGGTTAATTCAGTTTTAGTACGGTCGTAACCTGAAACAGCGATGCCCTGACCCGCAAAATAGCGTGCCAGGGCGCTCATCCCAATTCCCCCGATACCCAGGAAATACACTTGTTTTATGTCGGTTAATTTCTGCATTCGTTTTTTTATTTGAGCCAATTATAAGCCCATTATTTAAATATCTATGACGTCCCTGATCCAGTTGTCGGTTGCCTTAGCTTATCCGTCACTTATTCGTCATTTCCGCCATTTCCGTGATTTATCCGACAAAACGAATTTTGTAAAATGTTCCTTGCTTCTCTCCTTACCCTATTCCGGCCCTATTATTGCCCATATTGCCCCATTATTGCCCCATTATTGCCCCATTATTGTATAAAAAACACCTGCCCCACGAACACCCGATTTTTTCAGCAAGTTATATTCTTGAGTTAATTGAGTAAGTTCATGGGTAGCCGTTCTTTTAGATGTTTCATTTATTAACTGGTACTCGCTATTCGTAATTTTCCCTTTCTCCTTTACAAAAATTATCGCTCTCAATTGCCTGTCATTAAGTCCAAGTTTTATCAATTGTTCTACCGTTAAGTTGTCTTTGAAAAGAGTAAGGATAAAACCTCCGTCTTGCTCTTTCATTTCAGGTTCGGGAAGGTCTGCCAATTTACAAGTATCCAAAATTTTGATGGTTACTCTTCCCCACGCATCAATATAACCGCCCTTAAAACTCACATCAGCAATGATAGGATTTCTAGGTCGTGATGAATGTGAAAGTTTTAACGCTTCCATTGTCAAACCATCAGGTAGAAGACCTTCGTTCCAAATATTAATTTTATCGTCATAAACTCGTATTTGTATTGGAGCACCCATATAATTTCTGTGTACCAAAGCGTTTAACAACATTTCCATTATCGTCTTTGCCAATAGATATGACTCCACCTTGAGCATTTGCAAATCCGCATACCCATTTTAAGTAGTCATCATGCCAACTTTGTTTGTATTCTATATTTTGTTGTTCTGGCATCAATAATTAGTTATGAGTTCTTATAATCCTGAAAACTATACTGTCGTAGCCGGAAACAGCAATGCCCTGACCCGCAAAATAGCGTGCCAGGGCGCTCATCCCAATTCCCCCGATACCCAGGAAATACACTTGTTTTATGTCGGTTAATTTCTGCATTTTATGTTTTCAAAAGGTTAAAGCCTATCAGCTTCCGGGCTTCAAATGCCTCCCGCGCCTGTTTGTCGTTCATTAAATAATTCAGCGCATCATACACATCGGCAAACTGTCGGTTATATTGTTGTTCCAATTCGTTTAACTTATTGGCTATTTCGCTGTAGTTGGGCGCATATTGCCGAAGTGCTACAAATGCCCGCATAATAGAGATATTCACTTGCAGAGCCCTTTTGCTTTTTAGAACCGAACTTAACATTGCTACTCCCTGCTCTGTAAAGGCAAAGGGCAAGGCCCCTCCCAATTGTTGTTTAGAAGGTATCACAAATTGTGATACCATAACCTGCACTTCCTCTACGGTTAATTGAATCATAAAATCTTCAGGGAAGCGATCCTTATTGCGCCTTACTGCCTGTTTCAATGCCCTTGTTTCTACTTCGTACAAATCTGACAGATCGTAATCGAGCATAACCCGCAGACCGCGCACCTCGTAGATTTTGCTATGAATACTTACTAAATCCATGTTTAAATATTCAAATTTAACCACACATGTGGTTTGTTCCCTTTTTTAATCCCTCGTGATTCCCATTCGTCAGTAAGTTCTTTGCGAACCTCTATACTTTTTAGCCTTTGGTTAATCCAATTTGTTGAATATCCCTTTTTTAAATATGTTTCCATTGCCCGATCAAAGGCAATTTCCGGATCTTCGGTTTCTTCAATTCGTTCATAGCCAACTTTTGCTAACCACATTTTGAATGGCTCTGCTTTTGGTGACGGAATTGATTGAATTAATCGCAAAATCTGCTCGGTATCAGCAGCATCAGTGTCCCGCATTTTACCATCAAAAGCCAACATTTTCAACTGTGCGATTTTCTCGTACAGTTGGCTTCCTTCTTTATTCAGCTTTATCTTCAAATCACTCCAATATCGGCGTGGATTCTTGCTTTCGGATAATATCCTAATTATATCAATTACAGAAAAATACCATTTCTCAGTACGGTCATCCCACAAAACCCTCACTTTTTGTGACTCAAATAGCCTTATAGTATTTTCTTTTGTCATAATATCACCACATCTCAATTTTAAACCAATTCCATTCCGTCCGAAAGAACGGCTAAGCCTTTTTCGGCTTTATATCACGGACGGATTGACACCGTTCATTCTTTTTTCTACAAATATTTTGCTCCTCTGGAGCTGAAACCATCGTTGGCCCATTAACCTAAGCTTTCCCCCTGTGGGGGAACGGGAAGGGGGCTTCCTTTTTTTACAACTTCCAGAATCACATCCACAATATCTTTTGCAGCATTGGGTCGCCCCAGCTTTTGTATGTTTTCAGACAGGCTTTTTAACCTCTGTTTATCGTTCAGCAAGCTAAATGTTTCTTTCATCAATTGGTCTTTCGAATCGGCATCTTTTATTAACAAAGCAGCCTGATTTTCAACAAGTGCCATCGCATTTTTGGTTTGATGGTCTTCGGCCACATTGGGCGAAGGAACCAGAACACATGGTTTTGCCAGCAAACAGAGTTCGGAAATTGTTCCGGCACCTGCGCGCGAAATAACCACATCGGCCACCGCATAAGCCAAATCCATGCGTGAAACAAATTCCATCGGAAACAGATTATCGGGACAATTACCTCCCAAACGTTCCAGCATTTCCTTGTAATAATAACTTCCGGTTTGCCAGATAACCTGTACCTCCGTTTGACGGATCAATTGCAGGCTGCCCATTACACTTTCGTTGATGGTGCGCGCACCAAGGCTTCCGCCAATAATCAAAACTACTGGTTCCCCATCGTACAGCTTAAAATATTCGTAAGCTTCGCTCTTATTAACTATGGGTTCAATCAGGTTTTTACGGATAGGGTTTCCGGTTAAAACTATTTTATTCTTCGGAAAATACTTTTCCATATTAGGATAGGCCACGCATATTTTGTTCACTTTCGACGACAATAATTTGTTGGTCATACCGGGATATGAATTTTGTTCCTGAAGAACGGCAGGCACTCCATTTCGCACAGCAGCCTTCAATATTGGTCCACTTGCAAATCCGCCCACACCAATAACTACATCGGGCTTAAAACCGGCAATTACTTTGCGGGCTATACGCAAGCTTTTATATAATTTCAGGAAAAAATCAAACATTTTAAGCGATGGTTTACGCGGGAAACCCATTACCGGCAACCCGATAATGCGGTAACCTGCCGCAGGGACACGTTCCATTTCCATCTTTCCAAGAGCGCCTACGAAAAGGATTTCGGTTTCGGGATAACGCTCTTTCAGCTCGTTGGCAATCGATATGGCCGGGAATATATGTCCACCCGTCCCTCCTCCGCTTACAATAACTTTTAGTTTCTTCATATTACAAAGCCTGATCTTCGTTTGGTACATCAACTACCACCAATTGTTCGTTTGGCGCTTTATTTTTTTGATTGTGCGAGCTGACCGCCAGGATGATCCCGAAAGAGGCGGCAGTAAACAGCATCGACGATCCGCCCATGCTCACCCATGGCAATGGCTGGCCGGTTACGGGAGCTGCCCCAACTGAAACAGCCATATTGATAAAAGCCTGAAACACCATCAAAACCATCAGTCCGGCCACCATAAATGCAGGGAAAGTCCGATCGCACCGCCGGACGATGATGACCCCCCGGAACAATAGGATCAGGTACAACAATAGCAGGCCCAAGCCTCCAACAAAACCGTACTCTTCGATAAAAATGGCATAAATAAAATCGTTGTACCCGGCTTCCATATAATTGCTCACTTCGCTGTTCCCTGGACCTTTTCCAAACATTCCGCCTTCAAAAACAGCCAGTTTCGCATAATCAGCCTGCGTGGTTCCTATCATTGCATTGGCATCGCCTTTGGTAAAATCGACAATCCGTTCTTTAAAAGTATGTACACGGCCAAAACTGGCAGGCATTAAATCAGCAGTAAAAAATAACAGTACGCCCATTAAAATACCCGCTCCGGCAAGCATTGAAAATAACTTAACAGGCACACGTGCTATCAGCATCAGAACCATGATGCTTAAAAAGATGATCGCTGACGTTGAAATATTGCTCAGAAAAATCAGAAAGCACACCACGCCGGAAACGCCGGTTACCCACCAGAAAGCTTTTCTAAGTTCCTCTTCTGATTTCTGCGATTTCGACAACATTCGGGAGGCAAACATGATCAGCGCGATTTTGGCCAGCTCTGACGGCTGGAAACTGAAGAAACCCACATCGAGCGAACGTGAAGTTTCCTGATCAGAATTATCGGTCAGTTTAAACTGGATAATAGCCACGATCAGTGCAAATATGGTAATGCCGATCAAGACCGGCGAAATTTTAAAATAAACGACCACCGGAACAACATTGACAAGGAAGAGCATTATCCCGAACCCCGTCAGGATAAATACGATTTGCCGAACCAGATAATAAACTGTATTTCCACCGGCTTCGCGGTAGGCTAGTTTGCCTGTGGCACTGTACACAATTACCAGTGAAACAAGCGATAAGAAAATAAGCACTACCCATAGTGTCCGGTCGCCCTTGAATATTTTACCCAGTGCACCTGCCATTTTACAATTCCTTTACTGCATTTTTAAACTGATATCCACGATCTTCATAATTCTCGAACAAATCAAAACTGGCACAGGCTGGCGACAACAAAACGGTATCGCCATTCCGGGCAAGATAATAAGCCGAACGCACGGCATCTTCCATCGATTGGGTTTCAACCATGTCGATTCCAACGTGCTTAAAGGCTTTCATAATTTTCGAGTTGTCTTTCCCGAGGCAAACGATGGCCTTCACTTTTTTCTTTACCAATTCGGTCAGTTGGGCATAGTCATTTCCTTTATCAATTCCGCCGACAATCCAAACCGTTGGCTGGCTCATGCTTTCGAGTGCATACCAGGTCGAATTAATGTTGGTTGCTTTTGAATCGTTGATAAATTCGATACCATGAACTTTCAGAAACCGTTCGAGCCTGTGTTCGACGCCTTTAAAATCAGCCATGCTCTCGCGAACCATTTCATTCCTGATATTAACAGCCATTCCTGAAATACCCGCAGCCATTGAGTTGTAGGTATTGTGATTTCCCTGTAATGCAATATCTAAAATCGACATAGTAAAAATATTTTGTTTCCAGTTTATAATCATGTTGTTATCAATCACTCCGGCACCCTTGGCAGGAGGCAGTCCCAGGCCAAAAGGCACACATTGGGCGGCAATTTTTCGTTTCTCCATTTCAAGTTTCAGCACCGGATTGTCGCTGCACCAGATGAAAACATCATCAGCGGTTTGGTTCTGTGCAATGCGAAACTTCGAATCGATGTAGTTTTGCATGTTATAGTTGTACCGATCCAAATGATCGGGAGTGATGTTCAGCAACACGGCGATGTCGGCTTTAAATTCAAACATTCCATCGAGCTGAAAGCTGCTAAGTTCGATCACGTAGTAATCAAATTCCTTTTCGGCCACCTGCCAGGCGAAACTTTGCCCGACATTTCCGGCAAGTCCGACATTGTACCCTGCTTTCTCCAGCATGTGGTAAGTCAGCAAAGTGGTGGTCGTTTTACCGTTGCTACCGGTAATGCATATTTTTTTTGCTGAAGTGTATCTTCCGGCGAATTCAATTTCAGAAATAACCGGTACCCCTTTTTCTTTCAGCTTCAAAATCAACGGCGCTTTTTCCGGCATTCCCGGACTTTTGATCACCAAATCAGCATTCAATATCTTTTCTTCAGTATGACGGCCTTCTTCAAAATCAAACAGACGGTCGGTCAACTCTTTTCTGTATTTTTCCTTGATGGTGCCGAGGTCAGAAACAAACACATCAAAGCCCTGCTTGCGTGCCAGAATGGCAGCACCAACTCCGCTCTCCGCGGCTCCAAGTATGACTAAACGTTTATTCATTATTTTAACGCATTTTCAATGTTACCATGGTCAATACTGCCAGAATGATTCCGACAATCCAGAAACGGGTCACAATTTTCGCCTCTGGAATTCCCTTTTTCTGAAAGTGATGATGAATGGGGCTCATTAGAAAAACCCTACGCCCTTCGCCGTATTTTTTTCTGGTATATTTAAAATAGGCCACCTGAATAACCACTGAAAGGTTCTCGACAACAAAGATTCCGCATAAAATCGGGATGAGAAATTCTTTGCGGATGATTACCGCGAAAACAGCTAAAATGCCACCAAGGGCAAGGCTCCCGGTGTCGCCCATAAAAATCTGGGCCGGATATGAATTGTACCAAAGAAAACCGACGGTGGCGCCAATAAATGCCGCAATAAAAATGGTCAGCTCTCCAAGGTTTGGTATATACATGATATTCAGGTATTCGGCATAAATAACGTTGCCACTCACATAAGCCAGTATCCCGAAGGTGGCGCCGCTGATGGCCGATGTACCTGTTGCCAGTCCATCAATTCCATCGGTCAGGTTGGCAGCATTCGAAACGGCAGTGATAATCAGAATAATTGCAAGTGCATAAGCCAGCCATCTCCAGATTGTTGAACGATCGCCCATAAAAGCCACGAGTATGGCGTAATCAAATTCATGATTTTTAAAGAAAGGAATGGTGGTTTTTGTTGATTTCACTTCCTTAGTCAAGTGCTGCAACCTCCCCCTTCCAGTAATGCTGTCGGTCACAATCTCTTTAACAAACATTCCGTTGCTGTCCACCACCCTTTCGCGAACTACCACTTCATCAGAAAAGTACAAGGTAGTGGCCACGATAAAACCCAGTGAAACCTGGCCCAGGATCTTGAATTTTCCTGCCAGTCCTTTTTTATCTTTCAGAAATACTTTGATATAATCGTCGAGGAAACCGATTAAGCCCAGCCAAATGGTAGTTATGAGCATCAGTACGATGTAAATATTATCGAGCCGGGCAAACAATAAAGTCGGAATAACGATGGAGGCAAGGATGATAAGTCCGCCCATGGTTGGTGTACCTTTTTTCTGCATCTGACCTTCAAGTCCCAGATCGCGAACTTCTTCGCCAATTTGTTTTTTCCGTAAAAAGTTGATCAGTTTTTTCCCAAATCCGACGGTGATTAACAGTGAAATAATGATTGCTGCTCCCGACCGGAACGAGATGTACTGAAACATTCCAAATCCGGGGATGTCCCAATCCTTTAAAAGCTGATACAAATGATAAAACATGGTTCTGTATTTTAGTTGTTCCCAAATATTTCGTTTATCACTTCCTTATCGTCGAAATGATATTTCACGCCTTTAATTTCCTGATAATCTTCGTGCCCCTTTCCGGCCACCAAAATAATATCACCCGGACGGGCCAGCATACAGGCCGTTTTGATTGCCTCTTTCCGGTTTACAATCGACAACACTTTTGACCTCTGATGTGCCTCAATCCCGGCTTCCATGTCGGCCAGGATCTGTTCCGGCTCTTCCGAGCGCGGATTGTCGGATGTCAGAATTACTTTGTCGCTTTGCTTCACTGCTTCCTGAGCCATCTCCGGACGTTTTGTTTTATCGCGGTCGCCACCTGCGCCAATCACTGTAATCACCTGTTCGTTACCGGTCCTTATATCTGTTATTCCTGACAATACATTCTGAATGGCATCCGGAGTATGCGCATAATCGACCACGGCATATTTTCCTTCTGGGGAGCGGATGATTTCGAACCTTCCGGAAACGGGATGCAACTCGCTTAAAATCCGAAGAATATCATCATGGCTTACGCCAAGAAGTACTGATGTGCCCATCACTGCCATCAGGTTACTTGCATTGAACACGCCTGTAAAATGGGTCCACACTTCCTGTCCGTCGATACTTAGCAACATGCCATCAAAATGTTTTTCGAGCACTTTGCCGTGAAAATTGGCCAACGATCTCAACGAATAGGTCTGTTTGATTGCATGTGTATTCTGAAGCATAACCATGCCATTTTTATCGTCGGCATTGGTCAGGGCAAAAGCACTTTCAGGAAGCAAATCGAAAAATTTCTTCTTGGCCTTGAGATAACCCGCAAATGTTATGTGATAATCGAGGTGATCGTGGCTGAGGTTGGTAAAAACACCGCCATCGAATTGAATACCGCTGATACGATCCTGGTCGATGGCATGTGAACTGACTTCCATAAAGCAATAATCGCATCCGGCTTCAACCATCCGGGCCATCAGTTCCTGAATCTGTAAAGCGTCAGGAGTGGTATGTGTAGCAGGAAACTCATCGCTGCCCACGTAATATTTAATGGTCGAAATCAATCCGACTTTATAGCCAAGCAATGTAAATGTATTGTACAGAAGTGTTGCAATGGTCGTTTTGCCATTTGTTCCGGTAACTCCAACCACTATTAGGTTGGCCGATGGATTTTCGTAAAAAGCAGCGGCTATTTTCCCAAATGTTTTCTGCGAATCCTCAATTCGGGCCAATACAATTTCATAGGGAAAATTTTCGGGCACTTCTTCGCAAATTACAGCAACAGCGCCCATTTCAATGGCTTTAGCAATAAACTGATGTCCGTCAACATGAGCGCCTTTTACAGCAACGAACAAATCACCTGCTTCCACTTTCCTTGAATCGAATTGAATGCTGCGGATCGAAACAGACAGATCCCCTCTTGTTTCAAGCAACTCTATACCGTTCAAAATGTCATTTAAAAGTTTCATTGTTGTTGCTTTTTGGTTTGATCTGTATTTTTTGCATTTGCATTTTTTGCATCCAACGCTTTTTGCGCCGCAACCTTTGCCTTCCATTTGTCAATAGCTTCCTGACTTGGTTTTGGCTTTTCTTTATTTCCCTCTGCTGCATTCTTTTTCTCCAGTGCCTTTTGTGCAGCAACCTTTGCTTTCCACTTATCAATGGCCTCCTGACTTGGTTTTGGTTTTTCTGCCGGACTTTGCTTCGACATTGCTTCTTCGACCTTTACCGCTTTAGTTCCGTTTTCAGCCTGCCCAAAAGCCATTGGCACTGACAATATCGAATCACTGGCCATGATGCTGTCTCTTTTCATGATTTCGAGCTTATCGAAGCCAAGTTCAAGAGAAATAGTTTCGCCACTGGCAATAGGTATTCCCGGTTTTAATGATTGGCGGAATACACGACCGAACCCGTTAATATTGGTAGTCAGGCCTTTCTTTTCAAGAAGATAAACTGCGTCGCTTGCGCCC
>JANONW010000403.1:0-2202 GCA_031421065.1 Prolixibacteraceae bacterium
CGCCTGGGGCCGCACGCTGGCCATGGACGCTGCCGTCGAGCGGCGCGTGCAGGGCATGGTCGATGAACTCCTGGCGCCGGCCAAGGATGGATGAAATACCAGCTTGCCGCGCCGCCCCGGCGGGCGTAGATTTGGCTTGCCTGCTCGCAGGCAAAACCGATGGCGCAGTCACTGCGCGTCAGGAGCCCCGGACCTCATTCCTCTGGAGCCCCACTGGCAACTTTGGTTGCCCGCCCCTCCCACCGGCAACGGTGCGGAGGGGTTTCGCTTTTCTGGGGGTCAAACAGGCATCGGCTGGTCGAAGGACATAGGCAATCCAGGCCGTGCGGCCGTCACCGCCGCCTTGGATAATGCCCCCTTTGGCGTGCCGCAAGCAGTAGCAAGTGGCTGCGTCAGGCCGTGTCCAGCGGCCGACCACCGCCTTCATGGCCGCGCGCCTTCGCGCCGCTGGCTGCAACCCGGGAGCGATCTTGTTCCAACGATTCGAGCGGCTTGTGCATCCGTACCCGGACGCCATGCCGAACGCACCGCCGAAGTCCTTCTTCGCCTTCCTGTGGGAATGCACCCATGGCGTGCGCCCGTTCCTGCTGCTGTTGACGGTATTCACGGCGGCCATCGGCGCTTTCGAAGCGCTGCTCTTCAGCATGATGGCGCATGTGGTGGACATGCTGGCCAGCACCAAGCCGGCCGAGCTGTGGCAGCAGCACGGCCGGCTGCTGTCGATCCTGGGCGGTGTGCTGCTGCTGAGCATTGCTTTCGCGTCGATGCAGGCCCTCTTCAAGTACCAGGGCATCTTCAGCAACTTCCCGATGCGGCTGCGCTGGAACTTCCACCGCCTGATGCTCGAACAGAGCATGACCTTCTACCAGGACGAATTTGCCGGCCGCATCTCCACCAAGGTCATGCAGACCGCGCTGGCGGTGCGCGACACCTGGCTCATCTTCACCGACATCCTTGTCTATGTGCTCATCTACTTCGCCACCATGGTGGCCGTGGTGGGCGTCTTCGACGCCTGGTTGATGGTGCCTTTCCTGGGCTGGTTGCTGGCCTACGTGATCACGCTGTCGTACTTCGTGCCGCGCCTGGGCAAGATCGCGCAGGCGCAGGCTGACGCACGTTCGCTGATGACGGGCCGCATCACCGACGCCTACACCAACATCGCCACCGTCAAGCTGTTCTCGCATTCGCACCGCGAGGCCGGCTTCGCGCGCAGCGCGATGCAGGAATTCATGAGCACCGCCTACAGCCAGATGCGGCTGGTAACCGCATTTGAGAGCGTCAACCAGGTGCTCAGTGTGGCGCTCATCGCCAGCATCACCGTCACGAGCCTGATGTTGTGGGCCGATGCAGCGGTGGGCGTGGGCGCAGTGGCCGCCGCCACGGCGATGGCCTTTCGGCTGAATGGAATTTCGCACTGGGTGATGTGGGAGATGGCCACGCTGTTCGAGCACATCGGCACCGTGCAGGACGGCATCGCCACGCTGTCGCGCGTGCGCTCGGTGGTGGACCGGCCCGGCGCGCAGGCGCTGGCCGTGCCGCGCGGAGAGATGCGTTTCGACAACGTGGTGTTTGCCTACGGCGGCCAGCGCAAGGTGGTCGACGGCTTGTCGTTGACCATTCGCGCGGGCGA
This sequence comes from Prolixibacteraceae bacterium, assembly GCA_031421065.1. Classification (GTDB taxonomy): domain Bacteria; phylum Bacteroidota; class Bacteroidia; order Bacteroidales; family Prolixibacteraceae; genus Aquipluma. Next base: position 1,631 of record JANONW010000403.1, read on the forward strand.
GAAAATCGGCCTCGTGGGGCGCTCGGGCGCGGGCAAGAGCACGGTCGTCAACCTGCTGCTGCGCCTGTACGACCTGGAGAGCGGCCGCATCCTCATCGACGGCCAGGACATCGCGGGCGTGACGCAGGAGAGCCTGCGCCGGCAGGTCGGCATGGTGACGCAGGACACCTCGCTCTTGCACCGCTCGGTGCGCGAGAACATCGTCTATGGCCGCCCCGACGCGGGCGAGGCAGAGATGCTGCGCGCCGCAGAACGTGCCGAGGCGCATGACTTCGTCGTCACCCTCAGCGACCCCAAAGGCCGCAAGGGCTACGACGCCCATGTCGGCGAGCGCGGCGTCAAGCTGTCCGGCGGCCAGCGCCAGCGCATTGCCATCGCGCGTGTGATGCTGAAAGACGCGCCGATCCTGCTGCTGGACGAAGCCACCAGCGCGCTCGACAGCGAGGTCGAAAGCGCCATCCAGCACAGCTTGTACAAGCTGATGGAAGGCAAAACCGTGGTGGCCATCGCGCACCGCCTATCCACCATTGCCGCGATGGACCGGCTGGTGGTAATGGACCGCGGCCGCATCG
>JANONW010000404.1:0-1505 GCA_031421065.1 Prolixibacteraceae bacterium
TCGCTCAAGCGGAGCGCCAACGGCAGGCCACCAGGGCCCGCCGGCAGGTACGGTGTACATTTTCTGCCAGCGGGCCCTGGCGTCCTGCCGTCGTCGCCCGCTTAGCTCGAACGTTAGGCGGCACAAACCAACCTTGTGGCGTGCCCAGCCGAGTCAGAGCCCCTGTGCTGTGGTACGTTGCGAACGTGCACCTTCTATGGTACAACTGAGCCATGGCGATACATGGCAAGCTGTCTACGCAGAAGACGCCGCTGATCTTCTTCCGGACGGATAGCGGCACTGAGCCAGTCCGCGATTGGCTGAAGGATCTCCCTCCAGGAGATCGTCGAGAGATGGGCAAAGATCTGATGCGCGCGCAATGGCGGTGGCCGGTCGGAATGCCACTATGCCGTCCGATGGGAGAAGGACTCTGGGAGATTCGGACTGACCTGCCGAGCAACCGCATAGCTCGCGTGCTCCTGGGCGTTGATGAGGGTGTGCTTGTAGCTCTTCACGCGTTCATCAAGAAAACTCAGAAGACGCCTCCTTCTGAACTCGCGGTCGCTCGGAAACGACTCAAGGAACTGAAATCATGAGTAAGCAAAATCGCGGGAGCAGTCTTGATGATCTCCTCAAAGCGGAAGGAACCTACGACGAAGATCAAGCCTTGGCAATCAAGGAGGTCATCGTCTGGCAACTCACAGATGCCATGCATGAAAAGTCTCTCAGCAAGGCACGCCTTGCTGTGCTGCTCGGAACCAGCAGATCGCAAGTGGACAGGCTGCTTGATCCAACTCGAGATGTCATGCTCTCCACGCTCCAACGAGCGGCAGCGCTGGTTGGCAGGAAAGTACAAATCGAACTCGTCTGAGCGTGCGCCGAGTGCCGCCTAACCCCTCGCTCTAGCGGAGCGCCAACGGCAGGCCACCAGGCCCGGGCAGGCGGTACGTTGTACATTGTCGCCTGCCCGGGCCTGGCGTCCTGCCGTCGTCGCCCGCTTAGCTCGAACGTTAGGCCTCGCAATTCACGCCCGCCTCTATGCTCACTTGGCAAATACCTTCCGAGCCGCGACAAGACGACCTTTCGCGAGTAGCCAACGAGGTGCTCGCTCATGGCCGAGCGCAAGCAAAGGGCGGCAATGCTCAGTCAATCGCCTGCTTCGTACGAGAAGACGAAGTACTGGTCGCTGGCGGCTGCGGAAGAACGGAATTCAATCGCCTCTTCATTTCCTCTCTTTGGGTCTCCGAGTCTCTGCGCGGTCAAGGCATCGGCACCGAAATCCTGAAGCGTCTTGAGCAGCAAGCGAGTGAAAATGGCTGCACGTCCGCCCTCATCGAGACGCTGAGCGATGAAACAGCTCGTCTTTACAGGCGTGTTGGGTACGACACGGTCGCTACCGTTCCAAACTATGTCGGGCAATTCAAGAAGCACATCTTGCTTAAGTCGCTCGGCACTCAACATGCACGCAGCGAGGCCTAACCCCTCGCTCAAGCGGAGCGCCAACGGCAGGCCACCAGGCCCGGTCT
>JANONW010000405.1:0-20458 GCA_031421065.1 Prolixibacteraceae bacterium
CTGCATAATCCATCGAAAATGGAAATCAGATGCTAAATAACTGTTTAATAACAACTTGAAAGCTAATAGCAGCCTGTTTGCGAAATTTTAACTAGGCCAAACCTCCTGAAATTGCTGGAGGTTTCGATCTCAGAAATATTAGTGAATAATAATGGTATTTTCGATAAGGGTGAACGCATGGTGAAATTATCCACAGTAAGAGTATCCGGGGGTAAAGCAATTTTTAGCGAAAAAGATTCAATCGTGCGAATTCCTAATCTTAACGCGTTTACCAGTTATAATGTGGAATTTAACGATAACGATTTAGAGAATATTGCCTGGAGGTTTAAAAAGAAGGTTTACCAGGTGTTAATTGATCCCAACCAGTTTAAACGCATTGATGTTCCTATTGTTGTTGTAGGTGAGGTTAGCGGTATGGCTTATATGGATACTGATAACTCATTGCAAGGAATCGGAAGGGTTTTGGTAAAATTTTATAACAAAAATAGCACAAAAGTGGTTGCAGAAACACTTTCCGAATCGGATGGATATATTTATTATTTGGGGCTTAGGCCGGGAGAATACGTTGCCCGTGTTGATGCCGAGCAGTTGAGCAATTTGGACTTTAAGGCAGATCCACCACAAATAGATCTCACGATAAAAACATTAGAAGAGGGTGATATAGTAGGAGGCATTGATTTTGTGCTGAGTAGAAATAAAATAAAGGAAAAGCCAATTGAAAAAACAATTGTTCTAATCGAAAAAATATTTGTTCCAATCGAAAAAGCAATTGTTCCCACAGAAAAGGGAATGATATACACTATTCAGCTTGCAGCATTGAAATCTTATACCGATCCTGCATATTATAAGAAAAAGTTCAAGTTAACCGATGATGTATGGTATTTCGAGAAGGATGGTTATTTTAAGTATGTTACCGGGAAATATCTGACTAGGAAGGCGGCTTGGGCTGGTATGGCTCAGCTTGGTATAACCGGATTTGTTACTGTTGTTGACCAGTCAGAAGTAAAGAAACTCCAATCGAAATAGAAAGCTTTGAGTTAATTATTCAGGAATTTTACCCCCGTTGGTCGGGATTTGCAATCCCGATCAAATAGTTGAAGGATTTGCAATCCCGGCTAGGCGTAAAATATAAAAATAAAAGGGCAAATGGTTAGGTGTCCCGCAAATTGCGGGGCGTTTGGTTTAACAGGCATTGTGGTTTAAGGTTTTTTAATTTCAGAAAAAAAAATAAAGTATCTTTGTAAAAAAATAAAACGACACTATTATGCAATCAATAAACTGGAAAGACCATATTTATTCCGACCCTGCAATACTTTTGGGAAAACCGATTGTAAAAGGCACAAGGATTTCGGTAGAATTAATTTTAGAACTGTTCACTAACGGCTGGACTTTTGAACAAATCCTGACAAGTTATCCTACTATTACTGAAACTGACATCAGGGCGGTTTTTTCTTATTTGAAAGTTTGTATTGGTGAAGAATTATATTTTCCAATTGTGAAAGCAGGATGATACAATTTTTAGCGAATGAAAATTTTCCTTTCCCAAGTATAAAATTATTGAGGGATAAAGGATTTAAAGTATTAAGCATTGGTGAAGAATACAGTGGAATAAGTGATGAACGGGTTTTAAAAATAGCGGTTGACAAAAAATTAGTTATTCTCACATTTGACAGGGATTATGGAGAATTGATTTTTAGGTATATGAAAGAAAATCCACCCGCAGTAATTTATTTCAGAACCAAAGGCGAACACCCAACAGATTCGGGAAAAATATTAATTGAATTATTACAACAACCAAAATTTCAGCTAATAGGCTTCTTTACAGTACTTGAAGAAACGGGAATAAGACAACGAAAGCTTTAATTGTATAAATTATAGATTTTGTACCTCCCAGTTAGGTGTAGTTGTGCCGTGAATCTCCCGCTGGTCGGGATTTACAATCCCGACCAAATAGTTTAAGGATTAGCAATCATTGTTAGGCGTAAGATCCCGCTACGGTTCGTTTAACAAGACTTCACGCTGTCGCTGAAAGCCTTAGCGTAGGCGCCCAGCCTTAATATAAAATACGCAGGGACTATAAATAAGAAGGTAAAATGGTTAAGCATAGCAAAACCTCAGCCCTACCTGTCCGGCAGGCAGGAAAGGAGAAGAGAAGAAGAGCTTAGGGTTATTGAGGTTCATAATTTTTTTGTGAGTTTGTACTGATGTTAAAAAAATCATTCTATGAAAATTAAACACAAACAACAACCCTTCACTACTCTTATAGAACAAGATGAAGACGGTTTTTATATTGCGACAGTTCCTTCCTTGAAAAGTTGCTACACTCAAGCCGAAACGCTTGAAGAACTTTATCCGAGGGTTAGAGAAGTTATTGCGCTATGCCTGGAAGAGGCAAAACCAATTAAGACAAAATTTATCGGGGTGCAGCAAATAGAAATCGTTACCTGATTTTGTAATGAGTAAATTTCCGATTATCACGGCACGGGAAATAATTATTTTCCTAAAACATTTGGGATTTGTGGAGTTGAGGCAGAAAGGCAGCCATAAGTTTTTCAAACATCCAGATGGAAGAACTGCTACTGTGCCCGACCACAGGGGATAGGACTTAGGACGAGGTATAACCCGTAAAAATTCTAAATGACGTTGAGGCGGGCAAAGCAGATTTTATGAAATGGTATTTGGATTAGCGGGCTGTAGAAATAAAAAAGGTAAGTGGAAACGGCAGCGACCTATGCAGAACAAGACATACAAGATAAATGGGAATTTTACAAAACAAAATATTTGAAAGAACCTAAAAAGAAATAAAATGACAAACAGAGAAACTGTTAGAAAAAATATTGGATTGACATTTGACTTTGTCAGATACCTTATCAACAATCCACAACTTGTCGAACAACTGCCCGACAAGTGTGAAATCGAATTTATTGAAAGCGACTTTTCTAATCATACAGACCAAGAGTTGAGGGCAAAAAAATTGGTGAAAGTCAATCACACTTTCGACATCACAACAAAAGGGAAATTCCCTGTTAAGCGTAGCGTCCCGCTACGTATAATTTAACAAGGCTTCACGCTGTCGCTGAAGCTTTAGCGTAGGCGCCCAGCCTTAATATGAAATTTGCTGTTGGGAGTAAAAACAAAAAGGTAAATGGTTAAGCGTAGTAAGACCTCACCCTGGAGTAAGAACAGAAAGTTAAAATAGAAAATTCAAATCAAAACGAATTGTTGCAAAATCTACCCTGGTTTTTTACTACCTTTGAGGTATAATAATTTTGAACAAATGAAACAACGAATAAATATGTTGAAATGAGTTTTATTTTTTCCAATCATGCTTTAGAACAGATGCGATTAAGGCAAATTAGCCGAAGCATTGTTGAAAAAATTTTAGAGAAGCCGCAACAAATAATTAAAGAAAATGATACATTGATTTATCAATCAATTGTTTTAATAGCAAGGAAAAATTATTTAATTCGTATTTTTATTAATCACAGGAAAAAACCAAATGTTGTGATCACAGTTTATAAAACATCCAAAATCACCAAATACAATGAAGGTAAAATATGATAAAGAAGTAGATGTCATTTACATCGTTTTCAGTGAAAAAAAAATCAAAGAAAGCGATGAAGATAAGCCGGGTATTATCCTTGACTATGACAAAGATGGTTCAATTGTAGGCATTGAAATTCTTGATGCATCAAAAAAAATGAAATATCCTGCCAAAGTTGAATACGAGGTTGCATAAGAGTACCTCAGTTAAGCGCAATGTCTCGCTATGCTTGGTTTAACAAGGCTTCCTGCCTATTTGTTATAGATGCAAAAATAAAAAGGTAAAACGTAAATGATAAAAAAAGCTTCGCAGCAATGCAGGGCTTTTTTATTTAAAAAGTTTACCTTTGTAAAAAATAAAAGATGCCTATAATTTCAATGTTTTATGGGTTGATTGTATCTATGTACTACTTGGACAATAAGCAACACCATTTTCCGCACATTCATGTAAAATATCAAGACGATGAGGCTGTTTATAAAATTCCGGATGGCGTTTTGCTTGAAGGGGAACTACCAAAAGGCAAAAATGAACCCACGTGTAAAATCAGTCAAGGCAACACAAGATTATTTGTTGGAGATTGTTTTCAATAATGATGAGAAAAAGAAATTTGATTTAAAACCTTATCTGGATTTTGGAATTTTCAAAGAACTGAAAGATCTTACCCTATTTCAAACAGCCACAGCAAAATTAGGTACAGTTTCTTGGAAGAATGGTTTGGATATTTGTCCGGATACGTTATATATAGAAAGCAAGTAATCCCCCATAAGTGTATCGTCTATCTACATTTTTTAAAACCGGCATCCCTGAAATAAATTTAGGGCAAGCTTTACCGCGATAAGCAAATTTGAAAAAGCTTCGAAGCAATGCGGGTCTTTTTAACAAAAAGTACAGTTCGATATACTAAGTTGTTGTGCAAACGGGGGGCTTGGCGTGTGTATTTGTAAAAACAAATCTATTATCTTTATAGAAAACCCCGTTGGTCGGGATTTGCAATCCCGATCAAATAGTTGAAGGATTTGCAATCCCCAGCCCATCTCCTTGAACCTACCTGTCCGGTAGGCAGGAAAGGGGAGGAGAAGAAGAGTTTAGGGTTATTGAGGTTCATAATTTTTTTGTAAGTTTGTACTGATGTTGAAAAAACAATTCGATGAAAGTCAAACATATACAACAAACCTTCACTGCTCTTATAGAACAAGATGAAGACGGTTTTTATATTGCAACAGTCCCTTCCTTGAAAAGTTGTTACACTCAAGCAAAAACACTTGAAGAGCTTTATCCGAGGGTTAAAGAAGTGATTGCGCTTTGCTTGGAAGAGGCAAAACCAATTAAGACAAAATTTATCGGAGTGCAGCAAATAGAAATCGTTACCTGATTTTGTAATGAGTAAATTTCCGATTATCACAGCACGGGAAATATCTGACTAGGAAGGAGGCTACAGCTGGTATGGTTCAGCTTGGTATAACCGGATTTGTTACTGTTGTTGACCAGTCAGAAGTAAAGAAACTCCAATCGAAATAGAAAGCTTTGAGTTAATTATTCAGGAATTTTACCGTTTGAAAAATTATAAAGATGAGTCCACTCCGAAAAGTCGAAAAGCACGTCATTGCGAGGCACTGCCTGTCCCGATTCCTCGGAAAAGCAATCTCATATCATTGGTAAGCAACATACCCTATCAGAGCCTTTTGGCGGACTCGAACCGCCGACCTGCTCATTACGAATGAGCTGCTCTACCAACTGAGCTAAAGAGGCTGATTTTCGATCATAGATTTCAGATTAACGATTAACGATATTTGATTTAGAATCTATGGAAAGTATAACTTCTGAAACCTATAATCGGTTAATCGTTATTCGATAAATGTAGGAATTTCAGAAGCATTGTATTTGCCTTCTTCCAGGTTTTTCCTTATTTCAGAAAATGCTTTGATGGTATATTCCACATCCTCCAAAGTATGCAAGGCAGTCGGAATCAGACGAAGCATAATCAGTCCTTTTGGAATAACAGGATAACCTACTACGGAACAAAAAATGTTGTAGTTTTCGCGAAGGTCCATCACTGCACTGGTGGCTTCACCCACCCCGCCGGTAAAGTAAACCGGGGTAACACATGAGTTGGTAGCTCCCAAATCGAATCCCTGTTCTTTCAGCCCTTTCTGCAATGCATCAACAATAAACCAAAGTTTTTCGCGAAGTTCCGGTTTTGTACGTAAAAGTTCAAGACGTTTCAATGCGCCTATTACCATGGCCATTGGCAATGATTTGGCAAATGTTTGCGAGCGCATGTTGTAGCGCAGATAGTTACAGATATCTTCGTCGCCGGCAACAAAAGCGCCAATTCCAGCCATTGATTTGGCAAAAGTTCCAAAGAGAAGATCAATTTTGCCTGTTACCCCGAAGTGTTCTGCGGTACCGGCACCCGTTGCGCCCATTGTTCCAAAACCATGTGCATCGTCAACAAGTAAACGGAAATTGAATTCATCCTTGAATTTGGCAACTTCGTCAAGTTTGCCGAGGTCGCCCGACATTCCGAAAACACCTTCAGTAATCACTAAAATGCCACCGCCTTGTTTTGCTGCCAAACGTGTTGCTTTTGTAAGCATATTGCGCAGGCTGTCCATATTATTGTGGGCATAAACAAACCGTTTGCCTATATGTAGCCTTACACCGTCTAGGATACAGGCATGTGATTCCGAATCGTAAACGATCACATCATTACGGCCACAAACTGCATCGATGATCGAAACCATTCCCTGATAACCAAAATTCAGCAGGAAGGTATCTTGCTTTCCAACAAATTCGGCCAGGTTTTGCTCCAATTCTTCATGTTTGTTGGTTTGTCCCGACATTATGCGGGCGCCCATCGGATAGGCCAGTCCATAATCAGCCGATGCCTGAGCGTCTGCTTCCCGCACTTCAGGATGATTTGCAAGTCCGATATAATTGTTCAGGCTCCAAACCAATACTTCCTTACCTCTAAATTTCATCCTGGTACCTATTTCGCCTTCCAATTTCGGGAAAGCAAAATATCCGTGGGCCTGTTTCATGTATTTTCCCAGGTCTCCCAAGTTGTTTCTTAATTTTTCAAAAATATCCACTTGATCGGGTTTTTAAATTAACATTGCAAAAGTAATTTTTTTTAATAAGCCTGCAAATTTGTTAATTTATACTAAACAGGATTGTAATCTGGATAAAACATTCTATTTTTCGGCCATTAATTTTCGATAAAAATGTATATTTGCGCCATGTTAATGAAAATGAGAAATTTCACACCAATAGCCATTGTATTTGTACTGTTGTTGAGTTCGTGCAGCGATTATAATAAAATTGTAAAAAGCACCGACTATGAATTCAAGTACAAAAAATCACTTGAATATTACGAAGCAGGAGAATTCGTCCGCTCTTCAACACTTCTTAAAGAATTGTTGAACATATACCGTGGCACCAGCCGCGCCGACAAGGTGTATTATTATTATGCCAAAAGCCAATTCGGAATGAAGGACAATATGATGGCAGGGCATTATTTTAAAACACTTGTCAAAGAGTTTCCGAGAAGTGAATATGCCGAGGAATCGCAGTTCATGGTCGGATATTGTTTTTATCTCGATTCGCCCAACCCCAGGTTGGATCAGCAGGTATCTCAGAATGCCATCGATGCATTGCAGTTGTTTATCAACTTGTATCCAAAATCAACGAGGGTTGAGGAAGCCAACAGATTGATCATTGAATTGCGCGACAAGCTGGTTTATAAATCGTATATAAGCGGGAAACTGTACTATGATTTGAAAAATTACAAGGCTGCAGTGGTTGCTTTATCATCGTCGCTGAAAGATTTTCCGGACACGAAATACCGCGAAGAACTAATGTATATGCTGCTAAAAGCGAAATATTTACTGGCAGTAAATAGTGTTGAAGAAAAAAAGCGTGAACGCCTGAGTTCAGCTTTGGATGAATATTTTACCTTTGTCGATGAATACCCGGAGAGTAAACATCTGAAAGAAGTAGAAAAATACCATTCTACTACTGCAAAATTATTAAATTATAAAGGTGATTCTAATTTATAGACAATATGGATTTTAAGAAAACAAAAGCAGAAACAACAACAATTTCAAGAGATTTAAGAGAATTGGAAAAAAGGACAGGCAATGTCTATGAATCGGTAATGATTTTGGCAAAACGTTCAAATCAGATTGCATCTGAAATGAAGGAAGAGCTAAGTACCAAACTTCAGGAATTCGCTTCCTACACCGATAATCTGGAAGAAGTATTTGAAAATCGTGAACAAATCGAAATTTCAAAATACTATGAGCGCCTTCCAAAACCAACTTTGATTGCTTACGAGGAATTTGTGAACGATCAGATTTATCATCGCAACCCTGCAAAGGAAGCCCGCAACAAAGAATTGTAATACAAGCCTTTATGAGGCTATTAGGAAAACATATCGTTCTCGGGCTTACCGGAAGTATAGCTGCCTACAAAGCAGCTTATCTTTTAAGGGGCCTTGTGAAAGAAGGCGCTGAGGTTCAGGTCGTGATGACCCCCGCAGCCAAAGAGTTCATAACTCCTGTTACCATGTCCGCACTGTCTGGAAAACCGGTCGCATCCGATTTTTTTTCAGCCAATGATGGAACATGGTATTCTCACGTGGATATGGGCCAATGGGCAGATCTTTTGCTTATTGCTCCTGCAACTGCTGCCACCCTCGGAAAGATGGCCAACGGGATATGCGATAACCTGCTTATTACGACTTATTTATCAGCAAAATGCAAGGTGATGATCGCACCTGCAATGGACCTTGACATGTTCAGGCATCCGGCAAACATCCGTAATATTGAAATATTGCGTTCCTACGGAAATATCATCATTGAACCGGGCGAAGGCGAATTGGCCAGCGGTTTACATGGAAAAGGCCGGATGGAAGAGCCTGAAAATATAGTTGAAGAGGTTGTCAGATTCTTCAATCAAAAAAAAAAATTACTGAATAAACATTTTCTTGTAACTGCCGGCCCTACTCACGAAAAGATTGATCCTGTCCGTTTTATCGGGAATTATTCTTCAGGAAAAATGGGCTATGCAATTGCCACGGAACTTGCATCTGCAGGGGCAAAGGTTACACTTGTTTCCGGTCCGGTTCAAATTAAGGATACAAATGCCGGAATAACAGTTATACCTGTTGAATCGGCCAGAGAGATGCATGAAAAATGCCTCGCGATATTTCCTGAAACCGATGGGGCAGTAATGTGCGCGGCGGTCGCCGATTTTACCCCCGAATCATTCTCTGGTTCAAAAATTAAAAGAGAAAAAGACGATTTGGTTATCCGGCTCAGGCCAACGAATGATATCGCCGGTGATTTGGGGCGAATAAAAACAGATAATCAATTACTGATAGGATTCGCTCTTGAAACCAATGATGAGCTTTCGAATGCGTTTGCAAAGCTAAAAAGGAAAAACCTCGACCTGATTGTTTTAAATTCGTTGAACGACTCAGGCGCTGGATTTGGAGTTGATACCAATAAAATAACATTGATCGATAAAGACAATAATCAGACTTTTTTTGAGTTAAAATCCAAGACTGAAGTTGCTGCCGATATTGTAACTGCTATCATTTCAGAAATGGGAAAAAGAGGAGAACTTCAGGATTAATTTGTTAATATTGAATTAGATAATATGACCGGTATGAAGAAAATTTGGTTGCTTATTATTGTTTGCTTCGTAACCCAGCATATAATTGCTCAGGAGTTGCGCTGTAATATCAGCATATCTTCACAGAAAATTCAGGGAGCCAACCGTACTGTTTTCGAAACCATGCAATCCGATTTGTATGAATTCATGAATAATAGAAAATGGGCCGATCATAAATATTCAATGGATGAACGCATTGAATGCAGCTTTTTTATCAATCTGGAAGAACAAATTTCATCCGACGAATTTAAAGGCAGTATTCAGGTTCAGGTTCGCCGTCCGGTATTTGGTTCATCTTACGAAACTATTTTACTGAATATTAAGGATAAAGATTTTCACGCAAAGTATGTTGAATATCAAACGCTTGAATTTAATGAAACTTCAAATAAAGACAATCTGACCAATATCTTGGCCTTTTATGCCTACGTTATTTTAGGCATGGATTACGATTCATTTTTTCCTGAAGGAGGAACTGAATATTTTCAAAAAGCACAGTCGATTGTAAATAATTCGCAAAATGCCCGCGAAAAAGGCTGGAAAGCTTTTGAAAGTGAACGTAACCGCTATTGGCTGGTCGAAAATATCCTGAATAAATCGTATTCCGGTTTCCGTAGCTGTACCTATCAATTTCACCGTCAAGGACTTGATATAATGGCCGATAAATCGCAGGAAGGACGTGGCGTAATTGCCGAGTCATTGAAATCAATTCAGAAAGTATTCAGGGCACGTCCATCGCTGTATATTTTACAGGTATTTTTCGATGCCAAATCGGATGAACTGGTCAATATCTTTTCAAAATCTTTTCCTGATGAACAGAATCGGGTATCGGTCATTTTAAACGAATGCGACCCGTCAAACGGCAGTAAATACGAAAAAATACTCAAATCAGAGAGTTTTTGATGTTTAAATAAACAACTATCTTTATGATCTGAATGTTGTTGTTTTTTCAGTCGTCAAAAAAACTAATTTGAATTATCTCTGTGTTAAAATCTCTTTCAATTAAAAATTATGCCCTGATTGATTCGCTAAATATTGGATTTAGTGACGATTTGAATATCCTGACCGGTGAAACCGGTGCCGGAAAGTCAATATTGCTGGGGGCTATCGGACTGATTATCGGGCAAAGGGCCGATTTGTCGGTTCTGAGGGATAAATCAAAAAAATGTACGGCTGAAGGAGTTTTTGAGATCCTCAATTATGGCCTTCAAGGCTTTTTTACTGAGAATGAGCTCGACTACGAAGATGTTACCATTCTTCGCCGTGAAATTACCCCTGCAGGCAAATCGAGGGCATTTATAAACGATACTCCTGTAAATGTGAAAGTGTTGCACGATCTTGGCCTAAAACTGATCGACATTCATTCACAACATCAGAACCTCGACCTGAACGAAAAGAATTATCAGTTGCGGATTGTCGATCTGGTGGCTGGCAATGAAGATCTGCTAAAGCAATACCGCGAAGTTTTTCGGAAATACAGCCAACTTCAGGAAGTTCTCAATAAAACCCTTTTATTGTCGGTACAATCGAAAAAAGACCTCGACTATTTTGAATTTCAGTTTAAACAACTGTATGAGGCAAAATTAATTGAAAACGAGCAGGATAGTTTGGAAATTCAGCTCGAAAAACTTACACATGCTGAAGAAATAAAGTCGGTTTTCGGGCAGACTTACCAAATTCTTACTGAAGACGACCGTTCAGTTCTTGCTATTCTGAAAGAAAACCTGAACAGCCTTGGTAAATTACGTCCGGTACTGTCTGAGGCTGATCAGCTTTTTAACCGTCTCGAATCAGTATATATCGAGTTGAAAGACATTGCCGCTGAAACATCGGTGATTGCTGATAAAACTGAAAACGATCCGGAAAAAATTGAAAAGGTGAACCAACGTCTCGACCTGATTTATACGCTTCAGCAAAAACACAGGGTATCTTCAGTTAATGAACTTTTACAGATTCAGGCTGATTTGAGCGCTCAAATTGATCAGGTCAGTTCGTATGATATTGAGATCGAAAAGATTCAGCAGGAAATCCTTTCTCAAAAGAACGTTTTAACTGAAATGGCTACAGAATTGCGCAAAAAACGTTCTTCTGTTTCACAGCTAACTGAAAATAAGGTGATTGAAGTGTTGCAGAATCTTGGAATTCCCAACGCAGCTTTTAAATTGAAATTTGAAAAGTTGCCTGATTTTTCAATTTCCGGACTGGATGAAGTCAGTTTCATGTTTTCGGCAAATAAAAGTCAGGAGTTGCAGGAAATAGCCAAAGTTGCATCGGGCGGTGAAATGTCGCGGATGATGCTGGCCGTAAAAACATTGATCACCGATACCAAATCGTTGCCAACAATTATTTTTGATGAAATTGATACCGGAGTTTCAGGCGAAGTTGCTGTTAAAATGGGGATGATTCTGGGTCAGATGGCTAAAACTGTTCAGGTGTTGAATATAACCCACTTACCACAAATTGCAGCCAAAGGTAAACATCATTACAAAGTTTTTAAGTTTGACGAGGCCGATCAGACATACACTTCAATCAGAAAACTTAATGAACAGGAGCGAATTGACGAAATTGCGCAGATGTTGAGCGGCGATAATTACTCGCAAACATCGGTGGCGGCTGCAAAAGAATTGTTGCAATGACCAAATCCTTCTACAATCTGTGTTCCAGGATTACCCGAATTTCAGCCGGGCCAATGTCTGCTTTCTCGCCAATCTTGAATCTTCGTTTTTTGAATGGTCTTGTCAATTCGTTCCTCGTCAGTTCCTTCACTGATTCCCCAAACGCGTTCGCCGAGTTGTAATAACTTTTCTTTTTTCTGGCTACGTTTGATGTGCATTGCTCCGGGCAAAACAATTGCCAGTGTACGTGCATGGTCAATTGCTCGATCACATGTACAAAAGCATCAACTATACCATTGGCAACCTGTTTAGCGGGCAAAGAGAAAATCACTTCCGGATCGAGAACAGAGAAAAGCGGCATCACTTTTAACGTTGCAAACGCAAGTTTTTCAGTTGTTTCAACTCTGGTAATTACTGCTGTACCATTCATCTCTGATCCCGTTGCCGGTAAAGTTAAAACGGCGCCGATTGGCAAAGTGTCCACAACAGGCGCTTTCATTAGGGTTTCGTAGTGAGGATTGGGTTCAATCCCTCCGAATTCAACCACTTCAAAGCCTTGAATTGCAGATTTCACCTGATCATAAACGCCATTTTTAAAGATACTTCCTCCGCCATAAGTCAGCAGAATTTTTGCTCCAGCAGGAATGTTACTGCCAACTTTCTGAATTTCACCTTTCCCAAAGATGATTTTTACCGGATTTTGATATTCAAAATTATACATGATTGAAAATTTAAGTTTTACTTTTATTGAGGCTAAAATTATCTTTAATTCTCAAATATGTTTTTTATCACAATGTTGTCACTCTATTTTATTCTTTACCTGAAACATCTGATTAGATCAAAACCATCACAACTTTGAGCTTTTCATGAATTGGTTAATCCCTCAAATTTCCGTTTCACCTAAATAAATCGGTCGTTCATCGAAAATATAATTGTATCCGCGTTTTGGATTTGATAATTTTATTCTAAATAAACTTTTCTTCTGATGTTCGTGACCTTATAGAATTCCTTCTCCGAAATACTTTATCTTTGCGGTAAACCTTGAGAAATATGACCAATCACAAAATAGTTGTAGCCATCGATGGGCATTCCTCGTGTGGAAAAAGCACGATAGCCAGGGCGATAGCTGCAAAATACGGATATATATTTATCGACAGCGGAGCTATGTACCGTGCTGTTACACTTTATGCTTTGTGTCATAATCTGGTCGCTGACGGTGAATTGAAAAGGGAAGAACTGATCTATTCACTACCACAGATTCAAATCGAATTCAGATACAATCCGGTAAGTAAGAAAAGCGATACGTTCCTGAACGGAGAGAATGTGGAAGAAGAAATCAGACAGTTGCCGGTTTCTCAAAATGTTAGCCCGGTGGCAACCATTGCCGAAGTACGTGCCGCGATGGTTCGTTTGCAGCAGGAAATGGGCCAAAATATGGGAATTGTGATGGATGGACGTGACATTGGAACCGTGGTTTTCCCTGAAGCTGAACTGAAGCTGTTTGTAACAGCATCCACAGAGATCCGTGCCAAACGGCGTTTTGATGAGCTGACAGCCAAAGGCGAGGATGTTTCGTATGCCGAAATCCTGCAAAATATACAGGAGCGAGATCATATAGATTCGACCCGCGAAGCCAGTCCGTTGCGAAAAGCGGATGATGCATTGGTTCTGGACAACAGTAATATGAGCAGGGAAGAACAGTTAGAGTGGGCGATCGGCAAAGTGGGGGAGAAGTTGGGGAAAATTAGTTCCAAATTCCAAATTCCAAATTCCAAGTAGTTGGAGAAAGCAAATGATAATTGTACCTTATGATTTATTATTTACTAATTTTATCGAAGTCGCTATATTTAAGAATTGTCGTTCCTCCTACTTTGACTAGTTCTAATAAATCGTTATCTCCCGTTATTAAAAAATCGGCTTCCGAATCAATCGCTAAAGAAATGAAATCCAAATGTTGGTATCGACAATGATCTTATAAGATTTGTTTCCCTTTTTCATATCGTTGTGTTCTAACGGATTCAACTTCTTTAGTTATTTCCTCCAAAGTCAACTCGTTTGTCTTAGTTGATTTTAAAAGTTTATTGAATCTTTTTAGAAACAAGGATTTTTTCAACTCATTGAATATCTCCATTTTATCATTCTCGTCAAGTCGGTTCAGAATCCTAATAAACTGACTCTTATCTAATTTTATACTAATCGTTTTCATTTTCTACTACTAAAATTTCATCAAATTTAGTGAATATCCCTGATGGTAACAAATTCAATTGGACACAATTGTCCGACATGAAACAATCTCATTTATTGACAAAAAGAATTATATTTGATTGTTAATTTTAAAAAGCAAAAAAACCATGTAATACAAAAAAGTATTCCATGAAATAACAATAAACAAGGTAATTCCATAATCTCGCTCGGAATAGTTAAATTCGCCTTCCAAAGAATACTCACGTGATCATTGAAATTGACAAAAAATCGGGATTTTGTTTCGGTGTGCTAAATGCCATCGGGAAAGCAGAAGAAACGCTGGAAACAGAAGAACTGCTTTATTCATTGGGGCACATTGTTCACAACGAACTGGAAGTAAAACGGCTTCATGGGATTGGCTTAAAAACGATCGGGCACGAAGAATTTTTCAGGCTAAAAAATTGTAAAGTATTGATCCGTGCCCACGGTGAGCCACCATCGACCTACGAATATGCCCTGCAAAACAATATTACCCTGATTGATGCAACTTGCCCCGTGGTTTTAAAACTTCAGCAAAGAGTAAAACATGCTGCCGAAAAAATGCGCAATGAAAATGGACAGGTCGTTATTTTCGGGCATTTTGGACATGCCGAAATAACCGGATTGGTTGGACAAACGAACAATGAAGCAATTGTAATTGAACATTCGGATGATTTCCATAAGATTGATCCAACAAGGCCGGTGGTTCTATTCTCACAAACGACAAAATCGGTTGATGAATTTAAAAAACTGACAGCGAACATTCAAGCCCAGTCGAAAGACACAGTTGTAAAAGCGCACGACACCATTTGCAGGCAGGTTTCAAACCGTGTCCCGCATTTGCAGCTATTTGCAATCAGGTTCGAAACGGTCATATTTGTTGGCGGGATTCACAGTTCTAACGCACAGGTACTTTTCGAAGTTTGCAGAAAGTACAACCAACGCAGTTATTTTGTTTCTTCTCCCGAAGATTTGCAAACTGATTGGTTTTCAGGAATAGAAACAGTTGGCGTTTGTGGCGCAACCTCCACCCCGCATTGGCTGATGGAACAGGTCGCTGCAAGGATCAATGAATTTTAAGTCTTCATTAATCTTGCCCACATTCTGTTTTTGCCAATACACTTATTTGAAATAATTCGACTTACTTTATCCATCAATTGTTCAAAAGCTTAAAATCATAAAAATGACTACGAAAGAAAACAATACAGAAGCTTCCCCAAGGAGGAAAAAATTACAGAAAATAGGTGTTTTTACCTCAGGAGGAGATGCACCAGGAATGAATGCCGCTATTAGGGCGGTTACCCGTGCGGCTATTGCCAACAAGCTGAAGGTTGTGGGCATCCGTCGTGGTTATCAGGGAATGATAGAGGGCGATTTTATTCCATTAAAATCAACCGATGTGAGCGGTATCATGCAGACTGGCGGAACCATGCTGAAAACAGCGCGCAGTGCGGAATTCAGGACTCCTGAAGGTCGCAAAAAAGCTTATCAGCAATTGAAAAAAGCTGAAATTGATGCGGTGGTTGTGATTGGTGGCGATGGTTCGTTTACCGGTGCATTGGTTTTGGCCCAGGAATATGATATCCCGTTTGTCGGTATTCCGGGAACTATTGACAATGATTTGTACGGGACTGATTATACAATAGGATATGATACCGCGTTGAATACTGTGGTAGAAGCAGTTGATAAAATAAAGGATACAGCCCGTTCGCACGGACGCATTTTCTTTGTTGAAGTAATGGGGCGTGAGGCAGGATTGCTGGCACTAACCAGTGGAATTGCCTGTGGTGCAGAGGTAATTTTAATTCCGGAGTCGAAAGAGCAACACGAAGAGCTTAAAAAATTCTTGAATAAGGGCTACAAAAACAAAGAAACCAGCGGAATTGTAATGGTTGCCGAAGGCGATGAGGCAGGTGGAGCTATAAAAATTGCTGAAAAAGTCCGAAAGGAACATCCTGATCTGGATGTGCGCGTTTCAATTTTGGGTCATATTCAGCGGGGCGGAAGTCCTACTGCCAAAGATCGGGTGAATGCCACAAAAATGGGCGTTGCTGCTATTGACGCCTTGCTTGATGATCAAAAAAGCATCATGATTGGGTTGGACAATGAAAAGATTGTGCATGTCCCATTCAATAAAGCGGTGAAAATGAACCATTCTATTGATACCAATCTGCTTGAAATTCAGAAGTTGCTGAATATATAATACTTGGTATTTTACAGACAGGATGGAAAATGAACTTTTTGCCGATGTTATATTGCCATTGCCATTGGAAGGCAATTTTACCTATCGGGTACCCATTGCCTATCATTTGAAAATTAAAACCGGGACCCGTGTCATTGTGCAGTTCGGCAGGCGGAAATTCTTCTCAGCATTGGTTTACCAGTTACATCAAAACGTTCCTTCAGGCGATTTCGAAATCAAAAACATTGACGCAATTCTGGACGAAGAGCCCATCATCGACCAAAAACAACTGAAACTGTGGGAATGGATTGCCGCATATTATTGTTGCACCTTGGGCGAGGTCTTCAAAGCAGCTTTGCCTTCAGGACTGAAACTGGAAAGCCAGACAAAAATCAGCCTTAATACTGAAACAAACCTTCCGGAGAATTTAAGCGACAAGGAAAGTGCAGTGATAATGCTGCTTGAAAGCCGTAAAACTGCAACTGTTCATGATCTCAATCAATTTCTCGGTCAACAGTCATCGTATGCTATCCTGAAATTGCTGCTCGAAAAAAATGCGGTAATCGTAGAGGAAAAAATGCGCGATAGTTATAAACCAAGGATGGTCACTTTTGTAAAACTTAATCCTGAATACAATTCCGAAGAAAAGTTAAAGGCTTGCCTCGATTCTCTCAAAAAAGCAAAAAAACAAGAACAACTGCTGAAGATGTTTCTTGCTGAAACTTTGTTTGGCGAGGCTGGATTGACGGAAATAAGCAAAAAAGAACTGCTGGAATTGGCCAATGCTACTGATCAGGCGCTAAAAAGTCTGGAAGAAAAGAATATTCTTGAACTATTTTCAAAAGAAATTGGACGGATCGACCGGCTGCAAAATACTGATTTACTGATTAAAGAACTTTCTGAACCACAACAAATCGCGATTGACGAAATAAAATCACAGTTCGAAACCCACTCAACAATTTTGCTCAATGGTGTAACTTCAAGCGGGAAAACTGAAATTTACATCCAACTGATTGAAGGGCAGCTAAAAATGGGCAAACAGGTTTTATATCTTGTTCCTGAAATTGGACTTACAACTCAGATTATCAACCGATTAAAAGTGGCTTTTGGCGATTTGGCCGGAATTTATCACTCCAAATTCAACGATGCCGAAAGGGTAGAGATATGGTTCAATGTGCTGAATGAAAAACCGGGAAAAACCGGTCAGCAATACAAAGTAATTCTTGGAGCAAGGTCGGCTATTTTTCTTCCGTTTAAAAACCTTGGGCTGATCATTGTTGACGAAGAACACGAGAATTCGTACAAGCAATTTGATCCGGCGCCGCGCTACAATGCCCGCGATATGGCCATTTTGATGGGAAATATTCACGGTGCAAAAGTGCTCCTGGGTTCGGCCACGCCGTCATACGAAACGTATTTCAACGCACGCAGCAATAAATACGGATTGGTTGGCCTGACCGAACGTTTTCAGGGAATTGAAATGCCCGAACTGGTTGCTGCAAATACGCAGGAAGCCTACAAACGCAAACTGATGCGCTCTGTTTTTACTCCTGAACTTTTTGAAGGGATTACTGATGCTCTTGCCAACAAGGAGCAGGTGATCCTCTTCCAGAACCGGCGGGGCTTTGCGCCATTTGTTCAGTGTGGGAAATGCGGCTGGATACCGAAATGCAAATATTGCGACGTTAGCAAAACCTATCATAAAAACCAATCGCGACTGATCTGTCATTATTGCGGCCACACCACTTCACTGATCACCAAATGCGAGGAATGTGGTTCAGATGAAATCAAGCCACGTGGTTTTGGTACCGAAAAAATTGAAGATGAGGTTCAGCTTTTATTTCCTGATGCACGGGTAGCCCGGATGGATCTGGATACTACCCGCGCCAAAAAAGCCTACGAGCAACTAATTTATCAGTTCGAAAACCGTAAAATTGATATTTTGGTCGGAACACAAATGGTTACCAAAGGTTTGGATTTTGACCATGTTCGGGTGGTGGGTGTTTTAAATGCCGATAACCTGTTGAACTATCCCGATTTCAGATCGTACGAACGGAGTTTTCAGTTGATAATGCAGGTTAGTGGGAGAGCAGGACGTAAAAACAGGCGCGGTAAAGTAATTGTACAGACTTCGCAGCCTAACCATCCGGTGCTTCAGGATGTGATCGCGTATGATTATATCCGTCTTTTTAACCGTCAAATGGCCGAACGCAAGATATTCAGGTACCCGCCTTATTTCCGGCTCATTAAAATTGTGGTGAAACACCAGGACCGCGATCGGCTCGATCTGGCAGCCACGCATCTGGCAACTGCTTTTAAAACTCTTTTTAACCGGAATGTGCTTGGCCCTGAATATCCGGTTGTTGGACGTATTCAACTGTGGTTTCAGAAAGAAATTCTGATCAAATTACCCCGTGACGGGAAAATTCAGGAGGCCAAGCAAAAAATCATGAAAATCATAAATCATACAAAATCGCAACCAAACAACAGCCAGTTAATTGTTTATGCCGATGTTGACCCGATCTAGGCAATAGAAATCTGGTCGTTTTCTATGTATTTCTGGGCGGTGGCCAATAGTTTGAATCGAGTACTTCTTTGCCTTCCACTTTCAGATCACGGCTCAGGTTCAGGTCTGTTTTTGTTTCGGTAATCTCGAAATTGAA
This sequence comes from Prolixibacteraceae bacterium, assembly GCA_031421065.1. GTDB lineage: Bacteria > Bacteroidota > Bacteroidia > Bacteroidales > Prolixibacteraceae > Aquipluma. Next base: position 18,901 of record JANONW010000405.1, read on the forward strand.
TTTTGCTTCAGGACTGAAATACAGGTTCACATCTATCGATCGCGGAATATCCATCATGGCCGCGTGGTTGGGAAGGTCTCCGGCTTTCAGCTTTCCGTTGCTCAAATTTATCTGTATTCGCGACAAGAACAAAATTCTTCATTTTGTTTCATAAATGGTTTTTTGAGCTTACTTTTGTTCAAAGTTCAATAATCAACAAACAATCACAATCAATTAAATTTTCAATCATGAGTTTAAAATTAAATGTTAAAAAATCATTGACTTTCATTGCGCTGGCCGTTTTTGTTGCCGGTGGAATCGTTTCCTGTGCACCTGCGAAACCTGCGAAAGAAATTGGTCTTCAGTTATGGTCGGTTAAAGAAGACATGAAAACAGATGCCAAAGGCACCATCGAAAAAGTTGGGGCCATGGGTTACTCGTTCGTGGAAGCTGCCGGTTATGGCGATGCTAAATTCTACGGAATAGAACCTGCCGATTTCAAAGCCTTGGTTGAAGCCAATGGCATGAAGTTCTTGGCTTCACATTGCGGACAGGCTGTTCCTGATTCGGCTGGCCGGGAAGCTTCGATGGCATGGTGGGACACTTGTATTGCTGCCCACAAAACTGCCGGGGCACAATACATCGTTCAGCCTTTTATGGACAACGTTGGGTACGAAAGCCTTGCCGGAGTTCAGCGCTATTGTGACTATTTTAATGCAATTGGCGAAAAATGTAATGCTGCCGGAATCCGTTTCGGATATCACAACCACGATGGCGAATTCAAAGAAGTTGAAGGACAGGTTATTTACGATTACATGCTTCAAAATACCGATCCTGCAAAAGTGATGTTCCAACTCGATTTATATTGGATTACCGAAGGTGGCAAAAATGCAGTTGATTATTTTAACGCCTATCCTGGCCGTTTCGAATTGTGGCATGTAAAAGACAAAGCTGAAGTTGGTGCCGGTCCGATGGATTTCAAACCAATTTTCGAAAATGCTGAAATATCGGGCATGAAAAAAATCATCGTTGAAGTGGAAGAATACAATTTCACTCCAATCGAAAGCGTTCAAAAATCATTGGAATTTTTGCAAAGTGCTGAATACGTGAAGTAATCGTATTCAAAATACAATCAAAAAACCGTTTCAGATTTAGTTCTGAGACGGTTTTTTTTGCATGCATAATCCCACCATGCGGCGCGTGCCGAGGGTATGCGGTATTTATCCTGAAATTTGTCCGACATAAAAAGGGTTTTATCGGGTTTATGTGGCTTTGCCTACGTATTACGAGAAAGTTGCTCCATCCCGAACGCTCTGGAAACCACTGTATACGAGAACCGTACACAATTACGCGAGTAATTGCAGTGTGAGAGGTGGTTGCTGAGCCTGTCGAAGCATGGTTGCTGAGTTTGCCGAAGCACGCACTCCGTCAGCTAACTACTGGCGGAGCCGTCTACTCGATTGTACGAAGTTTTTCGTTTTTGGTCAACTCCTAAATACTGACCTTTTGATTATGCCAATAAACGAAGGGTCAGTTGTTGATCAAAAAGGAAAGATAAAGATTTTTTCTTAAAAAAATC
>JANONW010000406.1:0-2793 GCA_031421065.1 Prolixibacteraceae bacterium
CATTCACGCGGAGGAAGCATAAGTGAAGGGGAAGACCGCGTTCGTGAAATAAATCTTGAATGGATTGCCGGTTTTAATAAAACGTTCGGCAACATTAATGTAAACACATTCGTTGGTGGTAACAAAATGCAACGGAGCAACGAACGGATTTCCGCAGACGGTACTAATTTTAATGTTCCATTCTTTGCTGCTATCAACAACGCAGCCGTAAGGAATTTTGGCTATGGATTTTCACAGCAAGGGGTGAATTCACTGTTCGCTTCTGCGGAAGTTAGTTACAAAGGATTTTTATACCTGACAGGAACAGCCAGGACTGACTGGTTCTCAATACTGGATGATGATATCCAGAATGAAGTTTTTTATCCTTCGATTGGAACCTCCTTTGTATTTTCTGAGGCTTTTGACGAGCTCCCTACCTGGTTAAGTTTTGGAAAATTGAGAGCAACAGCTGCACAAGTGGGCGCCGTAGGCGGGCTTGGTCCTTATGCTACCATGATTAATTATTCTCTGGGTCAAACCCATACTGGAAGGCCAACAGGATCTTTCGCTTTTTCAGGAGTGCCGAATCTTGGTCTTGTACCTGCTTTGTCAACTGAGTTTGAATTCGGTTTGGATTTAAGGTTTATGGATAACAGAATTGGTCTTGATCTTACTTATTATAACCAAACAACAACCAATGACATTCTGAGTCAAACCATTTCCAGGTCGAGTGGATTTCCATCAACAAGGGTCAATGTTGGCAAGATGCAGAACAGGGGAATTGAAGTTTTATTGACAGGAACTCCGGTAGTTGGAGCTTTCACCTGGGATGTTGCCCTGAATATGGCTAAGAACAACAACGAAGTTGTTAATCTTGTGGGAAATGCTCAGGAGCTTCTTGGTGATGAACCGAGAACGCAAACGGTACGTGTCAAGCATATTGTTGGCCAGCCCTATAATATGCTCACAGGCCTTGTCCAGAAAAGAGATCCTGATGGAAACCTTGTTTTTGATGGAGTTTCAGGCGCTCCTATAAATTCCAAAGCCTTTGAAATTTTGGGTAACGCGATTCCTGATTGGACAGGTGGATTAACCAACTCGTTTACCTATAAGAATTTCAACCTGTCCGCGCTTATTGATTTTAAAATCGGTGGTGATCTTTACGCAGGTACAGACGTGAGAATGACACAGGCCGGATTTCATAAGCAAACCATAGCTGGCCGTGAGGGTCAGGAGCCAATGACAGTTTCCGGAGTTAGGGAAAGTTCACCAGGCGTATTTGAACCTTTTTCAATGACCCTGACACCGCAACAGGCAAATAACTACTGGAATCAACTGGGCAACAGAGCACAGGAAAACTTTATATATGATGCTTCCTTTGCGAAACTCAGGCAGATAACCTTTGGATATACTTTTCCCCGTGCGTTATTAAGCAAAACACCGGTTCAGACGCTGATGTTGTCATTTGTGGCAAGGAATTTAGCGATACTTTACAGGAATACAGATAATATTGACCCTGAAGCTTCTTATCAAAATGGTAATTCTCAGGGGCTGGATTACTTTGGCCTGCCACCAACACGGACCTATGGATTTAATTTAAGGGCAACATTTTAAACACAAACGTGAATGACTATGAAATATGTAAGAAATAAGATATTGTGCGCCCTGCTTACAGTTGTCCTTGTGGCTGGCTGTGATACGGAAGAATTGCACGAGTTGAACATCAATCCGCAGGCTGTAAATGAAATGGATCTAAACTTTTTGTTTACCGCGGCTGAATTAAGTTGCGCGTCAAACGGATTTTCCGGAGACAACAGGTATACCGACTGGCGAACAAACATCGGGTTTGCCTCCTCGGCCATACAGCAACTTTCCAGTAATGGAGGTATTTTACAGGCAGGTGATAAGTATTTTGAAGTTTTAGATGCTGTCAATCCTCCATGGATTTTTTTCTTCAGTGATCAGCTCAAGAATCTTGCAGAGATCATGAAACAAACCGGGCCCGGCGGATACGCCGAAGGCAAACATCTTAATTTGCGTGAGGCCTCCCGGATATTGAAAGTGTTTAATTTTCACAGGTTGACAGACTGGTATGGAGCAATTCCCTATTTTGATGCCAATAAGGGTATCGAGGGAAACTTTTTCCCAAAGTTTGATAACCAGTCTGAAATCTATCCTGCCTTGTTAAACGAACTGAAGGAAGCGGCCGCAGCCCTGAATGCCTCCAATCCTGATGATGGGTTTGCCAGAGCGGATATTATTTACAGCGGGGATATTTCCAAATGGAAAAAATTTGCGTATTCTCTCATGCTCAGGTTGGCCATGCGGGTTTCAAACGTAAAGCAGGGACTTACGAATACCTATGTACCCATCGCGGTAGCAGGTGGCCCATTTTCTGCCAACACAGACAATGCGTGGGTTCCCATGGCCGTATCCCCCAGCGTATGGGTTAACCAAAACGGAATTTCGCGCGCGTTCTATCCCGGTGATGGTGGTGAGCCAGGTTTCCTCAGCAAAAGGTTGGTAGATTTTTTAAAGGGGACTGATCGTAATTCAACGGCTGACGATGATCCAAGACTGATGATCCTCAGCGGGGGAATTGCAACCTGGACGGCCACTCAATTTATACCTATCAATGTTAATCCATTGGAACAAAAAGGTTATCCTAACGGAGCCGACGCGCAGATTATTGATGCAATGGAGGGTAAAATAGTGGTACCTGCAGAGACCTATTCGCGTATTAACTTCAAGTTATTGCAACTGGATGAGCCATACATGCTTATGAACTATGCAGAAGTGGAATTGCTGATGGCG
>JANONW010000407.1:0-39383 GCA_031421065.1 Prolixibacteraceae bacterium
GAAAAACAGAAAAAAGGCAAGAAACGCATGAAACAGGTGGGCAATGTGGAAGTTCCGCAGAATGCATTTTTAGCAGTACTGAAATTGGATTGAGAACGGATAACGAAACTTCAAAAAGGCGAATATTTTGATTTTTTCAGCCTTGAAATTTAGGTAATCATATCCTGAAATTAAAATTTGTTGGCTTCGGTTATTTTCGATTGTTCATTTTAGTGGAAACCAGTGCTTTGATTATGCCTGTTTGATGCTCGATATCCTTAATCAACAGCAAAAAAATAAAAACCCTCTCATAGACTTTCCATGAAAGGGTTTTTCGATCTAAAAATATAAGTTTTTGAATTTCTTATTCAGGCTTTGGCTTAAAAATAATATCAACCACATCAGCTTTTGATACAAACGATTTTGCAAATTGCTGTATCTGGGCGGTTGTCATGTTTTCAAGGATTTTCTCGAAGTTTTCATGAGCAGCAGGATTTACTGAATAGGTGTAATAGCTGTTCAATGCCTGCATCCAGTAGTTGTTGTGCAATTTCGATTGTTCCCTGTTTTTCTGGAGGTTTTTCACTGCTTTGTCAAGATCTTCCGCGGTTGGGCCATCTGCAGCAATTTTATCGATTTCGCGGTAAATGATTGATTTTAGATACTGTGCTTTTTCAGGATCAGTATCGAACATCAAACCAAGGCTTTTTTCTTCTTTCGGAAATTTCGACGAACTGGCAGAAACACGCACTCCATAAGTACCGCCTTCTTTTTCACGGATTTCTTCGGTGTAGCGCAGGTTCAGGATGTCGCGAAACACACTCAAAATAAGGTTTTGCTCCGGGGCATATCCCATTTTTGTATTGAAATTAACCGAAACCGTTGCCTTCTTTACTTCCAGTGGAATTTCAATCTCGCGGACTGTTTTCCCCTTTGGTCCCTCGACATTGCGATCAATCCAGGTTTCTTTCCGGGGCAAATTGGTCAATGAACCTATGTATTTTTCAGCCATTGCCTTGGCAGTAGCTTCATCAATATTACCAACAATGAAATAGGTAAAATCACCGGCATCAACGAAACGGTCTTTGTAAATGGTTCCCATTTGTTCAAGCGATATTTCTTCGAACAATTCAGGGGTCATCAGCTTTGTACGCGGATTTTTGCTGGTCATAATCAGCTGTAACGAGTCGCTCATTATTTTCTGTGGATTGTTGGCCATATTTGCTACAAATGCTTTGTACCGGCCGAGCATGGCTTCATAAGCTTCACTGTCGAAACGTGGATTTTCAAATTGCAGGTAAAGCAATTGCATCATGGTTTCGAAATCTTTCGGTGTGCCCGATCCGCTGAAGGTTTCGTTCAGGTCAGACAATGCAACGTTCATGCTTACTTTTTTGCCGGTCAATGCTTTTTTCAGGGCAGTTGCATCGTAATCGCCAACGCCAAATGCTCCGATAAACTGGTTCAGCATCATGGCCGAAGCAACTTTATCGTCGTTTATTTTCGAACTTCCGCCATTACTTTGAGCGATAAGCGTAACCTGGTCTTTTTCGTAGTCGGCCCATCGGTAAACTACTTTTGTTTCGTTGCCCAAAGTCCATTCAACGGCTTCAAATTCAGGAAGTTTTTTGGTGCTTTTAACTTTCGACCCTTTCAGTTCCTTGCTGATCAGGTTGGTCGAAACTGCCTCTTCAGTATATGGTTCAACCTTGCTGTTTTCAAGTTCCGAAATGATTGAAAAAGCCTGATCTTTTGAAAGGTGAGTGGCTTCGGGTTTGTCTGGCCCCATCACCACGATGACGCGGTTTTCAGGTGTCATCCATTTTTTTGCCCGGTTTGATAAATCATCAACCGAAATCGTAGGCAAAATATTTTGTACAAATTCCCAGTCAAAATCTATGGAAGTCAATGGTTCTCCTTCGATGTAATGAGATTTAAAATCCATTGCAAACTGGTCGTTATTTATTTTATCACGCTGTTTGTAGCGGCTTTCATAAGAAGTCAACATGTTTGTTTTTGCCCGGTCGAGTTCTCCTGAAGTAAAACCATGTTGGTAAATCCGTTGTGCTTCGGTATAAATTGATTTGAAAGCCAAATCGCCCTGATCGGGTTTTGCAGATGCCGAAATGGCCAGCATCTCGTAGCCATCAACCAGGCCGCTGTAATTAATATTTCCGGTTACAAACGGAGGAACCCCTTTTTGAAGCAGTTCATTTATACGGTCGCGGGTCATCATCCCATAAAGTGATTGAATAGTCTCTTCTCTCAGGTAACCCAGTGTTTTTTCTGAAGCAGTAGGCGCTTTGTGCTTGATATAAAGAGAAACGGAATAGTTACTGGCTTCCTTGTCAATAGCTAGCACATAAAGAGGCTCTTTATGCTCAGGAACTTCATAAAACTCACGTTTTGGTGCATCTTTAACAGCTTCAATTTTAGAGAAAAGGGCTTTCACTTTTTGCTCAACGGCATCAACGTCAATGTCGCCTACAATGGCAATTGCCTGTAAATCGGTTCGGTACCAGTCGTGGTAGAATTTGCGCAGTGTTTCGTATTTAAAGTTTTTGATCACATCCAAATCTCCAATTACATCGCGGTTCATGTATTTTGAGCCGTTCAGCAAAACAGGCAGGAACAGGCGTTGCATCCTGAATCCTGCGGTTCGGCGGGTTCGCCATTCTTCGGCAATTACACCGCGTTCGGCATCAATTTCTTCGTCGCTGAGCAAAAGGAAATCGGCCCAATCGTTTAAAACCAGTAAACAAGTATCAATCAGTCCTTCACGTTTCACCGGAATATCGCTCAAATTGTAAACAGTTTCTCCGGTACTGGTGTAGGCATTTATGTTTCGGCCAAATTGCACTCCATGTTTTTCGAGTGTGTTGATTATCCCTTTCCCGGGGAAATGCTTGGTCCCATTGAAGGCCATGTGTTCCAGAAAATGTGCCAGGCCGTTCTGGTCATCGTTTTCGAGCAGCGCCCCAACATTTTGAATGATGTAAAAACTTGCCCTTTCTTTGGGCTCCTCGTTGTGCCGAATGTAATAAGTCATCCCATTCCCGAGCCGTCCGATCCTGGCTGCCGGATCAACAGGAACTGCCATGTTAACGTTAAGCTGGCCGAAACACATCCATGATACCTGCAACAGGGCAATGATCAGGATTAATCTGAATTTGATCATACGTTTGTTATTTGGTTAAAATTTTGGTTAAAGAATTTTCCTGACAAATAAAAAATATTCGCTTGTCATAATATGAATAAATATGTAACAAACAAATGTAAAGAATTACAAACTTCTGGAAATATTTTAACCGAATTTAGGTGAAGTTTTGTTTGTTCCAGGAAGAAAACAACCCGAAAGGTTAACTACAAGTTTTCCCTATTCCTGCTTTGGGTCCATCACTTTGCCGATAAATAAAATGGCTTGTGTGTCTTTCTCGCGGATGGCAAATACAAATGGACGGTCAACCCTGAAGCTATTATCTGGCCCAACGGAAGTCACACCAACAGTAATTCCTGTTACAGCGGCAGCTTCGGTTCCCCGTTCGTCAACTTTGATATATGTTTTATGCATTACTTCCGAAATAACCAGTTTGGCTGCTTCCGAAATGCCACTCAGGTTGGCTTTTGCATCGTCGAAAGCATCGGTCATTCCCAATGCGGCCAGTTCATCTTTCAGGCTATTGTCAAACTTGAATTCAAATTTCGGGAGAAATACTTCCTTTTTTTGTTCGGTAAGTTTCGAAATCCATCCGTTCACATTTTCAGCGGTTAGTAGCGAAATTACGTCATCCGTCTTTTTTCCCGTTTCAGGCAAAAAGATCAGCATCGAGTATTTCCCGCTTCCGTAAGGCATTTCCAGCAGTTGAAAGTTTTGATGACTGTAATAATTGAACGGTTTTTCGATTTTCATGGTTGGTACCTGAACCACCGTATTGTCTTCTTTGGTGAAGCTGCGGTCGGTAGTTTCTTTTGTGTCGAACCGGTATTTCCACTCGCCATTAAAATAAATGGCATTCAGCAAATACATCACATCTTCAGCTTTTACCTCTTCGATGATTTTATCGATTTTCCCTTTGGTTTTGGTGTTTACCCAACCATTTATCGTATTAAGGGTTTCTGCGGTTTTTGTAAAATCCAGGCCTGAAACTTCGGCATTGTAATAATTCCGGTTGGTGGTGATGAAAGCTTCTTTTACAGGGAATGTGTTCCGGTAGAAAATTGCATTCGAAATGGACAGTTCCACTTTCGGATCGTGGCTGATAAGCGATGCGACCAAATCTTTGTAACTCTGGTTGATATCCTCAGGAGTCATGCCTGCTTTGTGCAGCATTTGCTCCATTTGTGCTTTGGTATTGCCTTCCGTTCCGTTATATACCATTGCCAAAGCCAGCGAAACACTCATTGGTGAAATCATGGTATTCTTTGGTTCGTCCAGCGATGCATTCACTTTCTTAAATAACTCGAACCCAAACTGGTTGTCGGCAGCAATTATTTTGGCCGATTTTTCGGTGATCGTTAAATCCGAGACTACAGGTTCGTTTGGCTCGTTATTGCAAGCTGTTAATAAGGTTGCAATTGCTAAAAATAAGAATAATCTTTTCATGGTCTGTTATTTTAAAATTTATAATCTATATCCAAGATGATATTGCATCCTGAAAGGTTGCGTTGCTGCTATGATTTTTATTTTCCGAAAGTTCATGAATAATAATTTTGAAAAAAAAAGAAAAATGAACGCAACTAATCTTGTCCCGATTTCATCTTAGAAAAGAATCGTCAATAGCTTGAACGTTAAATTAGGTTGCAATATTTCGTTCTGGACGTTTTAATGAATCGGGTTTGATAGATTTGAAAGGCCCCAAAGAAAGTATGATTAATAAAGTTAAATTTGGGTAATCAGAAATTAGCGCGCACTTGGAAGATTTTAAACCAATCATATCCGAATGTATTGCCGGGAACCAAAAAGCCCAGGCAAAACTATATCACCAGTTTGCACCGAAAATGTTCGGGGTATGTTTGCGTTATGCCAAAGATGCAACCGAGGCTGAAGATAATCTTCAGGATGGGTTTATCAAGGTTTTTACCAACTTGAAGTCGTTCCGTCACGATGGTTCTTTCGAAGGTTGGATAAGGCGTATCATGATCAATGTTTCACTTGAAAAGTTAAGGAGACAACATTTGATGTACCCTGTTGAAGATGTTTCGGTGTATGATACGGTCAACTTTTCGGATGATGTGGTTGCAAAAATTTCGGCTGACGACCTTGTGAAACTGATTCAGGAATTGCCCCCGCGCTACCGGCTGGTTTTTAACCTTTATGTGATTGAAGGTTTGTCGCACCAGGAAATTGCCAAAGAAATGTCGATCACGCAGGGAACCTCTAAATCGAACCTGGCAAGGGCCAGGGAAATAATGAAAAAAAAAGTTCACGAGAACTTTGGTGAATTAAATGCCCAAAACAATTATACGGCATGAAGGGAAATAGAAATATAGACGAATTGTTCCGCGAGAAGCTTCGGAATTACGAGCAGGAACCTCCGGCTTATTTGTTGCAGAATGTTCTGGATGGAGCTGCCGGAGCCAGACGAAACAGAAAAATAATTTTCTGGAGGGTTGCCGTAGTAGCTGCCGCAATACTTCTGGCTTTCTTGGCCGGATGGCAATTGCAGCACTTGAACAGCGAAACATCGCCGCAGCAGGTTGTTGTTGTCCCGAATTCTTCTCTGGAGATAAAAACTGCAATACAGCTTGCTCCTGAAAGTGAAATAACTTTGGATAAGATTCCGGATGCTGGTTTGGCCAGTGATGAAAAATTATTCAAATCCGTATCAGATAAAAATTTGCAGATTGCTGACCTGATCAATTTACAGGAAAAGATAATTGCCGATGAACCAATATTGGATGCCCGCACTGCTCAACCAGCTTTGCTTCATCCGATAAAAATCCTGAGCCGAATAATAATCAGCAATGATCGGTTTGCAAATGTGTTACATGAAATGAAGGTGAAAAGCCCAAGTCTTGATCAGTTGGAAATGACCATCGATCGGCAGATTATTGAGCAAAACCAACAGATTTTAATGGCGCAGAATGAAAATCAGAAGAAAGTTCGCTGGCTGGTCGGTGCGCAGGTTTCGCCGGCATTCAATGTTTCGGGAAGTAGCCATTCGCAAATTTATGCAAGTAATATGCTGAGTTCTGCTTCCAATCCTGTTGATATTGGCGGTGGAATTTCGGTCGAATACAAAAAAGGCAAACGCCTGAGTGTGCAGAGTGGTGTTTATTATTCAGGTTTGGGGCAGGCTTCAGGAAATTCAAGCCGTTCATCAGGAAATGATTATATGTTTGCCAGTGCCGATCGCGGAGCTGAGTACTTTAATGCATCAGTAAATATTGATGCCAAATCAAGCAAAATGATGATGAACAGTGCAGCCGGAGTGATTGAATTCAGCAGTGTTCCATCGGGAATAGTTCTGGGGACCAATCTCGAAGACAAAACACTTGCATCGTCGGCAGTGGTTGTTTCTGATGCCCGGTTTGTTCAGAATTTCGAGTACATCGAAATACCGCTTTATTTGCGATATACTATTATTGACTCCAGATTTGATATGGAAATGATGGGCGGTTTCAGCTCGAATTTACTGGTAGGAAACAAAACCTTTATGGAAAGCAGTTCCGGCAAAAACCTTGTTGGCAAAACGCAGGACATGCAAATGCTGAATTACAGCGGAACTTTGGGTGTTGGCCTAAAATATGGATTGTCGAAACGTATTTTCCTGAACGTGGAACCACGGGTTAAATATTACCTCAATTCGCTGAACAGCAATTCGGCAGTAACTTATAAGCCATATACAATTGGTGTTTTTACAGGATTGAGTTACGAGTTTTAATGAAGTGTTCAGTAATTCGGAACTTACAGATGAAATATTCTCCCCCCACGCAACCTTTTTTTCTGTCGTCACATCTTCAAAGCATATGAATGTCATTCGACATGCTAAAACTTAAAAACCAAGATCACATGAAAAAAATTTTGATCCTGCTTCTGTCCGGCTTGTTCCTGGTTCCGGCTTTTGCCCAAAAAGGCAAAAAGGACATTGTTTACCTGAAATCAGGAGGGGTTATTAAAGGCCAACTGATCACCCACGACGCTGAAATAGTAAAAATCAATTCTTCAGGAAATGAATGGGTATTCAAAAATGTAGAAGTTGACAGTATTTCGAAGTATTCAAAAGTTAGAAATGAATCTGGCCTCACTCAAAATTATTTTTTCGACACTTCGATGGGCGTTTTGTTAGGCAACTCCGGAAACAACCAATCAGCGCCATTTTCGTTTATGTCATCGGTCAATTTCAGGATAAACGGGAATTTGTACGCTGGGGCTGGCCTTGGCGCTGAATTTTTTGAAGAAAGCTACATGCCCGCTTTCGCTCAAATTCAATACAAATTCCGCGACACAAAATTTACCCCTTTTGTTAATTTACAGGTTGGGTACCAGGTTCCGCTCGAAGATGGCAACCGCAATCAATTAATAACTTACCACTACTCTTCCTCCTATTGGCCCTATCCGCAAAACAATTCAAAGCTCAATGCTGAAGGCGGTTATCTAATCAATCCGTCCATCGGGTTTCAGCGGTTTACCTCCGACAATTTTGGCTGGTTCTTTTCTTTCGGATACCGCTACCATCAACTCAATTATTCAGGGGAGAATGGATATAAGCTCGAAACCAACTTTTCGCGCCTTTCACTGAAAATCGGATTTATCTTTAACTAACCACTGCCATGAAACAAACTAAATATATTTTTTCAGTATTGGTATTAATACTTGCCTTTACTTCAGCTTGCACCGACAAAGTGTATGAAACTTTTATGGCCAATGAGCCTGTTTACCTGACTTACGAAGATTTGCGATCGGCCGTAAAAATGACTGCCGCCCGCGAAATGAACAATCCCGGAAAAATCTATTTTAAGGATCAGTACATTTTTATCAACGAAAAAATGAAAGGCGTGCATGTTTACGATGTGAGCGACCCGACAAACCCGCAGAACAAAGGTTTTATCGAGATTCCCGGGAACGTTGACATTGCCATCAAGGACAACATTTTGTATGCCGACAGTTACATCGACCTGGTTTCGATTGATGTTTCAAGTTTCGCAAGCATTAAAGAAGTTGGCCGGGTTCAGAAGGTTTTTCCTTACACATTGCCCAAATACAACGAGAAATTACCACTTGCCAAATTGGATGAAACAAAAGGTGTGGTAACCGGTTGGGTAGAGAAAAGTGTGCGTCAGGAACTTGAACAACGCTATTACCCGATATATTACCGTGGATTGAATGCTGAAAAAATGGACATGGCATCGTACAGTAGCGGTGGCATTGGCGGAACTGCCGGATCAACTTATGGTGTAGGCGGCAGCATGGCCCGTTTCGGTTTGTATCTTAACTTTTTATACATTGTGAATCAGAACAGCTTGTTAACTTTTAAACTGAATTCCAATACTGAAGTCACTTTATTGAACACCGAATACGTGAACTGGAATGTAGAAACCATTTTTATTACCGACAAGCACCTGTTTCTTGGAACTCAAAACGGCATGATCGTTAAGTCGCTTGAAGTTCCTGAAAGACCATCGCATAAAGGTTCTTTCTCGCACATGACTGCCTGCGATCCGGTGGTAATTAAAGGCGATCTGGCTTTTGTTACGCTGAAAGGCGGAAACACATGCCGCGGAACGCTCAATCAATTGGATGTTATTCGCATGAGCAACGGTTATTCTAAATTTGAGTTGCTCAAATCATATCCTATGTATGGTCCGCAAGGTTTGGGCATTGACGATGACTTGCTATTTATCTGTGATGGCGATGCCGGTCTGAAAATATACAATGCTGCCGATCCGTTGGCGATTACCCAAAACCTGATAATAAGTTTTCCATCCATAAATGCTTACGATGTTATTCCGACGAACAATTACCTTTTTCTGATTGGCGAAAAGGGATTTATGCTGTACGATTACTCAAATATCCAAAATATTAAACAAATTGGCATAATTCCTGTAGTGAAGAAAGCCTAGCCAGTCCTCAAAATATTAGGACACGTAGTCTGTGGTACCCTCTGATAAAAAAACCGGTCAATTTTAATTGACCGGTTTTTTTGATTTTTACACTTCGCACAAACTATATTTCAGGCAATCAGTAATTTAAAGTATGCCGTATCCCCTTAATAATAGTATATTGATCCTTTTTCAACCTTAATGGTGTCCATCGAAAAAGGAATATAAGTTTTCTCAAAATGAGAAACTGCATTATCATTAAAACCTGCAAATACCCCTGTCCCGTTTTTTACATTCGAGTAACAACAATCCGGTAATAGTCATCCCCCACTTGAGCTTTAATCTCTTTTGGGTTGATACCCCGTCCGCTTGCGGCGGGGTAGTTCATTTGTTAAATAAATATAAGTAATTGGAATATTTGGGCAATTTCTTCGTTTCAATATCAAAACAGTCCGCAATGCAATTGGACTTCGAAGTACTGTGGTATCCTCTTATAAAAATACCGGCCAATCTTTTTGACCGGTATTTTATTTTTAATAAAAAGCAAGGTTTGTTGACTGAGGAAATTAAAACAGCTATTTTTGCAAATTGTCGAATTTTGAAAAGTAATTTATGGATTTTAATATGCTTACCCAGTTCTCCCGATTATTGATGGCACTTCCGGTTGTGTTGGTTTTGCCCTTAACAGCGTGTTCAAACACAAATCGCCAGGCGCCCGATTCGCTGGGGACCCACTTGTTTACTCCAGTAGAACTTCCCGAAGAGCTCACTTTTGCCGGTGAAAAAGTACCATTGGAATATTTCGATGTGCGAGAAAATCTCGACCGCGAATTGTTGTCAACCGTATATTTCCATTCTCAAACCATCCGTTACATCAAAAATGCGCCACGCTATTTTTCCATTATAGAACCTATCCTGAAATCGAATGGAATTCCTGAAGATTTTAAATACCTGGCCGTTGCTGAAAGTGGTTTCGATCTGCGTGCCGTTTCGCCAGCCAAAGCAGTAGGTTTATGGCAGATACTCGAAGCAACTGCGAAAGAGAACGGGCTGGAAATAAATGCTGAAGTTGACGAGCGCTATCACATCGAAAAATCGACCGAAGCCGCTTGCCGTATCCTGAAATCGGCCTACGAGAGGTTCGGGAGCTGGTCGCTGGTTGCTGCGGCATACAATGGCGGCAGGACAAGGGTTGTCAACCAAATCAACAACCAAAAAGTTCGAAGTTATTACGATTTGTTGTTTGTTGAAGAAACAACCCGTTATGTATTCCGCATTCTGGCCTTTAAACTGGTAATGGAAAATCCCGAAAAATATGGGTTCAGTGTAGAAAAAGACCAGTTTTATCCGGTTATAAAAACCAATACCATCGAAATAAATGGTCCGGTTTTGGATTGGGCGGACTTTGCCCTTAAAAATGGGATCAACTATAAAATTTTGAAAATGTTTAACCCCTGGTTAAGGGACTCCTTATTGAAAAACCCAACCCGAAAAATTTATATCCTGAAAATTCCGGAAGAAGGTTTCCGTACAAAGTCAAATTAAATGCTAAAAGCTGAAAATATACATTCTCCTGAAAATCTGACGGAAGAAGATGGGAAAATTGTGGTTCATGGTGCGCGGGTTCACAATTTACAAAACATCAATGTTGAAATTCCACGTAATAAACTGACCGTAATTACCGGTTTGAGCGGCAGTGGCAAGTCATCGCTGGCTTTCGATACCATTTATGCTGAAGGTCAGCGCCGTTACATCGAAACATTTTCGGCTTATGCACGATCTTTCTTGGGCACAATGGAGCGCCCCGATGTTGATCTGATTACCGGATTGAGTCCTGTTATTGCCATCGAGCAAAAAACCACCAACAAGAATCCGCGTTCAACGGTCGGTACAGTTACCGAAATTTACGATTTTTTACGTCTGTTATATGCCCGTGCCGGTGAAGCTTTTTCCTACAATACCGGCGAAAAAATGGTGAAATACACCGATGATCAGATCATTAATCTGATCAAAACATCTTTCTCCGGGAAACGAATCCTGATACTGGCACCGGTTGTTAAAGGTCGGAAAGGTCATTACCGCGAATTGTTTGAGCAAATCCTGAAAAAGGGTTTTCTGAATGCACGGATCGATGGTGTAGTGACCGAATTGAAGGCAGCCATGCGGCTCGATCGCTACAAAAACCACTTCATCGAAATTGTGATCGACCGCTTGCTGGTTGATGAGGCCAGCGACAAACGATTGCGCGATTCGTTGCAAATTGCAATGAAAAACGGACATGGCATTTCCATGATTCTGGATCATGACAGCCAGGAGGCCAAATATTACAGCCGCCAGTTGATGTGTCCCACCACAGGTATTTCGTACAATGAACCTGCACCGCATAACTTTTCGTTCAATTCGCCACAGGGAGCTTGCCCCAAATGCAACGGGCTGGGCATGATCAGCGAAATCGATCTTGAAAAAATTGTTCCTGACAATACAAAAAGTATTCAAAATGGAGGAATTGCTCCGCTCGGGGCACACAAAAACACCCTTGTTTTCTGGCAGATTGAAGCTTTGGGCGAAATGTTTGGTTTTACCCTGAAAACGCCTATGAAAGATATTCCTGAAGATGGGTTGAATGCCATTCTTTTCGGAACGAACGAGCGGATACAACTGAAGAATTCGCCACTTGGAGTTTCCATGAATTACATGATGACCTACGAAGGTGTCATCAAATACATTGATTTGCAGAAGGATGACAATCCATCACAGAAAGCGCAGAAGTGGGCCAATCAGTTTGTTCGCGAAACTCCATGCCCTGAATGTAAAGGGCAACGGTTAAAAAAAGAGTCGCTGTATTTCAGGATTGATGGAAAAAATATTTCGGAACTGGCACAACTTGACATCTCTGAGTTGAGCGATTGGCTTGATAATTTGGAAGATCGGCTTTCTGATCGTCAGCAAAAAATAGCCATTGAAGTAATCAAGGAAATTCGCGACAGGATTCGTTTTCTGTTGGATGTCGGCTTGAAATACCTGTCGCTCGACCGTACTTCGCGGACTTTATCGGGAGGCGAAACGCAACGGATTCGTTTGGCAACTCAAATTGGTTCGCAACTGGTAAATGTGCTCTACATCCTCGACGAGCCAAGTATCGGGCTGCACCACCGCGACAATCTCCGGCTGATAAATTCCCTGGAGCAATTGCGCGATACCGGAAACTCCGTAATTGTGGTTGAACACGATAAAGATATGATGTTGAATGCCGATTATGTGATCGATATGGGACCTTTTGCCGGTCGGCTTGGCGGACATGTGGTGGCTTGCGGAACCCCTCAACAAATACTTACTTCCGGAACGCTGACATCAAAGTACCTGCTTGGCGAAACTCAAATTCCCGTTCCGGAGAAAAGACGTGAAGGAAACGGCAAAGTACTTTCAATAAAAGGTTGTACCGGAAATAACCTGAAAAATATTTCGGTCGATTTTCCGCTCGGGAAATTGATTTGTATCACCGGTGTTTCAGGTAGCGGGAAATCCAGTTTGATCAATTCCACGCTGCAACCTATTTTAAGCCAGCACTTTTACTCATCAGTTAAAGATCCGCTTTCCTATTCGGAAATTTCAGGGCTTAACAATATTGATAAAGTCGTGCAGGTCGATCAGTCGCCGCTTGGGCGCACGCCACGCAGCAATCCGGTTACTTACACAGGCGTGTTTTCCGATATTCGAAATTTATTCGCTCAATTGCCCGAGGCCAAAATCAGGGCCTATCAGCCTGGACGGTTTTCATTCAATGTGAAAGGTGGACGTTGCGAAGATTGTCAGGGTGGCGGAATGAAGCAAATTGAAATGAATTTTCTGCCCGATGTGTATGTGCATTGCGATACCTGTAACGGCCGCCGCTACAACCGCGAAACGCTGGAAGTTCGGTACAAGGGAAAATCAATCGGCGATGTGCTGGACATGACCATAAATCAGGGTGTCGAATTTTTTGAACATATTCCGTCGATTGTACATAAACTGAAAACCATTCAGGATGTCGGTTTGGGATACATCACACTTGGGCAATCGTCCACCACACTTTCAGGAGGCGAATCGCAGCGCGTGAAACTGGCTACCGAGCTGGCAAAAAAGGACACCGGGCAAACCATGTATATTCTGGATGAGCCAACCACCGGCCTGCATTTCGAAGATATCCGCGTTTTGCTTGATGTGCTGAACAAGCTGGTTGACAGAGGCAACACGGTGATTGTAATCGAACACAACATGGATGTAATTAAGATGGCCGACCACATCATAGATATAGGCCCCGAAGGTGGAAAAGAGGGTGGGAGAGTGCTTTGCTTTGGCACTCCGGAAGAAGCTTCCATGAATAAAGAATCGTTTACTGCGTTATATCTGAAACAGGAGTTGAATATGTTATAAATTGATGGAAAGTTGAAATTTTATTTGCTATATTAGTTTTATTAAAGTAATATATAATGATGAAAGTAAACGAATAGCATAACAAAGCGGAACTATTGCCGACAATACCCGCCGTGAAATTGAAGCGAAAACAGGCGATAAAATTGTTACTGCCAGAAATGCCAAAATACTTGAAAAAAAACAGAAATTAAAGAGTTAGAATAACGAAAAATATATTGCCCGACATGAACACAATCGACATTTATTGCGTCAATACCAATACAAAAAAGTCTTACCCACTGGGCGTGACCCTGATGGAAATAAAAGATGATTTTCAGGTAAAACTGGAAAATCCGGTTATCGGCGCATTGGTTAACAACAAGGTTAAGGAACTCTCGTTTGTGTTTGTAAAAACCAAAAAAGTGGAGTTCATCGATTATTCGCACCCAGATGGTATACGTCTGTATGTCCGATCGCTGTTCTTTATTTTGTATGCAGCTGTTCGTGAGGTATTTCCTGAAGTGAAGCTGAAAATGGTGCATGGTATTTCGAGGGGTTATTATTGCGAGCTGGCAGGCCTGAACCGGCCAATAACAGATTCTGATATCTTTGCCATTAAGAATGAAATGCACCAGTTGGTTGAACTGGATATTCCTTTTTTAAAGGTCGGATTGCCGAGTTCTGAGGCTGTTGAAATTTGCCGGAAACAAAATTTGCTTTTTAAAGCCCGGCTCATAGAACAGCAGGGCGACCTGTTCTCCTATATGTATTTTCTTGGTATTCTTGCTAACTATTTCTACGGATATATGGTGCCATCAACCGGTTACCTGAAGGTTTTCGATCTTGTTCCGTATTATGAAGGATTGCTGTTGCGAATTCCAGATCCGGCGAAATTCAGCAACGTTCAGCCATACAAGAAGCTCGATAAATTGTTCGGTGTTTTTCAGGAACACAAGGATTGGGCGGAGATATTAAATGTAGCCAACCTTGCAAATCTGAATGACTCCACCCTAACCGGACAAAGTGGCGATATCATTAAAATATCGGAAGCATTGCACGAAAAGAAAGTAGCTGAAATCGCAAATGTGATCACCTCACGCATAAAACAGGTCAAGATCGTAATGGTTGCAGGCCCCTCGGCATCTGGAAAGACCACTTTCAGCAAACGCCTCATGGTTCAACTTGCTGTAAATGGATTGAAACCTGTGATGATTTCGCTGGATGATTATTTTGTTGACAGGGAAAAAACGCCGAAAGACATTTTTGGCGAATATGATTTTGAAGCCATTGAAGCCATTGATATTGAATTTCTTAATGAACAATTTCTTCAACTTTTCAATGGAGAAACCATTGAATTGCCCAGGTTCAATTTCACGCTTGGACAGCGGCTTCCTTCAGGCAAAATGATGCAGTTGGGACCGAACAGCATTTTGATTGTTGAGGGAATTCACGGCATGAACCCCAATTTGATCCCACATATTAAAACGGAGAATACCTATAAAATATTTTTATCGGCTTTGACACAAATCTCCATCGACGATCAAAACCATATTTCGACTACCGATAACCGGTTGATCCGCAGGATGATCCGCGATAGTAAATACCGGAACTATTCGGCACAGGATACCATTCGCCGCTGGTCAAGCGTTCGTGCTGGCGAAGACAAAAATATTTTCCCTTATCAGGAAAATGCAGATGTAATGTTTAATTCGGCAATGGTTTATGAATTGGCTGTCCTGAAAAAGTATGCTGAACCACTTTTGAAAGCAGTACCAGAAAATCAACCGGAATTCAGTGAAAGTAACCGGTTGCTGAAATTTTTATCCTACTTCAAACCCATCGACGATCTGGAAATCCCTCCAACTTCGCTAATTCGTGAGTTTCTGGGCGGAAGTAGTTTTATATATTGATAAGGTAAGTTCATGAGTGCCTGAGGAATTAAATACATATTTACTGCCGGTTATTGAGCTTACTTATATCTGATCGAAAAATTTGATATAAAAAAAGTGATTTCTTATTTGGAATAAATCCAAATAGGTGCTATGTTTGTATAGAAGATAAAAGAGTATTAAATCTTATTAAAACGAAATACAAAAATGGCATTCGAATTACAAAAATTACCATACGCTTTTGATGCGCTCGAACCTTATATCGATGCGCAAACGATGGAAATACATCATGGAAAACACCACGCAGCATATACCAACAATCTGAATGCTGCAATTCAGGGAACAGAAACTGAAGGAAAGACAATTGAAGAAATTTTGTCCGATATATCGGCTCAGCCGGTTGCAGTGCGAAACAATGGCGGAGGTTTTTACAACCACAATTTATACTGGGAAATAATGGCTCCCAAAGGCGCTAAACAACCTGAAGGAGACTTACTGAAAGTATTAAATGAATCTTTTGGGTCGTATCAAAATTTTAAAGAAGCTTTTACAAAAGCAGCCCTCACCCGGTTTGGGTCTGGGTGGGCATGGCTGGTAAAGCAAGGTGATGGTCTGGTGATTTCATCTACACCTAATCAGGATAACCCGTTAATGGATCTGGCAGAAGTAAAAGGCACACCGGTGCTTGGGGCAGATGTGTGGGAACACGCATATTATCTGAAGTATCAAAACCGGCGACCTGATTATGTCGAAGCCTTTTTCAATGTGGTTAATTGGGATGAAGTTGCCCGACGGTTTAAAGGTTAGTTGATTTTTGGTTTTTTTCCGCCCGGTACAGAGGTACCGGGCGGTTTTGTTTTTTTTATAAGCCTTATTCAGAATCAGTATAAATTACTTCGGAATTGCTGATTTCCCAAACCTTTTGATTCAAGTTTCTGTTATCTTTCTGAAAAACTAAAAGTCATTGTTTAACCAAAAAAATAACCAAAATGAGTTTTACATTACCCGCATTATCCTATGCAATTGATGCCCTTGAACCTTTTATCAGTGCCCGAACACTGGAGTTTCATCATGGCAAACACCATCAGGCTTACGTCACCAACCTGAACAACCTGATTGTTGGAACTGAATTCGAAAATGCCGATCTGGAAACCATCGTTAAAAAATCAGATGGTGGAATTTTTAACAACGGCGCACAGGTTTTCAACCACACTTTTTATTTCGAACAGCTATCGGCAAAACCGGCAAGCGAACCTTCTAGCAAGTTAAAAGACACGATTGAATTTACTTTTGGTTCGCTCGATGCTTTTAAAGAAGCCTTCAACAAAGCTGCTGTCACTCAATTTGGTTCAGGTTGGGCATGGTTGGTGAAAGATGCTGCCGGAAAACTCAGCATCGTTCAAACAAGCAATGCCGGATGCCCAGTTCGCGATGGTTTGACTCCACTTTTGACATGCGATGTTTGGGAACATGCCTATTATCTTGACAAGCAGAATCTTCGTCCGGCTTATGTAGCCGATTTCTGGAAAGTAATGGACTGGAAAGTTGTTGAAAAAAGGTTCTGATCGGTGATTAACGATTGATGATTAACGAATTATAATCATCAATCGTTGATCGTTAATTTTTAATTTTTAATTTTTAATCGTTAATCTTTGTTGAATCAAATCTATTTGAAGAACCTTAAAACCGATAAATATGAGCGTAGAAAAAGTATTGGCAGTGATGACTGCTTCAGGAAAACCATTGAAAGCCGGAGAAATTGCTGAGTTAGCCGGACTGGATAAAAAAGTGGTCGAAAAGGCCATGAATGATTTGAAAAAGGAAGACAAAATTGTTTCTCCGGTGCGTTGTGCCTGGGAAATAAAAAAGTAATTCCTGACCAAAATGAATTCTGAAAAGCTGCTGATAAAGTTATCAGTGGCTTTTTTTATTCCGGTAAATGTTCTATCGTGTCGAAAGTATGTTGAAAAGAGCTTAATTTTTTGTGATTTTTAGATAGCTTTGAAACAATAAATTCAACGATCATAATTTCATGAAACTCCTCCATACTTCCGACTGGCATTTAGGCAAACGGCTCGAAGATTTTTCGAGAATTGAAGAGCAACAGTCCGTTTTGCTGGAAATTTGCGAAATTGCCGATCGCGAACAAGTTGATGCTGTGCTTATTGCCGGCGATTTGTTCGATACGTTCAATCCACCAACCGAAGCCGTTGACCTGTTTTACCGTACCTTGAAACGCCTGGCCAACAATGGGAAACGGCCTGTTATCGCCATTGCCGGTAACCACGATTCTCCCGACCGGATTGAAGCGCCCGATCCGCTGGCCCGCGAGTGCGGGATTATTTTTGCAGGCTATCCAAATTCGGTAGTCCCGCAGTTTAAGCTGGAATCGGGATTAGAAGTGATTCAAAGTTCCGAAGGATTTCTCGAATTAAAACTTCTCGGAACTGATGCTCCATTGCGTTTGCTGTTAACACCTTATGCCAACGAATTCAGGCTGAAAACTTATCTTGGCCACGAAAACAGCGAAAAGGAACTGAGAACAGTACTTCAGGAAAAATGGCAGGAACTGGCTGCAAAATATTGCGATGATCAGGGCATAAACCTGTTGCTTACCCATCTCTTTGTAGTGAAAAAAGGAGATGCATTGCCCGAAGAACCTGCCGATGAAAAACCGATTTTTCATGTCGGTGGCGCACAGGTTATTTATACAGAGAATATTCCAAATCAAATTCAATATACGGCCATCGGCCATTTGCACCGGATGCACCGGGTCGATTCGAAGCCTTGTCCGGTTTTTTACAGTGGCAGTCCGTTGTCGTACAGTTTTGCCGAGGCCAATCAGAAAAAGTATGTGCTGCTGGTGGAAGCCGGACCGGGAAAAGAAGCTCAGGTTCGTGAGCTTGAACTTACCGAAGGCAAAAAGCTGCTTCGGAAAAGGGCCGAAGGAATTGAGGAGGCACTGCAATGGCTTGCCGAAAATCAGGATAGTTTGGTAGAACTGACAATGGTGACCGACACTTATCTCACGGCACAGGAGCGGAAACTGTTGAATGGCGCACACAAAGGAATTGTGACCATCATTCCTGAAGTGAAAAATGTAACCGGATTAGCCTTGGGAACTAAAAAAAGTATTGATCTGACCAAAAGCATGGAAGAGCTTTTTACCGATTATTTCAGGCACGCAAAAGGGCAGGAACCCAATGCAGAATTGATGAACCTGTTTGCTGAGATACTCGCAGAGGATAAAGAAGATTAACCACAGATGAATGTGAAAAAATAAAACCACAGATAGCACAGATTCTCTCAGATTATTTTGGTTTTTAATCTGTGTTTATCTGAGTAATCTGTGGTAAATAAAATAATCAATTTGCGTTTATTCAATTTAAATAATTATGAGTTATGGAAACGTTGAACCTGATTAGTTACGACATTATTGGTGCGGCTTACAAAGTTCATTCAGCCTTAGGTCCCGGTCTTCTGGAATCGACTTATGAAATTTGTCTGGAATATGAATTAAGAAAAATGGGGTACAAAGTTGAGCGGCAAAAGCCGTTACCAGTTATATACGATGAAATCAAATTGGATGCAGGCTATAGAATTGATTTGTTGGTTGAGGATTCTGTAATTGTTGAATTGAAATCGGTTACTGAAATGATCCCACTTTTTAAAGCTCAGTTGATGTCTCATTTAAAATTGTCGTATTTAGAATTAGGTTTGCTCATTAATTTCAACGTCATCGACCTGAAAAAAGGAATAACTAGAATTGTTATGTGATTATCTGTGTAATCTGTGGTGAAATCAAAATTTATGATACCAATAAAACTGACCATACAAGGTTTGTACTCTTATCAGGAGAAGCAAACCATCGACTTTACAAAACTTACTGAGGCCAATTTGTTCGGGATTTTTGGCGCGGTTGGAAGTGGAAAATCCAGCATCCTGGAAGCTATTACTTTCGCTATTTACGGCGAGACAGATCGGCTGAATTCAAGGGACAATCGTAATTACAACATGATGAACCTGAAATCAAGCGATTTGCTGATCGAGTTCATCTTCGAAACCGGGAAAGATCAGACTGCTTATCAGGCAGTGGTGAAAGGCCGGCGCAACGGTAAAAAGTTCGAAGAAGTTAAGGCTCTGGAACGCACTGCCTATCGCAAAGAAAATGAAAACTGGATTCCCATAGAACCGGAAATGCTTGAAAAAGCGATTGGTCTGAGCTACGGTAATTTCAAACGAACCATTATCATTCCGCAGGGACAGTTTCAGGAATTCCTGCAGTTGGGAAGTACCGATCGGGCCCGTATGATGAAAGAACTTTTCAATCTCGAACGATTTGAACTTTACTACAAGGTAACTGCGCTCGAATCGAAAAACAATGCAAATAAGCAAAATATTGAAGGCCAATTGCAGCAGCTTGGGGCGATTGATCAGGAGCAGGTTAAACAGTACGAAGAACAGCTGGGAGGGCTTAAAGCTGAAATTGCAGTAATCAGTCAAATGCTGAAGGAAAATCAGGCTAAAGAGGCTGAATTGAAACTGTTGCGGGAACTGATAAAAAAAATAGCAGATGCTCACCAAAAATTAAAGCAATTGTTAGATCGTGAGCCCGAATACGTTAAACTTGAAACACTAATCCGAAATTACGAACAATGCCTGATTCAGTTTAAAGGTTTGCTCGATGCTTTTGATTCAAGCAATAAAAAGATCATTCAAAGCACTGGGCAGATTGAAAAAGAGACTATCGTCCTAAAAAAATCGGAAGAGGAAATTGCCACACTGGAAAGTGCTTTGGCAGAATTGAAAATTGCTTACGACAGTCGGGATTTTCTGAAACAGCAGGCTGAAGAATTGGGAAAAATGGCACGACTGAATGTTTTATCAGCCTCCGTTTTATCTGATGAAGACCGGATCAAAAATGGAAAAATCGTTCTTGATAAAACCATTGGAACTTCAGAAAAGCTGAAACTTGAAAAGGAAAAACTGGAACTTTTACTGAAAGCGGAAAAGGCGCAGTTACCTGATTTGGCAATGCTTTCGGAAATAAAATCATGGCATGTCGATAATAAAAACCTGAATCAACAACTAGCTGAGAAGAAGCTTGGATCTGAAAAATTTCAGAAAGAAATTGAAGTAATTAACGAAGCGGTAAAAACAAGGTTTAAAGAGCCGGTTTTTGCAGACCTGGCAACTGAAGCCGATATCGCTGCAGTTATTCAGTTTTTGAAGGAGAAAATTGACCAGCTGAAAACGAAAAACATAGAACTTGACCATGAAATAGAGCATTTCCGTGTGCAGACAAAACTCGAAGAGTATGCAGTGGACCTGCACGATGGAGAAGCTTGTCCGCTCTGTGGCTCACTGCGCCATCCTGCGGTTCTCAGTGCCGAAAGTGTGGCCGGATCATTGTCGGAAGCCTTGAAAAACCGGGTAATTATTGAAAAGGAGATTGCAGATGCCAATGAAAATATCGGCCAGCTTTCAGATTTATCGAACCGGCTGAAATTCAATTTAGAACATCTCAAAGGGTTGTCTGCTAAACTGACGGAACTGGAGGTGAAAATTGCCGGTCATGTCGCCCTTTTTAATTGGGAAGCTTTCAGGGAAGAAGCTGCTGTCAGTCGGGCGTTTTTAGCTGCTGAAAACATTCAGAAGATATTGAAAGAAAAGGAAAAGCAACTTGAAAAGGTGGTTGCTGATCTGGAAAAAGGGGCTTCGAACGAAAAGAAGTTTCAGGCTGAAATAGAAAAAATCAGGATCGCACTTACCGCAGCGCAAACTGAAATTAAAACACTTTCGGAACAGGTCCAACTATTGAAAATTGACGATTACAAAACCAAAACTTCCGCAGAAATTGAGGCTGAAAAACGAGTACTCCAGCAAAAATATGTTGGTTTGGAAAAACAGTTTAACGAGCTGACCAACCATTTGAACGAACTCCGGAAAACCAAAGATACGATCAGTGGAAGCCTCGAAGCCAATCGCACAGCCCTTTTACAGGAACAGGAAGCCAATGCCGGAACTCAAAAACAACTTGCCGACCGTTTGGAACAAAGTAGTTATTCAGGAATTGAAGAGGTGAGGCAGGTTTTGTCGCAGGAGATGAACCTTGAATTTCAGAAGCAAAGACTGAATGAATTTAAACATCAATTGGCGTTGCGGCAAAGTCAGGTTGTTCAGTTGCAAAACGAGATTGCCAATCGTATTTACGATGGAGAGTCACACCAAAAACTGGTGGCAGAAATAACTTCGATCACTGAAAATCTAAGCCTGAAAAATAAAGAATCGGGGAAAGTTGAACAGCAGCTGAACAAACTGTACAAGGATTTGGAAAGTCAGGCTTTATTGCGAAAAGAGTTTGTTGCGCTTGAACTGCGGGCAGAGAACATAAAGACAATGAAAGCGCTTTTCAAGAGTAGCGGTTTTGTAAATTACATTTCGTCGGTGTATTTGCAGAATTTGTGCAATGCGGCCAACGACCGGTTTTTCCAGCTTACACGCCAAAAATTGAGCCTCGAAATTACCGGGGACAATAATTTTCAGGTGCGCGATTTTCTGAATGGCGGAAAGGTTCGCAGCGTGAAAACGCTTTCAGGGGGACAAACTTTTCAGGCGGCACTGAGTCTGGCACTGGCATTGGCCGACAATATTCAGAAAATCACCGATTCGAATCAGAATTTCTTCTTTCTCGACGAAGGTTTTGGCTCGCTCGATAAGGATTCGCTTTCAGTAGTTTTCGATACCCTGAAATCGCTTCGGAAAGAGAACCGCATTGTTGGCGTTATCTCGCACGTCGAAGAAATGCAGCAGGAGATTGACACCCATTTGCGAATCGAAAACCATGAAGAAACAGGAAGTAGGATATGGAGAAGTTGGGAAACATCGTAATCAACGGAAGAATTCAGTTTTCAGAAAATTTTTTTACGCCAACAAAGTATCATGTGCCGGATAAGGAAATTCGACATAAAAAGTGGAACCTTTCCCTATTTCAGACTCATGCCTGATCGAGCCCCCAAGCATTTCGGCATACGCTTTTGAGATGGAAAGTCCTAATCCGGCACCTTCATAATTTCGGTTAAGTTCTTGATATCCTTGTCTGAAACGTTCAAATATTAATTCTTTCTGATCCGGTAAAATTTCCGGCCCAGTATCTTAGATATAAAATTCGATGTTCGAATCTTTTATCCGGTACCCAAAAACGATTGATCCTTTTTTGGTAAACTTTACCGCGTTTTTAGGTAGTTTCGTCAGTATCTGGTTCAGTTTGGTGTTGTCGGTTTCAATTGTGCTATCCTCGTCCTGAAGATCACAATGGCAATCAATACTTATATTCTTCTGGTTTGCTTCAGGCATAAAAAGTAAATGTAAATTCTGAAGCATTTTGTTTATGTTGTACGAAGAAATCAAGAAAGCCGCTCTTCATTTGAAGCAGCGGCTTTTGAAAAATATTGGGATTGGCTTTTATTTTTTCCAGAGCTTTTCCATTTCTTCCAGAGTTTTGCCCTTGGTTTCAGGAACCATTTTCCAGACAAAAACAAAAGAAAGAAGGCTCATCAAACCATAAAAGCTGTAAGTTAAACCGCCGCTGAATTCCATCATGGCCGGATAGGTCGATGAAATAAAGTAGTTGGCGGCCCATTGTGCAGCTACTGCAATTGCAATTGCCCGGCCCCTGATTTTATTCGGGAAAATTTCAGAAATAAGCACCCAGCAAATGGGGCCCCACGACATCATGAAAGATGCGGTGTAGATGATGATGAATACCAGTGTGCTGATGCCGATCACTTTCATGAAGGCCAGTCCTCCAATGGCAAACATGCCGATGGCCATCCCGATTGAGCCGATCATCAGCAGGATTTTGCGTCCGTATTTATCAACGGTCATAATGGCAACAACAGTAAAAATTACGTTGATCAGCCCCATTACAACTGTTTGCAGCATCGACGAATCTTTGGCAGCGCCCATGCTTTCGAAAATGCGCGGTGCATAATACAAGGCAACGTTGATCCCTACAAATTGCTGAAATACAGACAACAGGACCCCGATAATGATTACTACTTTCCCGAAGGCAAATAGTTTTTCGGAAGCAGCACCTACAGAGTGCTTGATGTCGGCCATAATTATTTTAGCCTGTTGTAACCCGTTGATTTTGGTCAGGATTTCCAAAGCTTTGCCATCGCGGTTGGTTAAAGCCAGATAACGTGGAGTTTCGGGAACAAAGAACAGTAGGGTTCCAAAAATTCCGGCGGGAATTGCTTCCGATAAAAACATCAATCGCCATCCGGTTTCGTTGATGTATTCGATGCTTTTTCCCTGAGCAATAAAATAGTTGACAAAATATACGACCAACATACCGAAAATGATGGCGAACTGGTTGATCGACACCAATCGGCCACGAATGTCTGCCGGCGCTATCTCACCAATGTACATCGGAACTACGGCTGATGCCAGTCCAACGCCAATTCCGCCAATAACACGGTAAAAATTGAACATGTACAACAATCCCATGGTTGGTTCGCCCTTTTGGAAGAACATAAATTCAGGATATCCGGAACCCAGGGCTGAAAGGAAAAATAAAACAGCCGCAAGCATCAGTGTTTTTTTACGCCCCAATTTTAAGGATAGTATTCCTGAAATCATTCCACCAATAATACATCCGATCAGAGCGCTTGAAATGGTTGCCCCATGTGCAAGCGATCCAAGCCCAAGTGGGGTAATCAGGTATGCCTGAACAGATTTTTCAGCTCCTGAAATAACCGCTGTATCGTAGCCAAACAGAAGACCACCAAGTGTTGCCACTAAGGTGATCCCCATAATATATAACGTGTTGCGACCTTTCATCGGATTAGATGTAGCAGTTGATCAACTGTTCCAGCATTTCCTGTTTGCCGCTGATCTGTTTTGGCTCACCAACTTCTTTGGCAACGTTGTAAAGATCAGTTAAGCTTAATTTTCCTGCTTCGTATTCTTTACCTTTTCCTGAATCATAAGAAGCATAACGGTTTGCTTTTAGTTTCAGGTAATCCGAATCTTTCAGCAATTTGTCGGCGATAACCAGTGAACGTGCAAAAACATCCATTCCTGAAACGTGGGCGATGAAAATATCTTCCAGATCGGTAGAGTTACGACGGGTCTTAGCATCGAAGTTGATACCACCGGTCGTGAAACCACCAGCCTGAATAATTTCGATCATCGCTTCGGCCACTTCATAAATATTGGTTGGGAATTCGTCGGTATCCCATCCGTTCTGGTAGTCGCCTTTGTTGGCGTCAATCGAACCAAACATTCCGGTATCACGGGCTACACGTAGTTCATGAGCAAAAGTATGACCGGCCAAAGTTGCGTGGTTAACTTCAATGTTCAATTTGAAATCGTTTTCCAGTCCGTGAGCTTTCAGGAATCCAATAACAGTCTGAGTATCGAAATCGTACTGATGTTTCATTGGTTCCATTGGTTTTGGCTCGATCAGGAAAGAGCCTTTGAATCCCTGGGCACGTGCATGATCGCGGGCTGCAACAAGGAATTTGCCCATGTGTTCCAGTTCGCGTTTGGTGTCGGTGTTGTGCAGGCTCATGTAACCTTCGCGTCCGCCCCAGAATACATAGTTGGTTCCGCCCAAAGCAATGGTAGCTTCCATGGCGTTTTTAACCTGAACGGCTGCATTGGCCAATACGTTAAAATCAGGATTTGTTGAAGCGCCGTTCATGTAGCGAGCGTTTGAGAACACGTTGGCAGTGCCCCAAAGCAATTTAATGCCAGTAGCTTCCTGACGTTCTTTTGCGAAGTCGATCATATTGGCCAAACGTTTTTCGATTTCGAAAACCGAACCGTCGCCAACAACGTCGGTGTCGTGGAAACAGTAGAAAGGAGCGCCAATTTTGCTGATGAACTCGAAAGCAGCGTCCATTTTTTCTTTGGCTGCAGTCATTTTATCGGCAGCGCCAACCCATGGAAAAATCTGGGTTCCGGGACCGAACGGGTCGCCACCGTCGCCACAGAATGTATGCCAGTAGGCAACTGCAAAACGAAGGTATTCCTTCATGGTTTTGCCCAAAACTACCTGATTGGCATCGTAGTATTTGAATGCCAATGGATTTTTCGACTGTGGTCCCTCGTATTTGATCTGATCAATACCTGGGAAATACTCTTTGTTTCCTTTAAAAACTGTCATGATTTGAGGTATTTGTCCTTCCGGGGAAGGAATGATTAATAATTTATGTTTTAAATAATATCGAATAAGGAATAAGAAATGAGGAATGTCGAACGGAAACTTCGGTGTTTCTTATTTCTTGTTCGGTGTTTCTTGTTTATAAAACCTTCTCCAAAGCCAGTTTCCAGATCTGATAGGCTTCTTCGTACTGCGCTTTTTTGCTCAAATCAGGAGCAATCGTATCCAGTTTTTTCAGGCTGGCGAAAGCTTCTTTGTCCGATGCATAATATCCTGAACCGATTCCGGCACCGCGCGCTGCACCAACCGATCCGTCGGTATTGTACAATTCAATGGTTGCCCCTGAAACTCCGGCCAATGTTTCGCGGAAAACCGGACTGAGGAACATGTTGGCTTTTCCAGCGCGGATAACTTTCGCTTTAATACCAATTTCTTCCATGATTTCCATTCCGTATTTAAACGAGAAAACAATCCCTTCCTGTGCCGCACGGAAAAGATGAGCATCAGTATGTGTATTAAAACCCAAACCTGAAATTTGAGCGCCAATATTTTTATTTCTGAGAACGCGTTCGGCGCCGTTTCCGAAAGGTAAAATGCTCAATCCTTCAGATCCAATGGCCATATCAGCAGCTTTTTTGTTCATTTCTTCATAAGAGAACGCCTTGTTGCCAACGTATTTGTTCAGCCATGAATTCAGGATCCCGGTTCCGTTGATGCAAAGGAGAACACCCAAACGATTGGCTTCGGAAGTGTGGTTCACGTGTGCAAATGTGTTCACTCTTGAGTAAGGATCGTATTTTACTTCACCGCTCACCCCGTAAACTACACCTGAAGTTCCGGCGGTTGTGGCAATTTCTCCCGGATTCAACACATTCAGAGAAAGCGCATTATTTGGCTGATCACCGGCACGGTAGCTGATTTTTGTCCCTTCGGCCAATCCGAGTTCGGCAGCAGCTTTGGCATTCACCACACCTTGAACCGAAAAAGTTGGAACGATTTCAGGAATAAACGATTTTTCGAAACCGTAATAATCGAGCAACATACCGGCAACCGCGTTTTCCTTAAAATTCCAGAGAATTCCTTCAGATAAACCGCTGGCAGTCGTTTTTATTTCTCCTGAAAGTTTCATGGCAATGTAATCGCCGGGAAGCATTATTTTGTCGATTTTGGCATACAATTCAGGCTCATTGTCTTTCACCCATTTCAGTTTCGATGCGGTGAAGTTACCGGGTGAGTTAAGCAGGTTGGCGAGGCATTTTTCTTCGCCCATTTCAGTAAAGGCTTTGTTCCCGAATTCGGCAGCACGGCTGTCGCACCAAATAATTGAAGGGCGTAAAACCTGCTGGTTTTTATCAACCACCACCAAGCCGTGCATTTGATAAGAAATACCGATTGAATCGATTGATTTGGGATCAACTTTTGATTGAGCCAGCACATCACGAAGGGCAAGTTTGAGGTTTTCCCACCATTGTTCGGGTTCCTGCTCAGCCCATCCAGCCTGCAAAGCTGTTATTTTCATTTCCTGTTTCGGGTAAAACGCCGATGCGATACAATCGCCTGATTGGCCGTCGATTAGCGAGGCTTTTACCGATGAACTGCCTATGTCGAATCCTAATAAGTACATATCAAATATGTTTAAAGTTTAAAGTCAAATGTTTATGGAGATACAGTTCGGTTTTGACCAAGCCGTTCTGTTCTGGTATGCCCGACAAAACTAAGTCATGCAATCCCATTCTCAAAATTAGAAATACTGTTTTAAAACATTAATCAAAGAGATTTTCTGACAGTCAGTTTGCTGGGAATAACCAAATTGGTTTTTTCTTTTGTAATTACAAATTCAGCAATTTTTTTGCCCATCAGTTCAAAGTCGGTCGAAATAACGGTAATCCCTTCTTTAATATATTTTTTCATTGGGGTTTCGTTGTAAGAAATAACCCCAACATCTTGTCCCAGGATAAAACTCTTTTGCTCACATTGATCAAGAAATTTGGCTAGAGTACGGTCGCTCACCAATAAATATAGTTCGTCTTTCTGAAGGTCGAATTTTTTGAAATCGTACAGGGTTTTATAGTTGATCTTGAAATCGGCACAGAATTTTTCGAAATAAGTAACAGATATTTTGGGATGATAGGTAAACGAAGGAAACAAATACACAAAACGCTTGTATTTCCGGACAAGGTCGATCCCACTTGCCAGCGAATCGTACAACGACTGGCCAAAATCCTGAGAGATCGACGAAGAACCTTCCAGTTCATGCACGTTCCAGTCGATTACCAGCAATTTATTGGCCGGAATCTGCCTGGTAATTTTGGGCACACGTTCGTGGTCGAAATTCATGATAATGTACTTGGTGTATTTCCCCAGGCTTTCCTTGATAATTTTCTCGAAGTCATCGATGTTATAATGGTGAAAATGGAGATCTATGGCGATGGTTTCTGGCAGATTGTCTAGAAATGAACCGTATAAAACTTCTTTGTAAGCTTTAAAAGTATCCAGGAACAGGAAAACTTTGGTAACAGCTTTGGCCACAAAATAGCCACGGTTTGGCACAGATTCTATTACCCCTCGGTTTTTCAATTCGGCATAGGCTTTAAAAACAGTATCGCGCGACAATAAGCTTTCTTTGCAAAGCTGGTTAACCGATGGCAACGTGTCGCCAACCTGGAGTAGATTCCGGCTAATCGCTTCGTTTACCGAGTCCATCAGCTGTTGAAATTTCAATAAATTTGATTGCGGATTAATTACAAAATGAAATTTACTCTCCATGCTGTGCTATTTAAAAGTGGTCTGTTCTGTTATGCAAACATACAAAATTTGTTTATTTTTATTCTGAATATTAAAATCTAAGGCCATGTTAAAAGATCTTATCCTGAAAAACCGGAGTTACCGTCGATTCTTTCAATATTTTGCTGGGTGCGACTGAAGCCGGATTTGGCGGGTGTATCATTCACTCAGTGAACCGCAACAAACTCAGTGAACTGCTGAACCTGTCGGAGCAATTCGAAATTATTCAGGTTTTGTCACTTGGCAAACCCAAAGAAACAGTGGTGCTTGACGAAATGATAAAGGGTGACTTTAAATACTGGCGCGACGAAAACCAAGTTCACCACGTTCCGAAAAGATCACTCGATGAAATAATTATTGAATCAA
Source organism: Prolixibacteraceae bacterium (assembly GCA_031421065.1). Classification (GTDB taxonomy): domain Bacteria; phylum Bacteroidota; class Bacteroidia; order Bacteroidales; family Prolixibacteraceae; genus Aquipluma. The sequence goes on from JANONW010000407.1 coordinate 28,624, forward strand.
AGTAACAAATGATTGGGTTGGCCAGGACATGTCCTGACCCTACTATTCGCACTAATATCCCAATGCGGGGTTAGGTAAAACAAATCCTGACAGGTTTTTGAAACCTGTCAGGATTTGTAGTTTTATATGTAAGTATTTCCAGCAGGACAATCAGTAACAAAAAAGCCCCGTTTTTCAACGAGGCTTTCTATATCTATTTGATTTACAATTCTATATAATTGCTTCCATGGCTTCCATGGCTTCGCGCAATTCTTCGCCAACTATTTCAACTTCGTGGTAACGGATTTGTTCGTTGATCTTAACTAATTCAATGTTATCAACATGATTGTCAATTCCTTCGTTGAAATTTTCACCAATCACCCTAATGCCGATTTTTTTCATAAAATCTGCCAGTAATGGTTTGCAGGCATGATCGAACAAATAACAACCGTATTCAGCAGTGTCAGAAATAACACGGTTCATTTCGAACAGTTTTTTGCGTGCAATGGTGTTGGCAATCAGCGGAGTTTCGTGCAATGATTCGTAATAAGCTGATTCAGCTTTGATACCGGTTTCAGTCATTACCTCGAAGGCCAATTCAACACCGGCTTTTACAAAAGCAACCATTAAGGTACCGTTGTCGAAGTATTCCTGTTCGGTAATTTTCATATCGCCGGCAGGAGTTTTTTCGAATGCTGTTTCGCCAGTTTCAGCTCTCCAGGCAAGCAGGTTTTTATCACCGGCTTTCCAATCTTCCATCATGGTTGACGAGAATGAACCGGAAATGATGTTGTCCATGTGCTTTTCGAACAATGGGCGCATAATTACTTTCAATTCACCGGCCAGCTTGAATGCTTCTATCTTGGCAGGATTTGAAAGACGGTCCATCATATTGGTGATACCACCTAATTTCAACGCTTCGGTAGTTACTTCCCATCCGTATTGGATAAATTTAGAAGCATAACCGGGACCAATTCCTTTTTCAACCATTTTGTTGAACATCAGGATTGAAGCCGACTGCAACACACCACAAAGGATGGTCTGCTCGCCCATCAAATCAGATTTTACTTCGGCAACAAACGATGAATGCAATACACCGGCTTTGTGGCCGCCTGTTCCGGCACAATAGGCTTTGGCAATTTCAAAACCATCACCGTTCGGATCGTTTTCTCGATGAACTGCGATAAGCGTTGGAACGCCAAATCCACGTAAATATTCGGCACGAACTTCCGAAGCAGGCGATTTTGGGGCAACCATAATAACGGTAAGGTCCGTACGGATTTGAATTCCTTCCTCAACAATATTAAAACCGTGTGAATACGAAAGGCAAGCCCCTTTTTTCATCAAAGGCATAGCTGCATTCACAACAGCAGTATGGTATTTATCCGGAGTCAGGTTTAAAACCAGATCAGCAGTTGGGACAAGCTCACTGAATGTTCCAACTTTAAACTTATTTTCGGTAGCATTCTCATACGAAATGTGTTTTTCGGTGATTTCAATCTCGCGTAAAGCGTACGAAATATCCAAACCACTATCGCGCATGTTCAGTCCTTGTGCCAAACCCTGGGCGCCACAGCCCAAAACAACAATTTTTTTTCCGATTAACTTTTTTACGCCATCAGCAAATTCTGATTGGTCCATAAAATCGCATTTGCCCAATTGTTCGAGTTGAACACGCAGGGGAATTGAGTTAAAATAATTTGCCATTTTTTTATGATTTTATTGTGTGTGAAAATTTTGTCTGTTACTATCTAATTGATTATACAAAGCAATGGAATATTCAGCAAAAAGTAGGGTAAAAAAACAAGTATTTTAGGTGTTTTTCATGGTTTTTGTTTCATAAAACCTTTTGAATTTTGAAAACATTATTCAGGACCAAATGTTTGCGACAAATTCAATTAAGGTAATTTTAATCACAATCCTAGGTGTTACGGCCAGCAAACCTGCATAACCGCCCAGCGACAGATTTTTTAGATAGTTTTCCTCGACCAACTGATAAAACCGTTTCGCCAAGATGTGCCCCTTGCCTTTGCTGATGCTATTTTCGCTGGTTTTATATCTCGATAAACAGGTGGTTAGAATCAAATCGAGGATTGACCGCAATATTTCAGTGGAATAGGGGCCCCGTCTTTTTCAATTCGTAAATACCCTGAAGGAACAACCGCTCTACAAACTCTATATCTGATTCATTTTCGAGCTGTAATGGCGGATTGTCCTGCTGAACGGTATAAAAAAAAGGAAATTCGATCAGGCTGTTTTGGTCACTACGGTTCAATAGGTAAAAATCGGCCGTGAAAATAAATATGAACCCTTCGATATCCTGCGAAAATTCCAGTTTGTGTGCCTGTCCAGGTGACATAAAAAACACACAGGGAGGATTTATTTCATATTTATTCCCGTCGATCACATGATATCCCGATCCTTTTGCCAGATAGATCACTTCAAAAAAGTCGTGCCTGTGCGGGTATTTCACACTGAAATGTCTTTTTGCATCGAACACTTCAACCTGAAACTGCTGGCTTTTCCTTTCAGGGGAACTGAAATTCTGCAGGCTGTAAATGGGAAGCTGTTCTGAAGGCTGTTTCATGGAAAGTTCGAAGTGTCTAAAACTAAAGATATTTACTATTTAGCTATTTACCATTTACTATTTATCCCGCTTCACAGCAAACAAATAGTAAATAGCAAATTGTCTAATGGTCAATACGTTTAATCAATTTGTTCGAGCAATGCATCGCGTTCTCTAAGGAATTCCGACAATTTCTCGATGGAACTTCTGGTAATAGCCACCCTTCCGGAACGGTTGAACTGAGTTACTCCAAATTCGTTCAGTTCATCAAAAAGCCGCTGTGTTTCATTTGTATGGCCTGTTTTTTCGATCACCACGTATTCGCGGGTTATTTCCAATATCCTGGCGCCCGAATTGCGAACAATTTGTTCGACCTTATCCGATTCGAAAAGCTCTTCGATAGGGACTTTGTACAAAGCAATCTCTTGAAAAACCATCTCGTCGTTTGTATTAAAATAGGCTTTCATTACATCAACAACCTTTTCGAGCTGGCCAACCACTTTCTGAACGCGGTCGGGTGTTTCCCTTATCACAATGGTAAATTTAAAAATCCCTGGAATAGCCGATTCTGAAACCGTTAAGCTATCTATATTGATCTTCCTGCGGGTAAAAATAATGGTTATCCTACTCAGCAAACCGATGTGGTCTTCAGAAAAAACGGTTATAATATATTCTTGTTTCATTTCAGTATGTTTAAGGTTCTAATAAAATATCAGATATTGAAGCGCCTGTTGGTATCATCGGGAAAACATTGTCTTCCTTTTCAACCACAACTTCCAGTACAAACGGGCCTTTGTGGTCGAGCATTGCCTGAACTGCACCTTCCAGCTGGTCGCGCGATGTAACTTTTTGTGAAGCCAGTCCATAAGCTTTTGCGATTCCCACGAAATCAGGATTTTTCATTTCAGTAAAAGAATACCGTTTTTCGAAAAACAACTGTTGCCATTGGCGAACCATTCCCAGAAAATTATTATTCAGCACAATTATTTTAATATCGAGGTTATATTGTGCAATTGTTCCCAACTCCTGAATGGTCATTTGGAATCCGCCATCACCGGCAACAGCAAAAACCACCCGGTCCGGCTGTCCGATTTTGGCGCCCATCGATGCAGGAAGCGCATATCCCATTGTTCCCAAACCTCCTGAAGTTACATTGCTCCGGGGTTGGCTAAATTTAAAATAGCGGGATGCGATCATCTGATGCTGGCCAACATCCGTTACCAAAATCGCATCGTTGTTGGTTTTTTCGGAAGCGATACGAATTACTTCGCCCATGGTCAGCCCAACTTTTTTAGGATGGATATCGTGCGAAATGACTTTTTCGTATTCAATCTTATCACAATCACGGAATTCCTGAACCCATGCCTCATGCGAGTTTTGGTTGACATTACCGATCAGCATCCGAAGCGATTTTTTTGCGTTTCCCAAAACCGGCACATCGGCTATAATTATTTTATTGATTTCGGCAGGATCAATTTCCAAATGAACAATTTTAGCCTGGCGGGCATAAGCTGCAACTTTTCCGGTTACCCGGTCGTCGAAACGCATTCCGATGGCAATAACCACATCGGCCTCGTTGGTTTTGATGTTAGGTCCGTAATTTCCGTGCATACCGAGCATTCCCACGTTAAGCGGATGGTCTGATGGAAGCGATGAAAGTCCAAGTAATGTCCATGCTGCCGGAATACCGGTTTTTTCAAGAAATTCTTTCAATTCTTCTTCAGCATGTGCTAAAATTACACCATGCCCAAACAATACCAAAGGCTTTTTAGCTTCGTTGATAATATCGGCTGCAGCTTTTACCTGAAACGGATCGACCGGATATTCGGGCAAATAGCTTCTTATTTTGGTGCATTTCTTATATTCAAAATCGAACATTCCAAACTGCGCATCTTTTGAAATATCGAGCAACACAGGCCCAGGACGACCGGTAGTCGCAATGTGGAATGCTTTTGCAATCGCTTCAGGAATTTCTTCAGCATTGGTAACCTGATAGTTCCATTTTGTAACCGGCAAGGTTATGCCTATCACATCTGATTCCTGAAAAGCGTCGGTTCCAAGCAGCGGTGAAGCAACCTGACCGGTTATGCATACCAAAGGAATCGAATCGATTTGCGCATCGGCCAACCCGGTTATCAGATTGGTTGCCCCCGGGCCAGAAGTTGCAAAACAAACACCGGCCCTTCCGGTCACACTGGCATAACCTTCGGCTGCGTGAATGGCGCCTTGTTCATGACGTGTGAGATAATGTGTGACCTGTTGGTCAAAATCGTACAATGCATCATAAATGGGCATAATTGCCCCACCCGGATACCCGAAAATAGTATCAACCCCTTCCTCCAAAAGTGATAAAATTACAGCTTGCGAGCCGCTTACTCTTTTTGTTGCCATATTTTTCTTTTTATGTTTTTCTTTTCAATTATATTCCTGAAGAATTTACAATTTTACGATTTACGATTTACTATTTGTAAATCAGGACAATCAACATTAATGGTAAATAGTAAATGAATAAATAGTAAATAACTCTTAATCAATCAACCGTATTGCACCGCGATCGGCTGACGAAACCATGCTGGCGTATGCTTTAAGCGCTTTACTAACCATACGGTCGCGCGGTGCAGGCATAAATGCATCTTTGCCCCTGCTTAATTCCTGTTCTTTTCTGGCAGATAATTCTTCATCGCTGAGCAGAACATTTATTTTGCGGGTTTTGATGTCAATTTCTATCAGGTCTCCATCCTGAATGAGGGCAATTTCGCCACCGGAAGCAGCTTCCGGAGAAACATGACCGATAGACAAACCGGAAGTTCCGCCTGAAAAACGTCCGTCGGTAATCAATGCGCAGGATTTGCCAAGGTTCATCGACTTGATGTACGAAGTTGGGTACAACATTTCCTGCATTCCCGGCCCGCCTTTTGGCCCTTCGTAAATGATCACAACCACATCTCCGGACTGCACTTTGTCGCCAAGAATTCCGTTGCAGGCATCGTCCTGCGATTGGAATACCCTGGCAGTTCCTTTAAAATGATAGACTGAAGGATCGACTCCCGCTGTTTTTACGATGCAACCGTTCCGTGCAATATTGCCATAAAGAACAGCCAAACCGCCATCTTTACTATACGCATGATCGTAATCGCGAATGCAGCCATTTTCACGGTCAGTATCCAATTCTTTAAAATATTTTTCCTGAGAGCCCATCACCAGATTACGGCCCCCGCCCGGTGCCGATTTATATCTTCTGAAAGCATCTTCAGTAACAGTCGGAGCCATTACATCGTATCTGGCAATTGCTTCTTCAAGGGTAAGTCCATCGGCTCTGGGAACAGATGTGTCAAGCATTCCGGCACGCGCAAGTTCTGCCAGTATGCCCAAAATTCCACCAGCCCGGTTTACATCCTGAATGTGATATGTCCCGTTTGGTGCAACTTTACAGAGATTTGGAGTAACCCGCGATAATTCATCAATGTCTTTCATGGTAAAATCCACCTCGCCTTCAGAAGCAATGGCCAGAATATGCAAAACAGTATTGGTGGAGCCACCCATGGCGATGTCAAGTCTCATCGCATTCTGGAAGGCAGCTTTGGTTGCTATATTTCTGGGCAAAACGTTTTCATTGCCGTTTTTGTAATAATCGTATGTCATTTCAACAATTCGTTCGGCAGCTTCTTCGAATAATCGTTTCCGGTTGGCATGGGTAGCCAGGATCGTTCCGTTTCCCGGAAGCGCCAAACCAAGCGCTTCGGCCAGACAGTTCATCGAGTTGGCAGTAAACATTCCGGAGCATGAGCCGCAGGTTGGACAAGCGATTTTTTCAACAGCTTCCATCTTTTCATCAGAAACCGAGCTGTCGGCAGCCATGACCATCGCATCGACCAGATCGTATCTTTCACCATCAATTTCTCCTGCCTCCATTGGGCCTCCAGAAACAAAAATTGCCGGAATGTTCAGGCGCATGGCAGCCATCAACATTCCGGGAGTAATTTTATCGCAGTTCGAAATACAGACCATCGCATCAGCACGGTGGGCATTAACCATGTACTCTACACTATCGGCAATCACATCGCGCGATGGCAACGAGTACAACATCCCATCGTGACCCATCGCAATTCCATCATCGACCGCTATTGTATTAAACTCAGCGGCAAAACAGCCTTGTTTTTCGATGATACCTTTGATGTACTGGCCGACATCGTGTAGATGGGCATGCCCCGGCACAAACTGGGTAAATGAATTGACGATGGCAATCACTGGCCGCCCAAAATGTTCTTCTTTCATTCCGTTTGCCCTCCAGAGGCTCCGGGCGCCTGCCATACGGCGTCCTTCGGTTGTAGTGGCTGATCTTAATCGGTTTTGCATATCTTATTTTTCTTAAATTAATTTACTTCTAAAAAAAAGCCTTTCTCGTCTGATTGAGAAAGGCTTCTAAGTCTTATAGCTTACATTATACCAATCTCACTGTGCACGAAGGAAGACCACCACGCTGACAATGACTAGGGATATAATGCTGATATTTTTCATGTGCGATATCATTTAATGAGCGCAAATGTAGAAATTAATTTGAACTTCCAAAATTAATTTGAAAGTAAAATACCGATTTATTTATAATACCTGTTTCAATTTTTGAGATAGTTATATGAATTGCTGCTAACCATCATTGTATAAATACTCAATATACTACACAAACCGTAGAACATCACAAGTGTAATCCATTTGTATTTACAAACAAAATAAACAACGATAATTCATAAAAAAGTAGAAAATTGCTTTTTGAAAATCTCCCAAATTTACCTTTGCAGCGCAAGTTGTATAAGATTATTTATCCTTTAAAATCTTTTTTCATTTCACCAATAGCCTGCATTACTACCTCTTCAATTTTCTCAATCAACTCTTTTAATTCCGGAATTGCGCGATTTTCTTTGCCTGCTTCTTCGATGATTCGTATATCATCTTTTAACAGCCTGATATTGAAGTTATCAATGCTGGGCTTTATTTTATGCGCAATTGCACCCATATTCTTTAAATCATTTGCATGAAATGAGTTTTTCATTTCTTCTATCTGTAATGGGGTTTGCTCACAAAACAGATTGACCATCTTTTGTATAAATGCTTCATTTCCACGGCTAAATGCCTTAATTGTTTCTAAATCATATAATGGTTCAGCCGGAATATGGGTAATAGCCGTTGCTTCAATTTTATTCACATTTAGTTTAGGTTCAGACGTCAGCCATTTCGCAATTGTATTCAAAAAATCTTCCTCTTTAAAAGGTTTTGAAATGTAATCATCCATCCCTGCTGCAATACAATTTTCATTTTCGCCTTTTATAGCATTGGCTGTCATTGCAATAATTGGAATTTCATTGCCATTTTCCCGAATCATTTTGGTTGCCTCATATCCATTTAATACTGGCATTTGAATATCCATCAATACCAGATCAGCCTTATATTTGTCGATTGCAACCAATGCCTCCTGACCATTAACTGCTTCGTAAATTTCGGCTCCATAATTCTGAAGAATAATTGAAGCAACGAGCCGGTTATGATCATTGTCATCGGCGACAATAATTTTCTTTCCGGACAAAAAGTCATTGGATATCTGGATGGTTTCATTTTGTATGAGATCAGAATGATTACCCTTTTCTAACTCCAGAATAATTGAAATGGATGTCCCCTGTCCTTTTTTACTTTCAACATCAATCTCTCCACCCATTAACTCAACTAAATCTTTCGATATGCTCATACCGAGTCCGGTACCACCAAATTTCCTGCTTCCGGAACGATATTCCTGGCTGAATTTTTCAAACATCTGTTTTACAAATGAACCTTCCATCCCTATCCCGGTATCTTTTACAGTAATTTTTACTTTTTGAGAATTTGCTTTGTCTTCAATTACCTGGCAAGCGATATCTACTCCCCCTTTCTCAGTAAATTTTAGTGCATTTGAAGTTAGATTGAGCATAACTTGAGCAAGCCTGAATGGATCGCCAATTAATACGGGTGATAATTTAATGTCGCAAAATGAATTGGTAAATAAAATTCCCTTCTCCTCAGCTTTATACATCATCACATGCATAACCTCTCCAATAACTTTATGAGGTTCAAATCCAATATGCTCCAAAGCAAGTTTACCTGCCTCTATTTTTGAAAGATCAAGAATATCGTTGATGATGATCAGGAGGTTGTCGGATGCCGATATAATGGTATTGAGGTAAAGCTTTTGCCGATTTTCCAGGGGTGTTTTTGCCAACTGATTACTCATCCCCATTATCGCATTCATTGGCGTACGGATTTCGTGGCTCATATTGGCCAGAAAAATTTCTTTGGCTCGCGTTGAGGCTTCTGCATTGTTTTTTGCTTCAACTAATTCCAATTCCATTTTTTTCTGTTCGGTAATGTCAAGGTGAATGCCTATTGAACCAATCAGTTCTCTCAGGTCATTGTAATTAGGAGCTTCACTGATCAGCCACCACCTGTGCTCTCCCCATTTATTTGAAACAGAAACTTCATAAGCATCTGAAACGCTTTTCTTTCTTGATTCATTTTTACTTTCAATCAATTCCCTACTCTCCACTCTGACAAAAAGATCTGAGGCTTTCTTTCCCAACAACTCATCAAGCTCGTAGCCGCTCATGTTACAAAATTGCTGGTTTGCGTATTGAATTTTCTCATCAATGTCAACTTCAAGTAATCCGAGATTCATATTGGCAATGATATTTTGGTATTTTTCTTGTAGAACTTTGCGAAGGAGTTCTTCTTTCTTTCTGCTAGAAATATCTTGAATAAAGGTGCTGAAAAATTGTTCGTCATTCCTTTTTAAAGGAACTATTGCCATTTCTATTGGGAATTCATCTCCAGCTTTATTTAAGGCCGTAATTTCTATTTGTGTATTTAAAACAAGTCCATCACCTGTTTTTAAATAGTGCTTCATTCCTTTATTGTGCGCTTCAATGTACTGATGGGGAATAATTAGTTCTGACAATGACTTCCCAAATACTTCGCCATTTTTCCATCCAAAAATAATTTCCGCTCTCTTATTCCAAAATGTAATTCTTCCATTGACATCTATCGTTATGATGGCATTTAGTGAAGAATCCATAATAAGCCTACTATGGGTTTCACTTTGTTCTGCAAGTTCCTTTGCTTTTATAATTTCATCTTGGGCGGTTTTAATTTCAGTAACGTCAAAACGGATAGCTAAATATTGAAAGGGTTTGTTATTGGCATCCAGAAAAGGAATAATAGTAGCATCTACCCAATAGTATTCGCCATTTTTCTTTTTGTTTTTAATCAATCCCCGCCAAATCTTTCCCGATGAAATGGTATCCCACAGTTCTTTAAAAAATGCTTTTGGATGAAATTTTGAATTAATAAGCTTGTGAGTATTCCCTACCAATTCTTCTCTGCTAAATTGGGATATTGCACAAAATTTATCATTGACGGTTTTTATTATTCCATTTTTGTCAGTAATGGCAATAATAGCCGATTGGTCAAGAGCAAACTTGTAATCTTCAAGCTCTTTCATGTTTTCCAGAAGTGCTATTTCTGTTTGCTTTCTTTTAGTAATATCCAGAATGATAGCCAGGAAAACCGATTGTTCGGCCCGGGTTACTAATTGCAGGTGTACTTCTACCGGGTACAGGCTGCTATCGGCCCTTTCATGTATCGTTTCAAAAACAATCTTTTCTTTTTCATGATTAATTAATGGAGCTATCAATTCATTAAACTTCGCCATCGTAAGCTCCGGTTTGATATCATACGCTTTCATTTCTAACATTTCTCCCATTGAATAGCCGAGGTTACGGAGAGCTCCCTCATTTACATACTCAAACTGCAGGGTATCAGCATTGAAAACATAAATCTCATTCAGGCTTTTTTGCAATATGCTCAACAGTCTTTCTTTTTCGGCTTCTGCTTTTTTTCGTTCGGTTATATCACGGGCAATTGCGTAAAGTTCTCCTGTTATTTCATCAGGATTAGCAACCCAGTTTATTGACAGGTAATCGCCATTTTTTGTTATAAACCGATTTTCGAAGTTTATCGTTTTTTCTCCTGTTGCTAATTTTTTAATTTTATTAGAAGTGATAGTAACATCATCAGGATGAATGAAATCATAAAACGGTTTTGCAAGCAATTCTTCTATTGTCCAACCTAAAGTTAATGTAAATGCAGGGTTAAGTTTTTTGAAATATCCATCAGTACCAGCCACGCATATCAGATC
>JANONW010000408.1:0-30826 GCA_031421065.1 Prolixibacteraceae bacterium
GATATTTTGGTGTTTATACGTAAGCCACCATAAAAGCTTTAGGTGACTATTGCGGCGGGGTTCCACCTCTTCCCATTCCGAACAGAGAAGTTAAGACCGCCAGCGCCGATGGTACTGCACATTGTTGTGGGAGAGTAGGTCGTCGCCATTCTTTCGAAACTCCATTCCTTTACTGGGATGGAGTTTTTTTATGTCCTGAATCTGCATGAATCGCTGCCTGATCGACAGGTATAATTTTTCCGAAAATGGGAATTTTTCTTTTTTAGTGTTTTTACTGCGATTTATCTCAAGCGGCACAATGGACTAACCGAATGCCTTGAAGTCAGGTGAACCGAAAATCGATCGGATAAGGATTTAAAACATTCTGCGGCTAATTCGGGTCGGTTATTCTCTCCGGAGAGGTGACTGAGGAAAACATGGACCAATTCGGGACCTGCATGATCGCGAATCAACTCAAAGGCCTGGTCGTTAGATAAGTGCCCAACTGCAGAAGCGACCCTTCTCTTCAACTGATATGGATAAACTCCATCCCAAAGCATTTTTTCATCATAATTGGTTTCGAGAAACAGCGCATGACATTTACGCAAGTGGTAGGCCACTTTTGGACAAGCTTCACCAATGTCGGTAAAAACACCGATGTGCCAATCATCGTGTTCTATCCTGAAGGAACAGGGTTCTGCTGCATCGTGATTCTTCAGAAATGGATGAATGGTAATGGAACCTACTTCTAAAGCTTTATCAGGAAGGAAAATTTCAACTAGTTCAGGCCTGTCTGCCAAATTCATTGCATCGAAAGTTCCTTGGCTAAACCATGCGGGAATACCCAATCGTTTGCTTAAAACTCTTACAGCATGAATGTGATCGCTATGTTCGTGTGAAATGAATATGCCACGAACTTTAGACGGTTGTAATCCGGCCTCGTCCATCCGCAGCAAAATCTTCTTTGTTGAAATGCCCGCGTCAACCAATACTGCATCTTTTTCGTTGCCGATATAGTAGCAATTCCCGTTACTTCCCGAAGCCAATGCGCAAATTTCAATCATTATAAAAGTTTATATTTCAGATTATTAACTGGTAAAAGACGAATCGACTTCAGGTTAATTCCTAGGTCTCCAAACAATCCGCATCACGCATAAATCGGCACTATCTGATTCCCGAACCAGGCAATTCAGATGTTCATTCTCTGACAATTGTTTTCGGGTCACTGCTAAATAATCGCCAGCCTGACCTTCTTTCAGGTAATTCACTTCCAGTTCCGCAGGTTCGTTGTTGTTCAGGAATTCAATCCCGAAATCATCCAATACGCGTTCAACAGATTTTACGCTGTTGAAATGCTGATTTATATCGAGTTCGCTGAACAATACCGGATAATAATTCAACTCTTCAGAATGAATATCAGGTTTGATTCGTTTTGGATTGCGGCAGGCTTTGGCATCAATTCTTTTTGGGAAAGTTGCCCGATAATCGCTTAATCTGAAAATTTTATGTGTTTCCAAATCAAGAATCAACCAGGCCGAACTGGCTCGTAAAAGAACTTCGCCACGTTCGTTCTCAACAATGTATTCGCGGTAAGCGTATATTCCATCCGTTCCGGCAGACCATGTATTTAAAGTAATTTTATCCTGCCATGCAGGGTATCTTTCGATCTGAAAATACATACGCGAAAGTACCCAGAAAAGATTATTGCTTTTTAAACTGTCATAGCCCCACATCACCTGAGCATGAGCCCAAGCTGCTTCTATCAGTATGTTAAAAATTGAAGAAATTGAAGCCTGTCCATACTGATTGGTGTGGTATGACTTTATTGAGAGATGTTCCTCGTATTTTTCCATAATTTTCAGGTTGTTTTAAACCTTTGTGCAAATGTATTGTTGAGTTTTGAATTACCAATCAATTTAGCGACTTTTGCACAAATTTTAAAATTAGATGGAAAAAATTATCATAAAAACACCGGAACAGATTGAGGGGATTCGAAAAAGCAGTAAATTGGCAGGACAAACATTGGAGTATATTGCTGATTTTGTGAAAGAAGGTGTTTCAACCGAATTTTTAGATCAAAAAATTGAGGCTTTTATGCGCGAAAATGAAGCCATTCCTGCAACGTTTGGTTATAGCGGGTTTCCAAAATCGTGCTGTACATCGATCAATGAAGTTGTTTGCCACGGAATTCCATCTGAAAATACCATACTAAAAAACGGAGACATCCTGAATATTGACGTAACCACCATTTTGAATGGCTATTATGGTGACACCAGCAAAATGTTCACTATAGGCGAAGTGTCACAGATCGCTCTTGACCTGATTGAGGTTACCAGGCACAGTCTTTTTCTGGGCATTCAGCAGGTAAAACCCGGAAACAACTTCGGGAACATCGGCTTTGCAATAAGCAAATATGTCAAATCAAAAGGATTCAGTGTGGTATATGAATATTGCGGGCATGGTGTAGGAATTGAGTTTCATGAAGAACCACAGATTGACCACACGGCACGACGTAATACTGGGCAAATTATGAAACCGGGAATGACTTTTACAATCGAGCCAATGATTAATCAGGGTCGGCCCGGTACAGTGGTTGATAAAATTGATAAATGGACTGCCCGGACAGTTGACAAAAAACTATCCGCGCAATTCGAACATACGGTTCTGATTACCGAAACTGGTTTTGAAGTACTTACTGATGTTACCGGAGAATATTAGTGAAGTTCAATGTTTCAAGTTCAAAGTTCCAAGTTAAGCACTGAAAAATGTTTTACCTTATGATACTTTGGGCCTGGCATTTTTTCTTAAACAGCTAAATCAAAATATATAGAATTTCAGGACTGCACGTCAGCCATTGGCAAGGTGAAAGAGAAAGTACATAAGATTGTTTTGGTTCAGATTTTCGACAAACCTTTCTCGCCCAGTACTATCAGATTACGGCAGTTTTGCCGGTTTCGTTTGGACAAATCATCGTCCCAAATTTGCAAATCGGGAAGAGAAACGGCAAAATAATCGAGTTTGAATTCGTCTTCAAGGTGCAATTCCCCAAAACTGATCAGTTTATTAAAACGCCCAGCGGCATCGGTTGTTCGGCCTAGTTTAATCAATGCCAACCCTTGATAATAAATGGTTTCCGGCTGTTGATCGTTGTAAAAAATGGCCGGTACGGGTTCACTGATTCCTAATGAAGCCATTTCCCAATACTTCCGGGCTTTTTCGGTTTCATCCAATCCCGAACAGGCATTTCCCAGCCAGTAAAAAATGGCATTTTCCTGTGATCCGCTTAGCTTTCCTTCGCCCAAATTCTCTGGGCAAGTTTGGGCTTTGGTCAGTAATACTACAGCTTTTTCATATTCCTGATTTTGAATCGCTTGTTTTGCCATTTCGGTCAGGCTGAAAACATACTGGCCGGTAACTTTTCCTTCGCCGCCTTCCCATGGGTGGAATTTACGTGACATGATCAGTTCGTAGGCTTTTTCATATTGTCCAAGCCGGTTGTTCAAAGCAACCCGTTCCAAATACAAATCGTTGCGGTCATCAATCAAATTAAAATGTTTCTCTAGTTTTTGCAAACGATCTTCCGGAGCAAAGTTCAGGCGTTTGTACAACTGATCGAGTTCCATGAAGATGCGGGCATCAGATTGACCGAGCGCAAATGCTTTCTCGAGTTCAGCAAGTGCTTTTTCTGTTGAATTTTGTTTATTGAAATACGCCAGGGCCAAATTGCGATGTACTGTAGGAAAACAGTCATCGATTCGTGCCGATAATTCCCAATTCGCCACGGCTTCATCGTATTGACGGGCATTGTACCAGAAATTACCAAGATAATAAGGAGCTTTGGCATCAGTCGGATTTTGCAGTTTGGCAAATTCCAAAACAACTACAGCTTCAGCCTGATTGGGGAAACAATAGTCGGGACAAGCCAGTTCTGCCTCCTGAAGTGATTTTTCTGAAGCTTGCAGATCACCATTTTGCGCTTCGAACCAAGCTTTGTAATACAAAGCCATCGGGAAAACCGGACGATCTTTCTGTCCTTCAATTCCTATATTAATTAACTCTATTGCTTCATCAAACAACCCTGCAAGAGCATAATCGAGTGCAAATTCGATGTAAGTGTGAATGTTAGCGCGGAGTAGAAGTTTTAACGCTGACAGGTCTTCGATGCTGTCAGGTTTCAAAAGATACTTCTCAAATAAAACCCCGAAACTGAAATGATCCAGAACTATCGATTCTTTGATCAATTGTTCCGTTTCTGCAATTTTTCCCAATTTCCGTAGAATGCTCACTTTCAATTGGCGTGCCTTATGATTGTGCCAGTTGCGAATGAGCGATCGGTCGATCAGTTCGAGCGCTTCGTCCCAATTTTGTCTTTTGGCGGCAATACACGCCAGCTGTAAATAACCACTGTCCATCCATGCTGCATTCCAGACAGATTTATAGAAGGCATCGAAAGCCTCATCTTCCCTGCCCAAAAAGCGCAAGGTGATGCCGAGGCAGAACAAAGGTTCACCGTCAATCGGGTTCGGATTGCGTTGCGTCAGGGTTTCAATAGCCGTTCTGAAATAAGTTTCGGCTTTGGCAAACTGACCGCGTCTCAAATACCACAAACCCATTGCATTGTTGCATCGACTATCATTCGGGTCACGTTTTAATGCTTCGAGGTAATAATCACGAGGGTCGTAGGTGGCATGGCGGTACTGCTCCAGATGCAAACCTGTAAGATACAGTTGCTCGTTGCTTTCTATTTCTGCCGGAAGTTTGGCGGCTTTGGCGGCCTCTGGAATTTCCCTTTTTGTATCCGCTTCAGGTTTCCAGTCAACCAATATTTTCCCTTCTGAAGTCAGAATCGCAACTTCAAAGCCTCCCCCAACCCCCTCCGAAAGAGGGGGCTTTTGTTCTCTGCTTCCCTTCAGTTTTTTGTTCTCAATTGTTTTATCTAGTAAAATGATTTTTTCATAAGATGTTGCCGGATGAAAATCGAACGAATCATCCAGAAGTATTTCTCCTCCATGTTTCAAGATAATTTTTGATCCCGGATAAACTCCAGTTGTATAAGCCTTAACAATAGCTTTTCCATCTTCAAATTCAAGATTAACAAGAGCTTCTTTGGTCGCATTTTTCACTACGCCCAAATCACGGTAAGGCATACAATATTGACTGAACTCCTTTTCTTCACCAGGCATAATCCATGAAAAGTCAGGTTGGTTGTCGGTATAAACACCACACATCAGCTCGATATATGGACCATCTTCGTCGGTGAGGTTGCGGTCCCAGGCACGGCCGAAATCACTGTGACCCCAGGTCCACTGCTTCTTTCCGGGCGATACATGATGGTTAGCTACATGCAACAACCCACCCTTACTGTCGTTTTCGTAACCGCCCACAAAATTATATTTTGAATTGACGGCCATGTACGATGTTGGCACCGGGATGTTTTTATAACGGGAAATGTCGGTTCCGGGCGAATAATCAACCTTGTAATAAGTTCCTTTGGCAATGGGAAATTCAGATACATCGCGCTTCCCATGATCGAAAACGGCATTCACATCAGGTGGAAAAACCGACTGATAATCGTCATTAACCTTTACTGCAGGATTGGCCCACCACAAAAAAGTCTGCGGAAAGTCAGTCCTATTAAACAGTTTTACTTTGATTTCGAGGTAAGCTTTGTCGGGATGCAAGGTAAAACCAGCCATACCACGCGTGCGGAACATGCGCTCTACTTCGCTGCACCAAACTGTTATGCTACCATCGGCATTCTCTTCAATACAATGATCAACCGCCTCAAAAGTTGACGGGCGGTGGTGTTGCGGCCAGTTAAATTCAATTCCTCCTGAAATCCAGGGGCCGGTCAGTCCAACCAATGCCGGTTTGATTACCTGGTTATAATATACAAAATGACGATTTTTGGTTTTATCGTAAGCCATCTGAATGCGTCCGCCCAACTCCGGCAGGATCATTATTTTCAGGTACTGATTTTCCAGAAAAACGGCATTCCATTCTTTATCCACCTTTTCATCCAATATTTTCTCAATTACCGGATGCGGATAAACCACTCCGCTGCTTCCTTGGTAAACCCGTTTTTCCAAAAACATCGGATTTTTCTCAGGCTTCCCGATTCCGTAGGTCGGGATGATCACTTTTTCGTACCAGGCTGAAACCTCACCCAACCCCTCCGAAGGTGGGGCATTTTTGGCATCATTAATTAATTTTGTCATACCTCTTGTTATAAAAAAATGACTGTAGTTTAAAATTGCATTGGTAAATTAATAGCTCGAAACATAGGATTAATGGGGCTAAAGTTGTTTTAGTCGTTCGGCTTTAATTTCCACTTTCGGATTAAATTTTTCACCTGTCATATATTTCTTCAGGCTGAAAAGCAGTTGCTGTGCTTCGGGACGTTTATCCAAATCCGATGTTAGGTCAATTCCTGAAATCAGGATTTTGCCTTTTCCAACTTTAGCTTCGAAAACCAAGGCCAGCGGACGGTTGGTTGCCCAATCGTCAATCACCCGGACAATTGGTTTAATTTCAGCAGGGAAACTGCTGATGTTGATTGCCCCGGAATGGCTCATTGCATCCCACCACTGGTAATTACTGTGGTATTCGGTTGGAAAATCAGACAATGCAGGATGTTTTGGATTACACAGAATGCCAAGCGTGTGTGGAGCCTGACCATGTGTCCATGCAGTATTCCAAAAAATACTGGAAAAACCGATTTTTATGTCACCACCCATTTCCTTCGAAAGAGTTCCTTTTTTCAGGTTTAATAATACTGAACCGCCATCTTTCAGGAATTGTGCAGTTTGAGCATCCATTTTTTGAACTACCCGGATATTTTGCTCACCTGGAATCATTTCCTTTTTCGCAGGATACGCCCAGAAATCCCAGCTGTTGCTCAGCCCATTTACAGTTACTTCCAGTTTCAACATTTCAGGAGTAGAAATTGATGTAAGCGGGAAAGAAACATCGCCAAGTTTATAGCAATTCCCCAATGGAATATCGGTTTGGGCGAATTTTCCCGATTGAATGATTTTCC
The DNA here is from genome assembly GCA_031421065.1 of Prolixibacteraceae bacterium. GTDB lineage: Bacteria > Bacteroidota > Bacteroidia > Bacteroidales > Prolixibacteraceae > Aquipluma. Next base: position 7,019 of record JANONW010000408.1, read on the forward strand.
CGGTTTTATCGGTGATTTTCCATTCAGGAGTGGAGGCCACAATTGGTCCATCGCCATAATGAGCAACCTCAACAGCAGCTTCGAAGATTTCGTTGTTCGTGAAGATGAGTTTTTTCAGACGGGCGAGTGGAACAGTTGAGTTGCAAAAACGTTTGTAATCAGCCGGCGAAATGTATCCTTTTTCACCCCAGAACGCATCAAGAACGCCCACCAAAGCAGTTCCCTGTCCGGGAAAATCGTGCAAATCGAGTAACTGAAATCCACCGAAGTCTTTGGTGCGTAAAGCAGCTTCGATGTCGGCTTTGTAGCAAAGTGCCTGCAATTTTCCGGAGGCCAGTAAAAAGCTGTCGGCCAGTTGCTCCATGCCGTGATCTTTCAAAGTTTCCTGAAACAGTTCAAAATTGCGGGCTTTCAGCGCTCCATCGTATTTGGCAATTTCTTTGAAATTCGGGTAAACGCACCACTGGCCAATTTCGTGGCTGACAATAGGCTGCGGAAATTTGAAATTATAATCAGACCAATCGTAATCGGTTCGTGGCGCTTCTGCGTTAATGATGCTTTTCAATTCCTGGCCCCAACCCTGAATTCGGGGTGCCGGGTCACTCAGGTAATCATTTACCGGAAGGTTGGGCCAACCTGCTCCTGAAGTGTAAATGCGACGGCTGTCATTGCTCTTCCAGAAGTTGACAAATTCAGTCAGAAATTTATGCTGATTTGGGCCGCCCGGTTCGTTTCCGTAAACTAACATGCAGAATGAAGGGTGGTTTCCGTATTCTTCTATCATGCGTTGGCTTTCTTCATACAAATATTTATCAAACGGTTTTCCATCGCCAATGGTGGTCGATTGATTGGCCCACGACGAGCATTCCACCTGAAGGTAAAAACCGGTTTGGTCGGCAGCATCGAAGGCTGCTTTTGGCGGGCACCACGAATGGAAACGGATATGGTTCAGTCCATGTGCACGGCAAACATTGAAAATCCTCAACCATTCGTCAACATCGGTTGCCGGGTAGCCGGTTTTCGGAAAAATGGCACATTCCAATGTTCCGCGTAAAAATGTTGGCTGACCGTTAATCAGGATTTGTTTCCCAACAGCTTTAAATTCGCGCATCCCGAAAGTGGTCGTCAGAGCATCCGTTTGTCCTGAAGTTTTATCTTTTAAACTGGCTTTCAGCGAATAAATGTTTGGATGAAATTCGTTCCAAAGCTTAACGTCGGCACCCATTTCGAGCGACATTTCCAATACATTTTCGCCTTCTTTCAGGTCGAAACTATCAGATTCATTCTGCGAAGTTCCGGTAACTGCCAGATTTAGCCTCACCGAGGTTGTTTTTCCAGTTGGGTTCTGGACCTTTACTTTTACCGCTATCTTTTTATTCTGAACATCAGGATAAACCTGAATATTTTGGATGTTTACCATCGGACGGGCTTCGAGGTACAACTGCCCGACTACCCCATTCCAATTGCTTTGGGTGTGATCTGAAATGCTGTGCGAATTCACACCCGGATCGATCTCTTTGGTTCGGTTGTCGACACACAAGGTCAAACGGTGTTTTCCCGGAGTAAGAATATTGGTCAGATCGTATTGGTGCGGGGTCCCGAGCGAATTTTGCATACCAACTTCCTTATCGTCAACCCACAAACGGCTTTCCCAGTGGCAACATTCGAGGAACAAACCCACAAACTGACCGTTCCAACCTTCAGGAATAGTTACTTCTTTTTGGTACCAGGCTGCACCTTTGTAATATTTAAGCGGTTGCAGCCAGAACGGGATCTTAATGTTTCCCGGTTCGCGAAATTTGGCGTATTCAGGATTTTTATAAAATGCACTATCAACGATTTGTCCGGTCCAGGGAGTTTCCAGAGTGACGTTATCTCCTTTACCATTTGAGGTCAGCGAGCCGGGTAAAGTAAGGGTGTCCATAAAAATCTGATTGAACCATCCTTCAGAAATACCTTTTTCAGAAGGATCAAGCGAATACTGCCATGTTCCTGCAAGGTCGATTTTCTTTTCAATCTCTTTGTTGCAAGCCATCAGGGCTATAAGCAACATGAAACTCAATAATTTAATGTTCTTCATGGTTGGTGTTTTTGTTTGATTATTGCATTTTAGATCATAATATCTTAAGATATTTATTTTATTGGTATGATTCGCGCAACCCAGCCACCCCCGGCAGCCAGTTTCAGTTTGAGGATTTCACCTGACACGAAATCTTTTTCAATCAATTTATAATCAGTAGCACTCGTACTGGCATTGATGCCGTCTTCAATGGCTTGGAGGTGGTATTTCCCCGGTTTCAGAAAATCAGTCGGAATGTCCAACGTTCGCTCATCCTCATTTGTGATGGCTCCGACAAACCAATCATCACCTGACCTTCTGGCCAAAACTGTGTATTTACTGATTTTTCCTTTCAGTAAGCGGGTTTCGTTCCATTCTACTGGTATTTTGGTCAGAAAGTCAGTGCATTCTGCCTCGCGGTAATAATCCGAAGGTGAATCGGGAAGCATAACCATGGGGCTGCTAAGTATGACAAACAACGCCATAGCATGTGCCCTTGTACCTTGTCCCATCGGGCAATCACCGATTATCCGGAAGTTATCTTTGGTCGAATTGCGCATGGTGGCCGGGATGTAATCCATCGGACCCGTAAACATACGGATGTAAGGTAAAAGATTGTGATGTTCAGGATTAACCCAGTTTGTAGAGCCATTGTATTCAAATTCGATGAGGGCTTCGCGGGTTAACAAATTGGGATACTTTCGGCTCAATCCACAAGGTTTGTAAGCTCCGTGGAAGTTTACCACCATCTTTTTCTCTGCTGCCTTACTGGCAACTGCTTCATAAAACTCAACCATCTGCTGATCATCGCGGTTCATAAAGTCCATTTTGATCCCTTTGATTCCCCATTTTTCAAATTGATCGAAAGCAGGTTCCCATTGTTTCTGAAGCGAGTTCCAAATCACCCAAAGCATCACATCCACTCCTTTACTTCTGGCGTAGGCCGTTACCTCTGGCATGTTTAATCCCGGAACTTCGTGCAGTAAATCATCTTTCGGACTCCAGCCATCGTCGAAAAGGAAATACCGGAAGCCTTTTGCAGCACAGAAATCGATAAAATATTTGGCAGTTTCGGTGTTGACCCCGGCTTTAAAATCAACTCCATAGATACAGTTTTTGCCCCACCAGTCGAACATCACCACTCCGGGCTTGATCCACGAAACATCTTTTAATTGGGTAGGCGATGCCAGCAGATAGGCCATATTGTTGTTAATCAGACCATCTTCATGATCGGTGATGGCAAAAAGCCTCCATGGAAAGGTTCTGGTTCCCTGTACTTTGGCTATAAAATCGTAATGTTCGGCAATCTGACCGTGTGTGTAAATGCTGCCTGTATATGAAAGTTTCTTAGGAAATGAGGGATTTGTAGCCGTAAGTTCTGGTTTACCTGTACCTTTTAACCATAAACCCGGATAATTGGATAGATCAGATTCAGTAATCATCACAAAAAGTCCGTTTTGCTTTTGTATTAGAAAAGGGAGACAGTTTAGTTTACCTGCCTCCAATTCACTCATTTTTTTGAATTCGTATGGCGATTCGTAATCGAAGTTAAAGGATTTGGCAGGCTGAAAACGTACCGAATCGTTTTGTTGAAACTGAATAATCAGGTTCTCCTTTAAAATTGTCAGACTATCCTTTATTGAAGTTGAAAGCCGGTAAGCCAGACCTTCATTAAATAATCTGAAAGTAATTGAGTGATTGGATTTAAAAGCAATGATTAGTTCGTTGTAGCAATTCTTATAGATATCGCTTTTGTCGCGAATCTGTGGTTTAGCCTCTTCTTTCACAGAATTACGGGTGGTCTTTTTTACCTGTTGATCTGCAAATAGCTGATTGTTATTCGTTGTTTCAAGAGATATGCCGGAAAGTGTAAAAACTGTTTCTGTTCCTTTCAACATTTTCAGTGCAATCCCTTTGTTGATCTCAATTTCGGCAGACAGTTTATTATCAGGTGAGGTGATCAGGTATTTTTGTGCTTTTCCAAATAAAACCAGGAATGACAGCAAAATGACGGTTACAATTTTTCTCATTGGATGATCAGTTTAGTGCGTTAATTTATTTTCAATCTCTTCGAGTGATTTTCCCTTGGTTTCAGGCAATTTCTTCAGGATAAACAGAAAGCCAGAGAGGCAGATGAATCCGTACAACCAGAAAGTTCCGCTTGCATCCAGCAATTTATTCATGATTGGAAATGTATAGGTTAACACAAAACAGGCACTCCATAAAGCTGTAGTTGCTAAAGCCATGGCTGCCCCACGAATTTTATTCGGAAATATTTCGGAAAGAACCACCCAGGTTATCGGAGCCAGTGTCATGGCATAAGTGGCAATGGCAAGCATTACCAAAAACAGAATGGCCAGACCTTTCAGTTCAAAAAAGTAACTTGTGCCAAGCATGAAATAAATGAGAGCCAGTCCGATTGAACCAAGCAACATCAACTTGCGACGGCCCCAGCTATCGACCATCCTCATAGCCAACAGGGTGAAAATAAGGTTCACCGTTCCGGTAATCACAATATTGAAAAGCATGTCGCCGACCGAATAACCGGCGGAAGTGAATATTTCTTCGGCATAATTGAAAATCACATTGATACCACACCATTGTTGGAAAACTGCCAGAACAATTCCTAAAATTAGAACTGGGCGCACTTTTTTCGACATCAAAACCTTCCAGTCGATCTTTGAACCTGTTCCATGCAATGTTTCGGAGATCTCTTTTTGTTCATGAATGGTATATTGAGCTCCACCTATTCGTTCCAGAATTGCTGCTGCCGACTTCCATTTTCCTGACTTCGCCAGGAAACGGGGACTTTCAGGAATAAAAAATGAGAAAATGAAAAATAACAAAGCAGGAACAGTTTCCGCCCAGAACATCCATCGCCAGCCGGTTTGCCCGTTCCACGATTGCAGGATCATTTCATCAGTCATTCCTTCAGGCACTTTATCAGCAATGAGAAAATTGATGATTTGTGCTGCCAGAATACCGATTACGATAGTCAGCTGATTGATAGATACCAAACGGCCGCGCATGGCAGCAGGCGAAATTTCAGCAATATACATGGGAGAAATAGCCGATGCCAAACCGATTCCCAAACCACCGATCAGCCGGTAAATAATAAAGGGCGTGAAATGACTGGCAGCACCGGTTCCGATGGCGGATATGGTGAAAAGTGCAGCAGCGGTTATCAATGGCAATTTACGACCGTAACGATCAGAAAAATAGCCAGAGGACAATGCGCCAAACAAACATCCGATCAGTGCGCTGCTCATGGCCCAGCCTTGCAGATAAGGCGAGTTGGTAATATCGAAAAAGCGTTCGTAAAATGGCTTGGCACCGCCGATTACCACCCAATCGTAACCAAAAAGCAATCCGCCCATCGCCGACACCAGTGTGATTCCTAAAATGAATTGTTTGTTGAATTTGATATTTTCCACAAGTTTTAGATTTACTTGAAACAAAAATAGAATTCTTATCAGCATATTAAAATGAACGATTTCATGAAAATATGGATTATATTATCATTTGATGCGTTTAGAAGTATGTTGTACAAAATTGTTTTAATTATTGAATTTGAGGTATTTTTGATCCCTGTGATTAGATATCTGGTACAAAAATCAATTCCATACATTAATAATCCAGCCATTTACAGATGAAGAAAGAAGATGGATTCCCGGGACAAATCAGCTTTGTCGTTCCTGACAGGATTTTGACTTTGGTAAGGGATAATCCTCTGATCGCCGATTTATACATCACCGATATTGGCTATTACCCGCAAGCCCGTTTCCACTTCAGGGAACGGCCTTCCGGAAGCACTCAGTTTATACTGATTTATTGTATTGAAGGTACAGGTGAAATCCGTCTGAATAAAACAGTACATGTTGTTCCTGCAGATCATTTTTTTATTATTTCGGCTGGAATGCCTCATTCCTATCATTCCGACGAGCAAAATCCCTGGTCGATTTACTGGATTCATTTTTCAGGATTTAAATCCGGAAATTATTCCCGTTTTGCTTGTCAGGCAATGGCTATAGAGCGTGGAAAGATTTCACGCATCAATGATCGGCTCGATCTGTTTTCGGAAATATTCCGAAACCTCGACCGTGGTTTCAGCATCGAAACGTTGGAATATGTCAACCTGTGTTTGCCGCATCTGTTGGCCTCGTTTACCCATTTGAGCCAATTCCGGGAAGTGCACAAAGCCGATGAAAACGATCCGGTTGCATTAAGCATCAATTTCATGCTCGAAAACCTTGCCCGGAAGCTGCGGCTGGACGATATTGCTTCCGAAACCGGTTTGTCGGCTTCTCACTATTCCCGGTTGTTTCAAGATCGGACGGGCCATTCGCCAATCGACTATTTTATTCAGTTAAAAGTACAGCGGGCCTGCCGTTTGCTCGACAATTCGGGTTGGATGATTGCCGATGTTGCCCGCGAAATGGGCTTCGACGACCAGTTTTATTTTTCACGGGTTTTCAGGAAAGTAATGGGTATGTCTCCAGCTGAGTATAGGAAAAGAGGGTCGTGAATTATTTTTCCGAAATGCAATACAGTGATTTAAACCCACGTAAAAAAAGATCATTGCCTACAATTACCGGAGATGCATGGAAAGTATCATCCAAAGTATTTTTTGCTAAGATAGAGAATTCACTCCCAGCTTTCACCACGTTAACAACATTGGTAGCTGCCACATAAATTTTGTCTTTATTTCCGGTAGGTGAAGAAAAAATATTGTTAATCCCATCCAGCTTCTGATTGCTGTAGATTACTTTCCCATCTTTGGCATCCAGACAAGTCATAACGCCATTATTGCCTTTCAGAAAATAAAGTTTGCCATCCATCAGTACCGGACTTGGGGTGTATGGTGTATCCTGATTGTATTCCCAAATAATGGCCGCAGTTCCGGTAATATCACCTTTCGCTTTTGCCAGATCAATGGCTTTAAGCGCTGCACCGCGAAATCCGCTTGCCAAGTACAAAATACCATCAGCATACATCGGGCTGGGAATCACATTGCGGGTCATTCCGGTACATTCCCAGATGATTTCACCCGTTTCGGCATCGTAACTGCGCACTTTGTTGGTGGCACTGGTAACTACCTGCGTTTTCCCGTTCACTTCAACAACCAACGGAGTCGCCCACGAGGTAATTTCATCGCGTTCGGCGGTCCATGCTTCTTTTCCGGTTTTTTTATCCAACGCGTACAGATACGATTTTTGCTGATGGTCCCACTGCACAAAAACTTTGTCCTTATAAACTGTCGGCGAGCTCCCTTCGCCAAAACTGGCCACAATTTCCATTTGCCCGAAATCGCGTTCCCATTTCACATTGCCGTTCATATCCAGACAAAACAATCCGCGCGACCCAAAAAAAGCGAATATATTTTCACCATCGGTAACCGGCGAATTCGATGCCCAGCTACTTAGTTCGTGTGTGCGTTCAGCGGGCAATTCTTCGGTAACAACGGTTTGCCAGTTTATTTTTCCTGAAGTTTTATCTACCGAAATCACTTTAAACTGATGAATAAAATCGGTTTGGCTGGGCGCCATCCTGCTTTCTGTTGCTGTGGTGTCCTTTTTTTCAGCTTTTTTGTCGGTAGCCACCGCCGTTTGGACAATAATCTGGTTTCCCCAGATGATAGGTGTTGCGTGCCCTTTTCCCGGAATTTCAGTTTTCCACTTCACATTCTTGGTTTCGCTGAATTCAACCGGAGCATCTCCTCCGATAACTGCTCCGGTATTGTACAAACCGCGCCATTCAGGCCAGTTGGAAGTATAGTCGGAGGGCTTGAGCTGAGCATGTGTTTCAGATATTGAAAACGAAAAGTAAACTAAAAAGCAAAAGATTGGTAACAGAATGATTTGTTTTTTCATGGGTAGTTGATTTTGTCGGTTGAATTTCTTTTTATCAAATCCGAATAATTTGACAAAGTTCTTTTTTTGACTCCAATTTAATCAAATCGTTTAATCGATATGGCAATATGATGCAAAAAAATAATTATTTTTCATCATCAAAGTCAAAAGCTTAGCAGTCAGGATATTGATCTGGAGCTTCACCTTTTATCTCAATGATTTCAGGGTTCTTAGGAGGACGCCCATCTTCATTAATGGTCAATAGTCGCACCGTAAATTCCCATGAATCTCCATAATCAAAATAATAGAGAATTCTTTGACCTGAATATAAGCCAAGTTCGCCGATAATAGCATCATCAGTATAAGGTCCTTCATCACTATAAAGTGAATGATAGGCATTTCTGGAATGCCTCTTATTATCCATGAAAAAGGAATAAAGGTGATCGTTGTCAAAATCAAAGGCCTTCTGAATAATCAAATGTAGGTCTTCAAGTGAATGGTTGAAAGAAATATTTATTTTGCGCCACACATTCTTTTCAAGTGATACCTTAAAAGTATAATTACCGGTCACAATTTTTTTTGTTTCAGCCTTAATTGTATTCGCCAAAACCCCTTCCGGGAATATTGGCACAAAGTAACTGAACAATGGAGCTACCACTAAATCATTTTCTTCCTCGTCTTCATCTTCATAAATACCATATCTTCCCAGCCATGGAATATTCCATTCAGTTAATTTCTGTTCGGCCAATATTTCGCACATATTCACCCCAAACTCAGTTGGGATTACTTCTTTGATATTATCCTCATACTTTGTAAATTTTTTTGGTTCAAATACAATCGGCACAAATGTGCAAAAACCAAAATAGCTGAAATACTGTACTATGACAGAATTATAGGAGAAAACCGGATCATGGTCTTTTCTCTTGGAAAAAGCACCTTTTATCAATTTCTTACCAGGCTTTGATGCCGCTATGGTCTGAACGAATTCATCAATTGGATCGTTGTCCCAACTCCAAATTTCTGTAAAATTGTATTCTGTCCAAAAGGTTACTAATAGAAAAATGTACTTCTCAAAGCTGTTCAATAAATTAAATTCAGTCTTCCTGATTGTGCTTTCTAAATATACATTCCCTTTTAAATCACCAGTTTTCAGGTATAATTTCCCCAAAACTGCAAAATTGAACATCAAATCAATTATCGGATACGATTCCTGCTGAAAATTGGGTGCAGTAACATCCTTTCTGTTGTTCAGCAATTTGTTTAATTCAAAAAGATCATTTTTACCCAATACTTCCTTTTGCCTTGAAAGCATTGGTTTTCTTTCTTCGATATAACGGCAGAAGCTTTCAAAATCGCTGACTGTAGCCAAAATGTCATGCTCATTTGCTTTGTAATTTGTTTTCATTGTTAAGTTATGCTTTTTATTAGTTCATAAGCAATATTTGGGCTTTCAATCCGCATTATACTTTCTTCGGCGCTACCAAAACTCAACAAGTTGATACTTCCATACCAAACAATTTTTTGATCTATAACGGCAAATTTCTGGTGTATGTTTGACTTCAGAATTAAGGTTGACCCTGTACTCTTTAAAACTTCGATGGTTTCCTGCCATGAGGTTATATCTTTCCCTTTATATTCCCCGACAGGCCTTGTTACTACAATTACTTTCACGCTTTTCGAAATTGCAACCTCCAGATTTTGCATCATCTGCAAAGTACGTTTTTTAGTAACAAAAGGACTTACGATCAGAATTTCTCTCGCTGCATTTACAATGTCATTCGAATATACCGGCAAAAAATCATTCTTGTCAAAGATAATATCAACACTTTCAGCAGCAAAACTTTCTCCTTTTGCCTTATAGCCAATGGATGCATATCCTGAAAGACGTTTATTGTACATCTTCTCAAACATCCGAACATGAATATCAGCATAATCGTATATTCGCACTTCATTTTTCCCCTCAAAAAGCCGGTGAAGCCTTCCGGCATATTGTTGTAGTGTTCCTTTCCACGATATAGGCATGGCTAAAAATAAAGTATCAAGCCGGGGTTCATCAAAACCTTCTCCAATATACCTGCCTGTCGAAACTAAAGTCAGTGGTTTGTCTTTTGGAGCATTCGTTATCCGACTCATTGCTTCCCTTGTCTCCTTTGCCCCCATGGTTCCCATGACCGAAATCACATCCGGAATTCGTTGACCCAGCTTTTTTGCAAATAGTTCTACATGAGCAGTTCTCTCGGTTAAAACAATGCAGTTTCTGCCATTTTCATAACATTGAACAACATCATCGAGAATAAGCTGATTTCTCATTTCATTTTCCACTAGCTCGGCATACAATTCAGTAATCGATATATCTTTTTCTTCTTTTTCCCACCACTGCGGAACTTTGAAAGAAGTGAACCTTGGTATGATATAATGGTCAAAAGGCCTTTTCTCTGCCTGTTGCTTTGCATCGTCCCGGTATCTGATTGGGCCACACTGCATCGTGATAATCGGATGATGGCCATCCTTTCTTGACGGTGTTGCGGTCAATCCATAAACATACTTTGCATTCACACTTTTAAGTATCAATTCAAAACTGAAAGCTGAAACATGGTGGCACTCGTCAACGATTACCATTCCATAATCTTTCACACACTCTTTTACTTCACCGGTTCGGCTTAGGGATTGCATCACAGCGATATCAATAATACCGTTCAGTGAATGTTTCCCGCCTCCCATCGTTCCGATTATACTTCTATTTTTCTTAATTTTTCTGCCTTCAGATTTTTCTGCTGGAGATAAAGTTTCATTTATTATCAGGAATTCAGAAAGTTTATCTTCCCATTGTGACAATAAACTGATTTTATTAACCAGGATCAAAGTATTCACCTTTCTTTCAGCAATCAACTTAATTGCTGCTATAGTCTTGCCAAAAGCGGTTGTTCCGCAAAGAATTCCATTGTCATGTTCCAATAATTTATTAATCGCCAACGGTTGATCCTCCCTCAGGATCCCATTAAATTCAACGTTAATAATTCTACCGATATTGGTTTTGTCTATCCAGCAAACTTTTACACCTAATTCTTCAGATAAGGAATTCAAGTCGGCCTCACACCCTCTTGGCAGGCATAAATATTCGGTTGTTTCATCAGCACAGGAAATGATCCTGGGTTTGTTAAAGGTTGACATTCGCATTGCCTGAGCTTTATAAAATTCCGGGTTTTTGAAAGCCGCCAGACGTTTCAATTGGTTCAATGCCCGTTGAGATAAACCTTCTTTGGGTATAAAAAGCTTATTTGCCTTTATAATTTCTAATTTCTTTGGAAATTCATCTTTCCGTAGTTCAATTTTATCTGTTTCCCAAGGTTTTGGCGCTTCTTCATCGTCTCCTTTCAGCACTCCAAGTTCATTCCCCCCGCATAATTTTGATATCAGTATTCCAAGTTCATTTTCGGAAAGTCTTGTGATTGATGCCAGAAATGTCCATTGGTCTTCATAAGGCTGAAAATGGTCATCAATGAAAACACTGTTGTTATTTGCCCTTGCAGCCTTTTGCAAAGGCAAAGCGATTAAATTACCGAAACCCCCTTTCGGCATGGTGTCCTGATTTGGGAAAAGCCTATCGTAAGATTTGAAGGTAATTTCATGCCACTTTTTCATGGCATGGGTAAGCATAGCGCTTCCGAATCTCCTTGCTAATGAAGCGGATACAGGATGGTCAAAGAAAAACCATACATGGGCTCCTTTCCCTGAACGTGACCGCTCAACCGCGATGGGAATATCCAATTCGCAACAAATTTCCCTGAGCGTTGTGATATCCTTCTGCCAACCTTCATCATCAAAATCAATGGCCAGAAAATAACAGTTTCCATTCGTTAACATGGGATAAATCCCGGCAACAAAACTATTTCGCCCACGCAAATGATTCTCGATAACTTCCCCGTTAAATGCAAGATAATCTTTGTGTTTGCAAGCAGAACATGAAATTTGGGGCTTTTGGCAAATCGTTGGTTTCCATTCATTGCCACAGGCAGGCGAATATCCGGCAGTTCCTTTTTTGCTATTTTCCCACCTTTTGGCATAAACATCATCCCGGCCTCTAAAGAGCGATTTAAAAAGCTTGATCTTTTCTGCTGAATCTGAATTTTTATTTATGGTTATGGATGAATTTAAACTCCCGCTTTGTTTGGATTCCTTTTCTAATTCTTCTTGTTCCGGATTATGCATGGAAACATCAGCCAAGGTATCCTGTAATTCTTCAACGCCAAGTTGAACATTTAAGCTTTTTATTTCTTCCCTCAGGCAATCGTTTTCAATTAACAGTGCCTGATACTTTTCCAGCAGTTCTTTAAAATCCATACTTTTTTCTAATAGGTGAAATCCTTACTTGAAATTCACAACACTTTAGTTATTTCAGGAATTTCTAACCCGATATCAATTGACAACTAACAACCAGAAAAACCGCCTTCAATCGCCTTCCATTCCTATTTCACCAGCTTCGAAATTTCTTTAAATTCAGGTGTAGCTGCACTTCGGGTCAGTTCAAAAAGAATTGATTCGAGTGAAGTCATCTGGATTCCCTCGTAACGGAAGCGTTCCATGGCCAAATCTACATTGTCAAACGAACGCGAAGAAACGCAATCCATTACTACAACCGGATTATAACCGGCTTCTTTCAGGTCGATGGCCGTTTGCAACACGCAAACATGCGATTCAATTCCGCAGATAATCACGTTTTTAACTCCTGAAAGAGCCAGTTTTTCGGCCACCACGGGTTCATCGAAACAACTGAAATCTTTCTTTTCGATGTACTGAAAATTACGGATAACAGATTTGATTTCCTTAACAGTTTCGCCAAGTCCTTTGGTGTATTGCTGTGTTACGAGCAAAGGAAGCCCGAGAATTTGCAATCCCTGAATCAGTTTACTGCAATTTTCTACAAACTGTTCGCTTTCTTCCATCACCGGAACCAAGCGTTCCTGAATATCGATCACCATTCCAATGGTGTTTTCATTTAAAATTCGCATATCAAATGTAGTTTCAAGTTTCAAGTTCAAAGTTTCAAGTTTGCCCGTATTCGGATACCTCCAATGACAAGAGAACACTGACCACTGATACTGCCTACTTTTTTAACCCTGCCTGCAATCTCGATTTATCGCCCAAATATCCTCCATGATGCCTTTTGGCGTATTCTTCGTTATTGAATCCGATCCGTTTCATCATCATCACCACCAGCACATCGCCTATAACTGTCATAACTGTGGTAGAAGTACTGGGAGTGAGCCCCAGAATGCACACCTCTTTTGGATTACCGGTTTCGAGGCAAACATCGGCCATTTGCGCGAGTTGCGATTCCTTGTTGCTGGTAATTACTATCAGGGGCAAATCTTTGTGAAGATTTTCGGCCAGCTCAACCAGTTCCAAAATTTCACGTGTTTTTCCTGAATTGGAAATCAGCAGCAACACATCGTTGGGCTGAATGACACCCAAATCGCCGTGTTGCGCATCGCTCGGATGTAAAAATACAGCAGGCGTTCCTGTTGAGCTGAAAGTTGTAGCAATATTCAGGGCAATTTGCCCGGCTTTACCCATTCCGGAGGCAACCAGTTTGCCTTTGAGTTTATGAACCCGATCTTCGATAATGGTAATCGCTTTTTCATAAGCATCAGTCACCGGAATATTCTGAATGGCTTCAGATTCCTGATGAAGTACTTGTCTGATTTCTTCAAGCATGGATTTAATTTTTGTATGCGCCAAAATTATTCTAAAAAAACAAAAGCAAGGCAATAATGATGGCTATTCTTATCAATTTCTATAAGATTTCAAGGAACAATTTATAGTAAATGCTGTTAATATGTTTTTAAAATGCAATTTTATTGATCTTGATGTGTTTATAAATGTGCATATTTCGACATTTAAAAAACCAATTGCTAACTTTTAATTAATGTTATGAAAATTCACGAATATCAAGCCAGACAAATTTTCAGGGATTATGGCATTCCTGTACCCAATGGGGTTTTGTGTTACACTGTTTACGAAGTTGAAAAGGCAGCACTTGAGATGAACCGGATGGTGGTCGTAAAAGCGCAGGTTTTAGCCGGGGGCCGCGGAAAAGCCGGTGGCGTTAAACTAGCCCGTACGGTTGAGGACGCTAAAAATGCTGCAAAACAAATCCTCGGTATGGACATCAAAGGTTTAATTGTTGAAAAGGTTTTGGTGACCGATGCAGTTGACATTGATAAAGAATTTTATGTGGGTTTGATCAACGACCGTAATACAAAAAGCATCACCCTGATGGTGAGTGCCGAAGGTGGTGTTGAAATTGAAGAAGTAGCCAAAAATAATCCTGAAAAGATAATTAAGTTTTCCATCAATCCGTTGACTGGCTTATTAGACTATCAGGCAAGAAACGTGGCGTTGGAACTGTTTGGTAATATTAAACTGGCTCAAAAAGCAGCTTCAATTTTCATGAAACTGTATAAATTATATATCGAAACCGATTCAACACTGGCCGAAATAAATCCGCTTGTACTCACTACCGGAAATGAAATCCTGGCCATTGATGGTAAAATGAATTTTGATGACAATGCACTTTTCCGTCAACCCAAAATACTGGCCATGCGCGAACCCGATGAAGAAGAACTTCAGGAAATTGCGGCCAACGAAAAAGGACTGGCGTACATCAAACTGGATGGAAACATCGGGTGTATGGTAAATGGTGCAGGTTTGGCAATGGCCACAATGGACATGATCAAACTGTATGGCGGTTCACCAGCCAACTTCTTGGATATCGGCGGCAGTTCGAACCCTCAGAAAGTGATTGATGCGATGAACATCCTGCTCAGCGATAAGAATGTGAAGGCAGTAATGATCAATATTTTTGGCGGAATTACCCGTTGCGACGATGTGGCCAAAGGTTTGATCAAAGCACTGGAAATAATAATGACCGATGTGCCGATTGTGGTTAGGCTTTCAGGAACAAATGCAGAAGAAGGTTTGGACTTGTTAAAACAAACCGGACTCCCGACAGTAAGTTCGATGAGCGAAGCTGCAAAAATGGCAATAGAACTGAGTAAAAGGTAAATCATTATGAAAGACAAATAAGAAACTCCGAATAAGAAATAAGGAACATTGAAGTTCGCGTTCAACATTTCTTATTTCTTGTTTCTTATTCGATATTTAAGGATGTTCAAATTTTCAAAAACCAATATTCAATAACCAATATTCAAAAAAAATATCCAATGAGTATATTAGTCAATAAAGATACAAAACTGGTTGTTCAGGGAATAACCGGGCGCGATGGTAAATTTCATACTGGCAAAATGAAAGAGTATGGTACTAATGTGGTTGCCGGGGTTTCGCCGGGCAAAGAAGGCGAAACGTTCGATGGTATTCCTGTTTTTAATTCCGTGTCACATGCGGTGAAAGCCACCGGAGCCAATACTTCCATCATTTTTGTGCCCGCAGCTTTTGCCGCCGATGCCATTCTTGAAGCATCTGAGGCAGGGATAAAACTCGTAATTGCCATTAGTGAAGGTGTTCCAATTCAGGATATGATTCGGGTAACTCCTATTTTAAAACTAAACGGAACCCTTTTGATAGGCCCCAACTGTCCTGGATTAATCACTCCGGGAGAAGCTCTGGTTGGAATTCTGCCAGCCATGATTTTCAAGGAAGGGAACATCGGTTTTATTTCGCGTAGCGGTACTTTGACTTACGAAGTGGTGAACCTGCTTTCATTGAACGATTTTGGACAGACGACCTGCGTAGGTATTGGCGGTGACCCAGTTGCCGGATTGTATTTTATCGATTTGCTCGAGATGTTCGAGAACGATCCCGAAACAAAAGCGGTTGTTTTAATTGGCGAAATTGGAGGTGATGCAGAAGAGCAGGCTGCCCAATTTATTGCTGAAAAAATGACCAAACCAGTAGTTGCCTTTATTGCCGGACAAACAGCGCCTCCGGGAAAACGCATGGGACATGCCGGCGCTATCATATCAAGCGGCGCCGGAACTGCTGCCGAAAAAATTGCAGCGTTCAACAATGCCGGGGTTCCTGTCGCCAAAGAACCTTCGGAAATACCTGTTCTGCTGAAGCAAAAGCTGGCCGGACTGATTTAATATTCAGTCTCAGTTGTTATCATTCCGTAGGGCCACTAGATCTCGTGGCCTTACGATTATCTGATCAGCATTCACCAAAAAAGGTTATATTTGGGTAATTTTTATGATTGATGAGCAACGATAATTTTGACACTGACAAAATAGTTAAACATTGGATTGAGACTTCAGAGGATGATTTTAAAACAATGCTTAGTTTATATGATTCAAAATCATACGGTTGGGCATTCCTATTGTGAATGAGATCCTCAAATATGGCCAGGAAATAAGAATCAACATGGCCTGAATGAATATTATCCAATCAAACAGGCATATCCATGAACCTCAAAATCGATTCGGAATCAGAAATACCAAAGTACAGGCAGGTGGTTGAACTGTTTATCTCAGATATTGAAGCTGGTATTTTCAAACAAGGACAGCGAATTCCTTCCATCAACGAAATGAGCGAAGAACTGCTCTTGTCGCGTGACACCGTTGAAAAGGCCTACGTTTACATGAAAAAAAAGGGGATTCTACTGGCTGTCAGGGGGAAAGGGTATTACGTAAATCATGTGAACGTCAGCAAAAAACTTAAAATTTGCCTGATATTAAACAAACTCAGCAACTACAAACGAAGCATATACTATTCTTTCGTAAAGACGATGGGAGTAAAGGCAAGCGTAGATGTGTTTATATACAATTACAATCTGGATGAATTTGAAGCCATTGTGAACAACAATCTAAACAACTACGATTATTTTGTAATATTGCCACACTTCAGAAACGAAAATGCCAATTTCAGTGAAGTCATCAAAAAAATTCCGCAGGAAAAGGTCTTGATTGTCGATCGTTTCCTGGAGAAACTGAAAGATTATCCGGTAGTTTACCAGGAATACGATAAGGATATTCAATCAGCTTTAAGCTGTGGCCTCGACCTATTACGAAAATACAGTCGTTTGAATCTTCTTTTTCCACAAACTGAATTTTATCCGCCATACATTGTCCGCGGGTTTCAAATTTTTTGCCAGGTCCATGGATTTTCCTTTACCATTATCGACCAGATGGAAGACACAGAAATCCGGCAGGGAGAAGCCTACATCATTGTATCTGATGACGATTTATATACTTTTATCCGGAAAGTCAAACAAAAAAGCTGGACACTCGGAAAAGACTGTGGGGTAGTGGCTTACAACGAAAATAAGGTCAAAGAAATATTGTGCGATGGAATCACCACCATCTCCACCAATCACGAAGAAATCGGGCAACTCGCTGCCCAGATGATCCTCACCCAAAAATTTGAACGCATCAAAAGCCCGTTTCAGTTTATAAGGAGGAATTCGTTGTAAAAAGGAAAGCCTCATCCCCAGCCTTTCTCCTTTGGAGAAGGGAGTCAGGAAACCAACATTTCAATTGGTCGCTTATTTAAAATAAGATTATTTGGAATACCCGATCAATTGGCTTTTGCACACTACAAAGGATTTGAAACACCTGAAATATTGAAAGAGAGTGCCGAAAAATACCGTTATGCACCGCAGGTTTTTGTGACTCCGCCCTGGCTTGAAATTTTTGTAAACGATTCCATCCGTTCTGAATCTTATGATGAGGCTGTTCAAATTCATCAGTCAGTTTTGTTAACTTATTCAGTGTTGAATTATCAAATTATTGAATTACCTTTAATTCCGGTAAACGAACGAGCAATTTTTGTCTTGAACAACATTATAAATCTATCTTATCATGAACATTAACCGACGCAATTTTCTTTGGAATGCCGCTTCAGGTACCTTTGGACTGGCCGCAATTCCTTCAATTCTTTCGGCATCAATGCCATCTCCCCCCAAAAAATCAAAAGGTCTTTTATCTTCACTGAATAAAGGAGATGTGATTCTTTTTCAGGGAGATTCAATTACGGATGCCGGACGTGAAAGGGAGAAACAGCAGGCAAATTCACCGGCATCATTCGGCTCCGGATATGCATTTCTGGCCGCTTCAGGGATTTTAAACGAACATGCATCGAAAGAACTTTCAATTTACAATCGCGGTATCAGTGGCAACAAGGTTTTTCAGCTGGCAGACCGCTGGCAGAAAGATTGTTTCGATCTGCGCCCGAATTTGCTGAGTATCCTGATTGGTGTGAACGATTTCTGGCACATGATAGATGGCAAATACAACGGAACAGTTGAAACTTACGAAAACGATTTGCGCCAGCTTTTAATGGTTACCAAAAAGATGCTTCCTGATGTCAAATTAGTCATTTGCGAGCCTTTTGCCGTTTTGGGCTGCTCGGCTGTTGACGAAAAGTGGTTCCCAGATTTTAATAACTACCGTAATTCCGCGAAGAAACTGGCCACTGAATTCAATGCTGTTTTTATTCCTTATCATACAATTTTCGATGAAGCAAAGAAATATGCCCCTGGGAAATACTGGACTGCTGATGGTGTGCATCCTTCCATGGCCGGAAGCGCACTGATGGCAGAAGCCTGGAAAAAAGCTGTAAGTTAAATCAATAACATAAACCCAAAATCATGAAAAATCTATTGAAATCATTTGTTTTACTGTCTGTTTTGCTGGTTGTTATGCCTTCGTATGCAATTCAACCTCCCGGTGATTTTGCAAAATCGGCCATTTCGGTAGGAGTAGTTGTTGAAGACCTCGACAAAGCGCTCGACTTTTACCTGAATGTTATCGGGATGGTCAAAACCGGCGAATTTGGTGTGGATGCCGCCAAAGCCAAAGAATTGGGCCTGAGCAACGGCAACAGCTTTGATGTGAAAGTGCTGAAACTTGAAAACAGTGAGAATGCACCTGAATGGAAACTGATGTCGTTTGGCAAAAAAGCAACACATCCGAAACAAACTTATGTGCCCGACGACACAGGCATGCAGTACATAACCATTTTTGTGAAATCGATGAAACCTGTTTTGGAACGCATCAAAAAACACGATGTGAAAATGCTGGGCAAAACACCTTCAATGCTCGATGAAACCCGTCAGTTTGTGTTGGTACAGGATCCAGACGGAACATTTATTGAACTGATCGGGCCGAAATAGAAGTAGTGATCAGTGGGCAGTCGCAGTAGGCAGTAAGAAAGAACGAAAGCGGTTGAATAAAGGATGAAATTCCGGAGTTCAGCCGCTTTTTTAGAACAACCAAGCGCGAATGGAAGAAGAAAAAGGGTGTACGACAAAATTCCCTTTTTTCAAAAATTAACCACGAAAGTGGTTGAATGTGAATAGCCCTGAGTGAAACTCAGGGGACAAGGTAAGATGATTTTTAACAACCCTGTAAAGGGTTGGATTTGTTC
This sequence comes from Prolixibacteraceae bacterium, assembly GCA_031421065.1. GTDB lineage: Bacteria > Bacteroidota > Bacteroidia > Bacteroidales > Prolixibacteraceae > Aquipluma. Next base: position 26,306 of record JANONW010000408.1, read on the forward strand.
ATTGACACTATTTTACCCCGGATTTCATCCTGATTTTATGTTTGAACTGAATGGAGCAGAATATAATTCTTTAAGGACGCAATTTGCGACCTTAGAAAAAACAGGAAGAGGAAAACATAGTAAATATCTGCCATTTGCCTTTTCTGAACAAGGAGTGGCTATGCTTGCAAGCATACTAAATAGCCCGAAAGCCATTGAAATAAATATCTCTATTGTGCGTGCTTTTATTGCTTTGCGACAATATGCCCTTGGATACGCCGAACTTAACCAAAAGCTGATATCAATTAAACAGGAGTAACCCCTATCATTTTCACAGAAATGCGGAAGAATTGATTACCATCTTGTCAGGAAGCATGACTATGCGGTCTGAAAACGGATTTGAAATCCTATCGGAAGGCGATATTGTATTCTTTGAAATGGGTGAAACAGGCGCACATCAGTTTCACAATCCCAATTCAGAACCCTGCACATACCTTGACATCAGGACTTTTTTGGGAATGGATGTATGTGAATATCCTGATTCAGGTAAGATCAATGTTCTTCCAGCTTATTAGGTATTTGAGAAGGATACCAAAGTTGATTATTTTAAAGGAGAAGAGAATGTGATCGAAAAATGGAAAGAATTGAAAAAATAAATATCCCGACTGGAATTTGGTTACCGGTTTGCCGGCCAGGGCAGGCGCCTGCCGCGAATCTCAACCGCGCGAATGTGGCAAATACGTATTCTGGCGTAAACCCGACCGCAAGAAAGGGTATATCAGCGAGTACTGGAAGAAATTGCACAGCGAAGCTGCCAAAGAACCAGTCATTTCCAAATAAAAAACAGAATGTAATGATTTTACTAAGCACCCGGAGCCACCGAATTGGTTACCGGGTGTTTTTTTTATGGAAAACGCTGAACAGGACGGCTGAATAGCGCCATTTATTGCAGGACGCTCAGAAAATATGCAGGGCGGCCAGAAACGTTGCAGGACGATGAAATCTTTAGCAGGACGGCCATTTTATCTTGCAGGGCGGCGAAATCTCCTGCAGGACGGTGAGAAACTCAGCAGGGCGGGTGGTGGTAGGGATTTTGGAAGTTTAACCTGGTTTATTTATGCATATATTCCCTCGTTGTGACCACTGAAAACAAAATGCCTGAAATTGGTTGAAGGAAGGATTAAAAACACGCATTTAGGTATTCTAAAATCATTTTGTTTATGAATGATTCTACCATTAAACCACCATTCATCAGTTTCAATTTCAATCGGTTTTTGATTTCCAAATAAATCTTTCATAATTTTATGTTTTTAGAAGGTTGAATCAAAAATAATTTTTCTTTTCCGGAATAACTCCTCTTATTCCACCTTGAGGTTCTTTTACATCGCCGGAATAACGAGGGATTAAATGAATATGAACATGAGGAACAGTTTGACCTGCTGATTCATTGATATTTATTCCAACATTGAATCCGTCAGGATTCAATGTCCTTTTCAAAATCGCTTTTGCTTTATTCAACATAAACCAACAAGCGGATTGTTCTTTGAAGGTGAGTTGAAAATAATCAGCGCAATGTTTTTTAGGAATGATTAAAATATGCCCGTTGCTCACAGGAAACCTATCAAACATTGCGTAAACAGTAGCAGATTCTAAAATCAATTCTCTTTGTGAATCGGGATTACAAAATGGACATTCAATATTTATCTTCCTGCTGATCTGGTTATAGTGTTTGTATTCATACACTTCACAATTTTCATTTCTGAAGATTGATTTGTACCCCAGCTTCACATTGCATTGGAAAGTTGGCTTCTGATGGACTTTGTGCGTCCTGAAACCTTCGTATTTTATATCTCTTCGTACAGCGAAAAATGCTTTGCCGCTGGGTTTTAATAATTGAGAAACTTCCATAAGAACACTGGCTTGTTCCTCCGGCAATAATACGTTTAAGACATAAAAGCACATGATGGTATCAAATTTCTCTGTTGGGTATTCTGGAAAATAATGTTTGTCATAACCAATAATGTTGACCCCTTTTTCTTTTAGTAACTCCACATCTTTCCCAAATCCACAGCCGAAATCAAGAACATTGCCATTCAATAGTTTTTTATTTTGCAAAAGCTTTGCTGGGAAAGAAATGGTATCTCTTTCCTTTGCGGTAAGATGGCTGAATAAATTTGATGTCATATTTTCCATTCTGCATATCCTCGATTAGATATTAAGTAATTGCAACTACTTTGCAGATGTTCAAATGCGGTTTCTTTCCATGCAGAAAATGGATTGTTACCCAATAGGGTAATTTGAATTTCCTTCTGAAATCTCTGCGGTTGGTTCTCATTTAGCAATTCCCAATAGTGAAAGATCAAACCCTTTCTTTTCTCAATCAACTCAATGGCAGGTATCTTATCACGTTTCTGGTTATTCGTTTTTGCTTCTGATGGAAGTAGGTTCCACAGATCGTTATTTTTCCAAATTGAAAACGGAATCAAGTGGTCAACATCGTAGCTTGTAATGGGTTTCCCGGTCCAAACACAATAAACTTTTCCTTCTTTCTTTAAAATGGATTTGAAAATCTGTTTCGATTCTGCAACATCTCTTTCAGTTATTGGACTTTTCAACACTTCACTGACAACTTTTTCAATGGATAGATTTTTACGGGATGCACTGACAGAAAATTCAGCCCACTTAAAAAGTATGGAATCTTGTCCGCTAATAAAACTTCCCAATACTTGAAATGCTTCGTAGTAATCATTCGGAATTGAAAATGTTCCAAAATTATTTATCAAAAACTCAGCATCAATACTATTTGAAATTTTACTTTTTGTACCGGATTTATATTGAAAAATTGAATAGTAGTCGTTGCTAATCGAACGCCCAATATATTTCATCGGCATTCTGGTAATAGTATCTTTAATTTTTCTTGCCAAAGAAACAAAATCTGAATGCAGATTTTTCGGAATCCCTTTGTTCTTCAGGTCATTGTAAAAAGCAGAGAAACCACCAATGCTATTATATTCTGAAATGATTTTTTTAAATTGAATTACAAACGCAAGATTTGCCTCACCGTTGATTTGAGGAATGTATTCTGACGATTCGAAGATTGGATAGTAATACAACATCCATTTTTCAACCAATAACCCAAGTGGAAAATTAACTCTGCCATTTGAATAAATGATGAAAGGAGAATTATCTTGAATAATATCTATAACACCACGCAGGAGAGCGAATTTGTAAGTTGTTGTCTTACTATCTCTTTCTATAATTTTGCTAATGTTTGAAAAGACTTCATTCCTCATAGTTGTAATTTTACAATTCAATCATTTGATAGAAATCGAAGCAGAATTAGATTCTCAGTAAAAATAATTTTTAGTAAAGATATAAAAGCTTTATAGAGAAGTACCCAGATTATTGATAAGAACATAAAACCTATCATTTATTTTTCAACAATAGGTCGAAGTATTCACAGAATGGCAGCTTTTCGGCCTTTAAATGGTATAAACATTTAAAAATGAACACATTGATTTAATTGGTGGTATAATCTAAGATTTTTTCACCTTCACTTTTCTTTGCCGTTGCAGATTCTCTGCTTTATCATTAGTCAAAACGAAAACAATCCCATCAATAACAACAGATGTAAGAGAACCTGCGACAATAAGACGATAAATGTGTTGCCGTGTTAGTCCCTTTTGCTTTGCAAAATTGGTTACGGTTAATAATTTTTCAGTTTCTATTTGCATATTTGGAATGTCTATGTTACATTTGTAACATAGAACAATTTAAATTCAAAAACCATGATAAATTTATATTCAACCAAAAGCGTTACAAGCAAGACTATTAATCTATTTTCAAAATTTGTACTAATCGGCAACAACATTGATGGTTTCGTAGATGTTGGCCTTAGAGAATTTGAAAATTTTGAAGATGTTAAGACTCGACTTCCAAATATAATTAAAAATCTAAATTATGCCGGAGAATGGGATTTAAAGCTTTATCAAATACCAGATCAACTAAAGATTAAACGTCTTTATGGATATTACCGAATTCCTTTAAAGGGTAAGTTGATTTTAGAACTATCCTATATGAATGTTGATGTAAATATTGAAGTTTTTATTAATGATGGGATGATACATATAAATACCTACTCATCATTAAATTTCGATGAAAAGGATGAAGAAACAGGAATTATAAAAACTGGGTCAGTTATGGAGGAATTCATAACAGTGCTCTTCTATCATAAAAGTGAAAAAAGGAGCTATGTTAATGAAAACATGGAAATCGAAAATGATCTGTATTTCAGATTAAAAAATAGTTCTGGATTAAAGATGTTAGCAAACTTCTCTTTTGAATAGCCCTCTCTCCCACCCTACACCGTGCCTTCGACCGCGGGTTGGTTTCGGTTTCCGACGGTTACCGATGCCGAAGGAACAATAATTCCTATGGATAACCGGGCAATTAGTTTTACGGTTGAAGGCGACGCAGAATTGATTGGTGATAATCCAAGAAAGGCCGAAGCCGGTATTTCTACAATTTTGCTGATGGCTGGTA
>JANONW010000409.1:0-26704 GCA_031421065.1 Prolixibacteraceae bacterium
TGTCTACCTTGGATGTCATATTTCTTACTTAGATATGTTGTAATTTCTTGTAAGATAATGATATTCAGGGTATTATCCAAATTTAAAAGAACTTATTTTGCTTATAATCAGATATTTATATTTTTGTCATGTACTAAGAAATAATTAATAAATTCTGATTGTTAATTGTTTTCTTAAAAGATACAGTAAGTTGAAAAATGGTTGCGTTGCCAAAGCATTTTTTTTATTCAGGTGGTGCCTGAATAAAAAATAAATAGATTTGGCATAGCAATTGACACATCGTATGTATATATTTACATTTTTAAATGTATGTATTGGCATTGAATAAAAAACAATTTAAAAAGATCAGTAAATTAAATTGCAAATAATTATAAATCCATCAATTATGAAACGGTTATTTTTAACACTGGCCTTCGCTGCCATTCTTATTTCTGCCTGCGGAAATCAAAAAACAGAGGCAAAACAGAACAATGCAAATGAAGCTACAATAAGCAAAACCGGAGCCCAGGCTTCTGCAACTAAAAGTTCTGAACTTCTCAACAAGGCCCAGTTCATTGCAAAAGTATGGGATTACACCAAATCGCCAAACGACTGGAAATACCTTGGCAACAAACCGGCAATCATTGATTTTTATGCTGATTGGTGTGGCCCGTGTAAAATTGCAGCTCCAATACTCGAAGAAATTGGTGCTGAATATGCCGGTAAAGTTCAAATCTATAAAATAGATACCGAAAAGGAACGTGAACTTGCACAGGTTTTTGGCATCACTGGTATCCCTGCATTCTTATACATTCCTGCAAATGGAAAACCAGTCATGATGTCAGGCATTGGCAGATCGAAGGAAGACACTAAAAAGATGTTCATCGATAATATTGAGAAGTATCTTTTGGTGAAGAAGTAAATCTCGATATGGAAGTGGGGATGCGCCTCCAAGTCGCACTCCCACTAAAAAAAGTAAAAACCCCAGAATAAATCCCGGGGTTTTTTATTATTCAAAAAAAAATGGTCAAAATTATTTTGCCCTTTCAAGTAGGATCGTTTTGGTTGGCTGATCGCAAACTTCAGCTGGGCCCCAGTACTGAATTGGTCCGGGATAAACGAATGAAGTTTCGCTGGCCCATTTTTCACGATTGGCTGTCAGATATTTAAAAGGCGCACTGTCAAGTTCCACCAATGCTTTTTGGATAACAGGTTTTTTATGTCCATGTCGCTGTTCCATGTTCATCATCATTGTAATAGGAACCCCACCGGCAATCCATTCAGCAGCAGGGGCAATCAGGTTGCGAACCGATGACATATACCCGGTTTTTCCTTCAGCAATCAGAAATGAAGCATTGTAACCCAGTGAATAGCAATAATCAGCATCAAAGTTTGAAGGAGCGGCACAACGGCCTTCGTAACCAAAGAAGTGATACTGTGTACCAAATTTACCAGTGAACTTACCGGTTTTTTTCATTTCCTTCAATTGGCTTTTCACCATCTCGCCCAAAAGTTTTTCAGTTTCAATCAGCGATACCTGTACGTTTCCATGTGGGTCGCGGTCCAGTGTTAACTGATCGGCAATACTATTGGGCAATGAAATATATAATTTAGCAGTCACAGGAGATAAAATTCCTGCCACAAATGCGCGGCCATCAGTTTTACTGCTGAACGATTTGAATTTCTTTTCAGTTTTAGAACCTTCAGCCAGCAGGTCGTTCAATTCCGAAATCAAGGCTTTCATTTCCGGAATAAATTCAACCAGGCCTTCAGGAATTAAAGCTACCCCAAAGTTTTCGCCGTTTGCACCGCGCCTTGCAATAATATTTGCCATATAATCAACGATTTCGCCCAATGTTTGTTTCTTTTCAGCCACTTCTTCCGAGATCAATGTGATATTTGGTTGTGTTTGTAATGCACATTCCAGGCCGATATGAGAAGCAGAACGCCCCATCAGTTTAATAAAGTGCCAGTATTTTTTTGCAGAGGTAGCATCACGTTCAACGTTACCGATCAATTCAGAATAAACTTTGGTGGCGGTATCAAAACCAAATGAAGTTTCGATCATGTCGTTTTTCAGGTCGCCATCAATTGTTTTTGGGCAGCCAATTACCTGAATTCCAGTATTATTTGTGGCATAATATTCGGCCAGCACACAGGCGTTTGTATTGCTATCGTCACCACCAATGACAATCAAAGCTTTTATATTCAATTGTTTAATGATTTCAGCGCCTTTGTCAAACTGTGCAGCATCCTCAAGTTTGGTACGTCCAGAACCAATAATATCGAAACCACCGGTATTACGGAATTCATCAATAATTGTTGATGTCAGCTCAATGTACTGGTGATCGACCAGACCGCCGGGGCCGCCAAGGAAACCATATAATCTACTGTCAGGATTGATATTTTTAATACCATCGAAAATGCCTGAAATAACATTGTGACCGCCCGGAGCCTGACCTCCTGAAAGGATCACGCCAACATTCACTGCCGGATATTGCATTTTCCCGCTGGTTTCCTCAAAAGTAATGAGGGGCATTCCGTAAGTATTTGGGAAAAGCTTCTCAATATCATTCTGATCGGCTGCCGATTGGGTTTTTTCACCCTCAACCAGTTTTACTGAAGACTTTAATGAATTTGGAAGTTTTGGCTGATATTTGGCCCTTTCTGATTGTAATGCGCTAATGGTCATAGTTCTTATTTTTTGTTAGGATTAACTTTTTAAAACCGGTGCAAAAATAAAATAAAACCATGGGTTTTACCATTAGATTGAAAGCATATTCAAGCTATTTAAAGTAAATTTAAAGAGATTGTATTAGAGTCTTTTGTTCTTCTTCCATTGCCAGAGTCAATTGAGTAGGGATTTTATATTCTTTCCCGTTTGTAGTAAGTTGAGACACTTTCAAATTAATCCTCGATTTCATATCAGAATTAGAAATGCTATTTTCAAACTTAACATTGGATAACAATGCCTCGTAAACCGCATTCCTATTAGATTCTTTGCCACCAACATGATAAAAATGCTCCTTTGTTGATATAGAACAATCTTTCCATATAGAAAATACATATTCATTTGTTCTATATTTATTACTTAACCAAGTTGAAAGAATGAACCTGGCATTCGAATCATTTAACCCTTTATTTAACATTAATTCTTCCTCCTCTGACCAAGAATCAAAATAATCAACATGCCTTCCAATATATGGTGGATCTGAATAGACTAAATCACCAGAACGTATTTCTCTCAACGTTTCTTTAAAATCTTGATTTTTAAACTCATAATCTCCAAGATCAATTAGTTGAGAAATGTTTTCAACCTGATTCGTGATTTTGGTTATTAAAGATTGTGCAAAACGATTTGGTTTTTTACAAAAAGGAACATTAAATCCACCCTTCCTATTAAATCTCATCATACCATTAAAACAAGCACGGCTCAAAAACAAAAAATCAAGCGGATGCCCATTAGGATTAAACCTTTTTCTTACATCATAGTAATATTGGCCATTAGACTTTAAAAGTTTTTCTCCTTCTTCTGTTAGATATTTTTTCACTAACCCAGATGTTATTTCTTTGGACTGTATAGCTTTATAAAAAGAAATTAAGTGTGGGTTGCTATCGCATAAAAGTGCTTTTGGGGGACGCATATTAAACGCAACAACACCGGTTCCCATAAAAGGTTCCACCCACCTGTCAAATTGAATACCTTCAACATTAGAAGAAATCCATTCAACCAGTTTCGTTTTTATTCCTTGCGATTTTATCGGTGGTACAAATACTCTCATTGCTTTCTCCTTTTTGCCCCTTTAGTAACAACTTTAGAAAGACATTTGTGTACTATGTGTATTTATAATAGACATTACCAGCACCTTTAAACTTATAACTAACAGAAAATCAAATATTTTCATTTTGCGCCTCCTGAATAGTTTTATCAATAGTTCGCCTGGCATCCCGAAGCGCCTTGGCGATTATCCATTCAATTTGTCCGTTTGCACTGCGAAATTCCTGTGCCGCCCATTTTTCAAGGGCATCGTACACATCAGGATCAATGCGCAACACAAATGATTTTTTTTTTGCCATATTATATCCCCCACATCTCTCTTATGAAAGTTTCATCATCTCGTCCATGGCATACATGATTGCCTGGGAGCGCTGTGTACCGAACAATACTTTCTTACCACTTTTCAAATAAAGCTGTAATCCAATGTTTCCACTCACATTGTATGCTCTGCCCCACTTGTGTCCAAAACCTCTGCGGATGCCCCAGCCACCATAATCTACGATTGGACTATACTTCCGGATTTCAAATCGCTGAATTTCTTCTTTCGAAATGAATTGATCTTTAAAAATTACAGGGGGAAACCTGTAATGTATTCCTACCTGATCAATCCAGACTTCAAGTTTCATCGAAAAAAAGAACCAAAGCATAATACCCAGAAAAAAGAGAATAACAATCAGCACTCCATTGGGTGCCGGGCTGTCGCCAACCTGAATGCCCCTGACGGTTTGCTGATAGAGCGCATAAATACTGAAAACCATCACTGGAACAGTTGAGCCCAATATCAGGACAATCCACCACCATTGCCTGAATTGCTGAGTTTCTTTAAACAGAATCTTATTCATTTTACTGATAAAGTGTACCAGTATTCACTACCGGAGTTGCTTCCTTGTCGCCACACAAAACGACCAAAAGGTTGCTCACCATGGTTGCTTTCTTGTCTTCATCAAGGGTTACAATCTCACGTTTGCTCAACTCGTCCAATGCCATCTCGACCATACTGACTGCACCTTCCACAATTTTAAACCGTGCAGCAACAATAGCAGTGGCCTGTTGACGTTTCAACATGGCCTGGGCAATTTCCTGCGCATAAGCAATGTAATTGATGCGGGCTTCAATCACATGTATTCCGGCGATATCCAATCTTTCCCGAATTTCTCCTTCGAGCATCTGATTTACTTCTTCACCTCCATCGCGCAAGGTAATTTTAGCATGATCGTCTTCAATATTGTCATACGGGTACAAACCGGCCAACTTCCGCAATGCAGCTTCACTCTGCACAACTACAAAATGCTCGTATTCGTCAACACCAAAAGCTGCCCGGTAGGTTTCTTCCACTTTCCATACAAGTACAAGGCCGATCATGATCGGGGTACCCAGCTTATCGTTCACTTTTATGGGCTCACTGTTAAAGTTTCGTGCCCGAAGTGAAAATTTCTTTTTTGCGAAGAAAGGGTTGACCCAAAAGAAACCATTGTCTTTAATAGTCCCTTTATAAGTGCCAAACAGCACCAGTAGTAAATGACTTTTCCATAATATTACATTTAGATTTATTTGATATTGATTTGATATCATAAATATAGATAAAAAAAGCACCTTTTTCAAGATGCTTTAAAATATTTTTTCAGGCTCAATTCAAATTCAATTCAATATTACCGGTTTTGCACGATTGAAGAACTTCATACTGTGATGCAAAATTTAAAATCGCATCAATACTACTTGCAGAAGGTTCAAATTCAATCTGATCCACATACAGGTTGTAATCTTCAGAATTACAATCAGAAAATTGAAATAGTTCAATTTCTTTATTTCCAGCGTGATATGAACTGATCAAATAATTTAAGGTAGAGAATTTACTCATAGGCATTATTTCCGAATTATTGGTTATGGAGAAATAACGCCAACAAATTAATTATATTGTAACCAGACGATTAATTTTTTGTCAGGCACAAATTTTTCTTTTCAATCATTTTCCGGAGATTGATCAGAGCATATCGCATACGTCCCAAAGCCGTGTTAATACTTACATCTGTCAAATCGGCGATTTCCTTGAAACTAAGTCCCTGAAAATGACGCATCATGATCACCTGTCGCTGATAGTCAGGCAATTCCTCGATCAGGAGGCGCACATCATTGGTAATTTGTTCATAAACCAGCTTGTCTTCAATATTCTCTTCTGAATACTTTGGCGAATTGAAAAGATCAATACTGGAATCATCGTTTGAAGTAGTACAAAGTAATTTCGCCTTTCTGAAATGATCGATTATCAAATTATGGGAAATACGAAGCACCCAGGAAATAAATTTACCATTCTCGGTATATTTTCCGGTTTTCAACGATCGGATTACTTTAATAAAAGTATCCTGAAAAATATCTTCGGCAAGATGATGGTTCTTTACAATTAGTACGATGTAGGTAAAAACTCTCTTTTTATGGCGGTTAATAAGAAGTTCAATTGCAGCCTGATCACCATCAACGAATTGTTTTACGAGCGAATTATCGCTCAGATTTTCTGTTCTGAACATTACTCTAAATTATTATGTGACTGTTTGTTTCAGTAATTAAAGAGTATAGTTCTGTCGATAGGCCGCCTTTTTTGAATTAGAGTTAAACAATTTGCTAATTTTGTGCCTGTAAAAATGAATCATTTATTTCAGAAAAACAAATTTTTTGCAAATATTACAACATAACGAATGAGTTTAACCTCAAATAACATACCATACATCCAGATAAAGGGTGCACGAGTACACAATCTTAAAAACATCGATCTTAAAATCCACCGAAATAAATTAATTGTAATCAGCGGGTTATCAGGTTCAGGAAAATCATCGCTCGCCTTCGATACACTTTATGCTGAAGGCCAGCGCCGGTATGTGGAAAGTTTATCGTCATACGCACGGCAGTTTCTGGGCCGGATCAACAAACCTGAAGTTGATTATATCAAAGGTATTCCTCCGGCAATCGCCATCGAACAAAAGGTGAATACGAGGAATCCACGCTCAACAGTTGGCACTTCAACAGAAATTTACGATTATCTGAAGCTTTTATTTGCCCGGATCGGGCAAACTATCTCCCCCATTTCAGGGAAAGAAGTCAAACAGCACCATGTTAGCGATGTCACCAATTTCATACAATCTTTTCCTGAAAATACACGCTTCATGATCGGTTCGCCTTTGAAAATAAAGAACGGGCGTACGATGCTTCAGGAAGCAGAATTATTACTTCAGCAAGGATTTTCGCGATTGGAAATCGACAATGAAATACTGAAAATTGATGAACTTCTGAAAGAAAACAAAGAAGTTCAATGCAGTGATTCAACCTGTAATATTGTAATCGACAGGGCAACCGTATCAAATGAGGAAGACAATCTGAGCCGTATTGCTGATTCGGTACAAACGGCATTTTTTGAAGGGCATGGCGAATGTGTGGTTAAAATTTATGCCGAAACAGAGGTAAAAGAAGAGCATTTCTCGAACCTTTTTGAGGCCGACGGAATCGAATTCGAAGAACCATCGGTAAACATGTTCAGTTTTAATAATCCTTTGGGAGCCTGCAAGGCCTGCGAAGGATATGGAAAGGTAATCGGAATTGATGAAGATCTGGTAATTCCGAACAAATCATTGTCCGTTTATCAGGAAGCAATCGCCTGTTGGAAAGGCGACAAAATGAAAGAATGGAAAGACGAGCTAATCAACACCGCCGAGAAATTCAACTTTCCGATCCACAAACCCTTTTACGATTTAAGTGATGAACAGCGAACTCTGTTATGGAATGGGAATAAGAGCTTTCAGGGGTTAAACCGATTCTTCAAAATACTTGAAGAAAATACCTATAAAATCCAATACAGGGTTATGCTTTCGAGATATAGGGGAAAAACCAATTGCCCGGATTGCCTTGGCACACGCCTTAAAAAAGAAGCCGGATATGTTAAAGTAGGTGGAATTTCCATACAGGACCTGGTCTTGCTTCCGATCAATGAACTGACGGTTTTCTTTGCCAAGCTGAAACTTACGAAATACGACACAAAGGTTGCAGAACGCATCCTGACCGAAATAAACAACCGTCTTGATTTTCTGAATGATGTCGGTCTTGGTTATCTGTCTTTAAACCGACTTTCATCATCGTTATCCGGAGGCGAATCGCAGCGGATCAATCTGGCAACTTCGCTCGGTAGCAGTCTTGTCGGTTCCATGTATATTTTAGATGAGCCCAGCATCGGGCTGCACTCAAGAGATACAGCTAGGCTTATCCGGGTTCTGCGTAAATTACAAAAACTCGGCAATACAGTTATAGTTGTTGAACACGATGAAGAAATTATCAAGGCAGCAGATGAAATCATTGATATCGGTCCGCTGGCAGGTCGGTTGGGCGGTGAGGTTGTTTTTCAGGGAACCCATGAAGAACTCGAAAACTCCTCGAAAAGCATGACGGCCAAATACCTGACAGGAAGAGAAAAAATAGAAATACCGCTGACCCGCAGAAAATGGAACAATTACATTGAAATAACCGGTGCCCGCGAAAATAACCTAAAAAATGTAACCGTAAAATTTCCGCTCAATACCATTTGTGTGGTCACCGGAGTGAGCGGTTCAGGAAAATCGTCGCTTGTCTCTAAAGTTTTGTACCCGGCACTTGCGAAGATGTTTGGTGGGTTCAGCGAGAAAACCGGACAGCATGACCAAATCAGGGGCGACATCAATCTGATTACATCTGTCGAATTTGTTGACCAAAACCCGATCGGCAAATCATCCCGGTCGAACCCAGTCACGTACCTGAAAGTTTACGATGAAATCCGCAAATTATATTCAGAACTGCAAAGCTCAAAATACAGTGGATTCAAACCTTCTCACTTCTCGTTCAACATTGAAGGCGGAAGGTGCGAAGAATGTCAGGGAGAAGGCGAAATTACAGTTGAAATGCAGTTCATGGCCGATGTTCACCTCGTTTGTGAAAGCTGCAAAGGGAAAAGGTTCAGGGATGAAATTCTTGAAATTACCTTTGAAGGGAAAAATATTTTCGATATACTGGATTTAACTGTCAACGAGGCGATTGATTTCTTTGGAAGTCAAAAATCAACCTCCGCAAAAAAAATTGCAAGGCTGTTGAAACCACTTCAGGATGTAGGTTTGGGCTATGTAAAACTCGGACAATCATCGAGTACATTGTCGGGTGGTGAAAGCCAGCGCATAAAACTTGCTTCTTTTCTGGCCAAAGAGAAAGGAAGCCCTTCCCTGTTTATTTTCGATGAACCAACCACCGGCCTGCATTTTCACGATATCCGCAAGCTGCTCGACTCTTTCAATGCACTAATCTCCAGAGGGCACAGCATTATCATTATTGAGCACAATCTTGACGTAATAAAATGTGCCGATTGGGTGATCGATTTAGGGCCCGAAGGAGGGAAAGATGGTGGAAGGGTTCTTTTTGAAGGTAAACCCGAAGATCTGGTAAAAATTCAGGAATCATACACCGGTAAGGCGTTGAAGGGCAAACTGTAGCGGGGTTGGCAGTGATCAGTGTTCAGTCGCAGAAAAAACAACAAACAGGATTTCATGAACGTCGATCAAAAAGACAGTGGCTGAGATTTCGGATTAATTGAACATTTTAAGGGGAAGCAGGGGAAACATGTCAGATTATGATTGATGACAATTCCGACCATCATCAAAATAGATTGATTTCGTAAATATGCATGGCGTTTTCAAGGAATTTCACCATTTTGAAAACTCATGACTTCAATGTTTGGAATTGATAATATGTGCAAAATCCCATGCCCAAAACTCGAATATTATCCTGTCTACGCCTGCCTCTTGAGTGATGTTGGAAATTAATGTATGTAACTTTTGGTATGTATCGATATTCTTGACGAATCCTTGGCTTGGATTCTTCGGAATGGCCGGATAACCTTGATAAATTATACGTAATGGATTTAAAGTAAATTTATCCCAAGGCACATGCAACCATTCTTTGAGATTAGAACAGTTAGAACACTTTGAAAATATCAAATGTTTTAGTATTAGGTTATTGATCTTCAGGGCGATGCCAATATTCATCCTGCTTGGTTCACCATGGTTATTTAATTTACCCCAGTCAGTAACTAATGAATTACCTAAACTGATCAAAAATTGATCAAAATCTTCCTGACTTCGTAAAATGTCAAGTTTTTCCCATAATTCATTCGGGTTCCTATACCAACGCCATTTTTTATATCGTTCCGTTGGATCTTCGTTCTGAAATCTCCGTTTTATAGTACGATCAAAAGAAAAAGCAAGAACCTCCCTTGCGGTTTTTCCTGGCAGATGATTTTTAGCCAGATATTTTTTAATAATTGGTTCTACTTGAAACATGCGTAACTCGCGTATCAAATCATCTCGCTGCATCGGGTTTGGGAGAGTAATAGGTTCTTTTGAAGGAGCTTTAGGTTTTCCATTATTAACTGGATTTGATATTGCTTCAGGTTCGATGCTCTTCAGAATACCGCGATCGTCATAGATATCTTTATCACACCATATATTGGTTGCGGTTAGTTTTTTTTCATCACTCGTTTCGGCAAAACCCCATCGGATTGCTGTGAATGCAACATATGTAGCATCAAATTCTGTATAACTTTTAATGCTTTCAATGTTTAGATTCCACAACTTTACCAATTGATCCTTTCGATGTTCAGTGAGTGGACGCCTATCTTCAATCCATCCTTTCACTTCAGGATGTCTTCTCTTGGGAACAAACGGATTGCGCTTTAGGTCAATAATTCCAAAATCGTTATCGTTATTCATAAGCTTTTCCTTATTAAAGTATGATGTTTGGCAATCCCATTTATAATGGATTGATTGATAAATGCCATGCGATGTTACCATCAAATTTAATCATATTTTAGTAAATCATGGCTTCTATAATTTTTGCCTATTCCGTTTAGTAGGAGCAAAAAAAGAGGCTGGAACTTTCGATCCAACCTCTTCGCAAAAAGAAAATATTTTTCTTATACACGTTTTTCTTTGATACGGGCTTTTTTGCCGGTAAGAGAACGTAAATAATACAATTTTGCCCTACGGACACTACCTTTTTTGTTCACTTCAATGAGGTCGATAAATGGCGAATAGAGCGGGAAAATCCTTTCAACACCAATACTTCCAGACATTTTGCGAACGGTAAAAGTTTTGGTGACACCTTCACCTTTTACCTGAATAACTACACCACGGTAGTTCTGGATACGTTCTTTGCTACCTTCACGAATCTTGTAATGAACGGTAATTGTATCACCTGCCTTAAATGACGCATGTTCTTTTGTATCAACAGCGAACGCGTTTTGTGCTACTTTAATTAAATCCATTGTTTTAAGTTTTAGTGGCAATATTACTTCAAATCAATGAGTAAGAGATTGCGGAAATGTGGCGCAAAAATAATAAAATTATTCGTTCCGCAACTTGCATTCCCAACAAATTATATGGTGAACCAAAAAAATCAATGACTTGGCACTCCGATCATTTTCAAATGATCGCCGGTACTGTCAACAATTACTTTCTTCCACCATTCAGGATAACCGGGCTGACCTGGCCCAACAGGCATTCCAGTTTCTGAACGCTCAAACACCCCGTCTTTTTCCTTCTTGATGTTTCCATCAATAAATTTAACAATGAGGTATTGCGATAATTTTTTCCATTCATAAGTCATTCCATTCGCCTGATTGACCGAATAATCAGTTAAAAACTGAAGTAACTCTTTTTTCTTCCCTGAATTCCAGAGATTTTGAGCAGCCATGTCAACACTTGGAGTATATGCCACAAATTTATCTTCCAGATTTTTTTGAACTTTCAGCACATCAGGAATCATTGCATCGTAACGAAGGTAGGCAAAGTTCGAAACTACATTAAATGTCCAGAATGCTGATGTTTCTGAAAAGGTAAGCAAATCGCCGTTCCCAACCTTGAAGCACTCCGGAATTTCAGTTATTCCGCAATACATAGGAGCATAGCAGGTGCTGTAAGCATCGTCAACACCAAACCAAAGAATTCCGCCAATTGGATTTGGCAACCATGAACGTGATTGTGACACAAATGAGAAGCCGGTCTGCTGGGTCGAAATGGCCCGTTCGTTGACATAGTCAGCCGAATCAACTTTAAAAGTTAAAGGACGCCAGCGGTAGGGCAATTTGAAAGGACCGGCACCGGCATCTTTGGTCATATCAAGCGCTGTTCCTACATAATGATCGCGCATCATTCCCATTACATCCTGAACGCTCAATTTTTTATCAGGCTTGATCCACAATGGCATACGGTTGGTCGGAAAATTATTTTCCCCTCCATGTTTCACCTGTCCGAGTGCATATTCTTCGTATTGTTCCATGCCTGAATTAACTTTATTAAAACCGGCAAATACACGGGCATCGCTAAAACGGGCACCACTGAAATCGACCGGGGCATAAACATCGGAAAAACTGAAATCCTTGTTCAGCCCATCGAACCAACCTTTTTCACGTGCAAACGAAATCACATTTTTCGAGAACATACAATTTACTGGGTCGTTCATCGGAAAAGTAGTGATACGGGCCTGATTCGCATGACCGCTAATATACCCGTCAGGAACACGCTGCGCTACCCAAACCGCACCTTTCTCCCCGTTTCCTTTGCCAATCATTTCCATGATCCAAACTTCGTTTGGATCAGAAATTGAAAATGACTCGCCCGAGCTTGCGTAACCATATTTATCCATTAAATCAGCAATAACCTCGATGGCTTCGCGGGCTGTTTTGGCGCGTTGCAATGCAACATACATCAAACTGCCGTAATCCATAATTGCACCCGATTGCTTGGCCAATTCTTCGCGACCGCCGTAGGTAGTTTCCCCAATGGCAACCTGAAACTCGTTCATATTGCCAACAACACTAAAAGTGTGGGCAACCTGAGGTATTCTGCCCAAGAATTTACCTGTATCCCACTCATAAATATCGCGCATGGCACCTGCCGGATAATCCTTTGCAGGCTGAAAATACAATTCCCCATACAATGTATGCGAATCGGCTGAATAGGTAATCATCGTCGATCCATCGACCGATGCGCCTTTGGTTACTAAAAAATTAGTGCACCCAAAAGAAAACTGAATGCCAAAAACTACTAACAGAAGTGTCAGCGCTAAAACTCGTTGAAGATTTTTTATCATGATATAGTATCTATTTTTAATTTGTATTTTCCGACAAATATAATTATTCCTCCTCCTATTTATTGAACACAACAACCAGAAATCAGTGTGGTTTTTGACAAATAAAAAATCCCGAAGGTTTTCTTCAGGATTTTCGCAATTTTAAATCAGGATAAAACTTAATCAAGTTTGTGAATTACCAATCCGGAGCGAAGTTTTGGTTCGAACCAGGTAGTTTTTGGGGGCATTATGTTTCCAGAATCGGCAATGTTGATCAACTGTTGCATGGAAACCGGGAACAATGCAAAAGCAACTTTCATGTCGCCGTTGTCAACCCGTTTTTTCAGTTCGCCCAAACCTCTGATTCCGCCAATGAAATCGATGCGTGTAGAAGTACGCAGATCATCAATTCCCAGAATCTGATCCAAAACAAGGTTCGACAAAATGGTCACATCCAAAACACCGATAGGATCGTTGTCGTTGAATGTTCCTGGTTTGGCGGTAAGTTTGTACCAATTTCCGGAGAGGTACATGCTGAATTCGTGCAGTTTTACTGGTTTGTAGATTTCAGCTCCAGTTAGTTCAACTTCGAAATTAATTGTCAGTTTTTTCAGTAATGCGGCTTCTGTCAGACCATTCAAATCTTTTACAGCGCGGTTATAGTCGATGATTTGCAACTGGTTATCAGGAAAATGTACAGCCATGAAGAAATTATATTCTTCGTTGCCGTTGTGATTTGGGTTTTGGATCTGCTTTTCCAAACCGATTCGCGCAGCAGCCGCAGTACGGTGATGTCCGTCGGCGACATAAGTTGCAGGAACTTTGGTAGCGAATAACTCTTCTATTTTTTTGTTAACAGCCGCATCATTGATTGTCCAGAAATGGTGGCCAAAACCGTCTTCGGCAACAAAATCGTAATCGGCTTCCTGATTTTTCACAATCAACGCAACAATGTCATCAATTTCAGGAACAGCACAATACGAAAAGAAAACAGGTTCGATGTTCGCATTCAGGTAACGTGTCAGGATCATGCGGTCTTCTTCTTTGTCAGGACGAGTGAGTTCATGCTTTTTGATGATTCCCCGGTTGTAATCTTCGCACGAAGCCGCACCAACAATCCCATATTGGGTGCGGCCATTCATGGTTTGCGCATAAATGTAATATTTAGCCTCTTCGTCCTGAACCAACCAGTCTTGCTCCTGAAAATTTTGAAAATTCTCAACCGATTTCAGGTAAACCGTTTCTGAATGAACATCCGTTCCAGCAGGACAATCAATTTCGGCACGGGTAATATGAAGCAACGAACATGCTTTGCCTTCAGCCATTTGGGCCGCTTCGGTACTGTTCATTACATCGTAAGGCAAACAGGCCAGGTCGCTGGCAATTGTTTGTGGCGGACGAAGTCCTTTAAATGGTTTTACGATAGCCATAAATTTGCATTTATATGATTTTGAATTTCTGCGGCATAACTTATTGTATCCTATTTATTTACACGGTAAGTCTGATCGTTCTTTTCGAAAAAGGACACAATTTGTTCAGCAGCAGCAACACCGGTATTTACATTGGCTTCAGACGTTTCAGCCCCTTGTTTTTTTGGAGTGGAATAGTACCGAAGCTCATATTTTGCAGCCAATTCTTCATGGCAGGAAGGTGTGATATCGCTGATGTATTTAAAATCAGAACGTTCTTCCAACATTTTTCTCAAGCCATCTTCATCTATAACTTCCTTTCGTGCAGTATTTACCAGAGTGGCTCCTTTAGGCATTCTGTCCATCAGTTCGAAGTTCACCGAATTCTTTGTTTTTTCGTTCGATGGAATATGTAAAGATAAATAATCGCTCATGCTAAATAATTCATCAACATCCTGAACAACGGTCACTTCATAAGGTTCCATGCTTACTTTAGTGATACAGGGATCGAGGGCAATTACCTTCATGCCAAAACCCTGTGCAATTTTTGCAACTCTTCTCCCAATGTTGCCGCAACCATAAACGCCTATGGTTTTTCCTTTTAATTCAGAGCCTGCCCCGCCCTTGAAATTACTTCGGGCCATAAAAATCATCATCCCGATAGTTAATTCGGCAACGGCATTGGAGTTTTGTCCGGGCGTATTCATGGCAACAATCCCTTTTTCAGTGCAGGCAGGTAAATCCAGGTTATCGAAACCTGCACCAGCCCTGACAACAATTCTCAATTCTTTTGCTGCATCAAGCAATTCACGGTCAATAATATCACTCCTAACAATAAGGGCGTGAACATCTTTCACTGCATTGAGCAATTCTGGCTTCGATGCATATTTTTCAAGCTTTTGAACTTCATAACCTGCATCGGCAAGGATCCCTGAAATCTGATTCAATGCAACCGAAGTAAACGGTTTTTCTGTAGCGATTAGTACCTTCATCATAAATATAGTTTCCAACTTAAAAAAGAA
Source organism: Prolixibacteraceae bacterium (assembly GCA_031421065.1). Lineage (GTDB taxonomy): Bacteria > Bacteroidota > Bacteroidia > Bacteroidales > Prolixibacteraceae > Aquipluma. The sequence continues at coordinate 15,318 of JANONW010000409.1, forward strand.
AAGCAGAACCCTCATTCTGCTTTTCGTCCTGATTTATTTAAGCTTTAAGCGATTCAAATTCTTTCATCACATCGACCAGTGCCTGAACACCCCCGAGCGGCATGGCATTGTAAATAGAAGCCCTGAAACCTCCAACGGAACGGTGGCCTTTCAATCCGATCATGCCTTTTGATTCGGCGAACCCATCAAATTCTTTCTCAAATGATTCGTTCCCTTCGTTCATTACAAAAGTTACGTTCATTCGGGAGCGGTCGTCCTGATTGGGAACGGATGGTTTGAACATTTTATTTCGGTCGAGTTCTTTGTATAGTAAATTGGCTTTGGCCATGTTCACTTTTTCCATTTCTTCCACGCCGCCTTGTTCTTTCAGCCAGAGCAGGGTTTGCAGGCAGCCAAATACAGGCACAGTTGCCGGAGTATTGAACATCGATTCGCCTTTGATGTGTGTCCTGTAATCGAGCATGGTTGGGATCGGACGTTCCACTTTTCCTAAAACATCGTTGCGGACAATTATCAGGGTGGCACCTGATGGGCCCAGGTTTTTCTGGGCACTGGCATAAATCAGCGCATATTTTGAAATATCGATCGGGCGACTGAAAATATCAGAAGACATGTCGCAAACCACCGGCACTTTTACGTCCGGATCTTGAAGTACTTCGGTCCCGAAGATGGTATTGTTTGATGTAAAGTGGAAATAATCCACGTCATCCGGAATTTCATAACCCCTGGGAATGTAATTGAAATTGGCGTCTTTCGAAGAAGCTACTTCAACCACTTCACCGAAAAATTTGGCTTCTTTAATTGCTGCGGTTGCCCATGCCCCGGTATTGGAGTAAGCTGCTTTTTTGTTCATCAAGTTGTACGGAGCCATCAGAAATTGGAGACTGGCGCCACCCTGAAGGAAAAGTACAGAGTATCCTTCTGGTACTTTCAACAATTCTTTTACTAAAGCGACTGCTTCGTCCATCACTGCAACAAACTCTTTACTGCGGTGCGAAACTTCCATTACTGAAAGTCCGGTTCCGGCAAAATTCGTAATAGCCTCAGCTACTTTTTCTTTGGTGAATTCGGGTAAGATTGAGGGACCCGCATAAAAATTATGCTTCTTCATAAGGTATTGATTTATGGGTTAATAACTATTTACAATCAGTTTAATTGCAAATAATGGTTCAAAATAAACGATTATCTGCCAGTGGATATCTGAGATAAATCAGACTTGATTTTACTGCCACAAGTTATAAAACATTCAATTAATCATCAAAATTCGAAAAAATCATCAAAAAAATTTTTAATCCTATTTCATATTCATATTTTCTGAAATATCAACCAGCCGATCATCCTGAAATACAGGAATTACGCGGGTTTGATCGGCAGTCAGGCAATATTCGATGCTATCGTCCATTCCTTTGGAAGCCAGCCGTCCTTTTTGAGCGGCTTTCTGAATGTATCTGTACAAATCATTTTTCGCGATGCCCCATAAATCGAGCGAAGCAGTAACTGCATCACAAACGCTTTCAAATTTTCCTGAATTCAGGAGCCTTTCTGAAAGTGCACCTGCAAATACCGTGTCTTCCAAACTGAAGCGGTCTTTCCACGAAGCGCAAAAAATAAGTACAGGCGAATCCTGTGCAATCAGCCAATCGGCCAAAGATGAAATATTCAGGAACGAACCGATCAAAACGGCTTTTGAGTGGCTGGCCATGTGAATGCACCTTGTTCCGTTGGTGGTGGAATACACTATTTCTTTATCTTTCACGATTTCAGGAGTAAAATTAAAAGGAGAATTGCCAAAATCGGCAAAATCGAGCACGTAACCATCACGTTCAGAGGCAACCATGTAGCCTTGACGTTTCATTTCGCGCGCTTCTTCAACTGATGCTACCGGCAAAATTGACTTTACCCCGTTATGAATAGCTGCGCATATTGATGAAGTTGCCCGTAAAATATCGACAATCACTACTAAATTATTGTCATCGGCATGTTTGTCGTATATTGCGGGGGACAAACAAACCTCCAGCCGATTTTTTGGTTTTTCCATTTGCATGTAAAAGTCACAAAGATAAGGAAAGTAGCCAACCGAGCCCGATTTGACGAAACAGAAAATGATATTTAAGGAAAAGGTAATCTATACCGGATTAATAAATGGCATTTTAACAATTTTTGCCTTCAGTATTTTGTTGCGTACATTTAAAAATACTTCGGTGCCTATGGCTGAATAAGCTTTGTTTACATATCCCATTCCAATACCTTTATTCAGTACCGGCGACATGGTCCCTGAAGTGACACGGCCAATCACATTTCCGTCCTGATCGGTCAATTCGTAATCGTGCCGTGGGATTCCGCGGTCGATCATTTCAAATCCTCTAAGTTTGCGCCCTACACCTTCCTGCTTTTGCATCAGCAGAAAATCTTTGTCGATAAAATGATGGCCGTTGAATTTGGTAATCCAGCTCAAACCGGCTTCAATTGGAGATGTAGTGTCGTCAATGTCGTTTCCATAAAGGCAAAAACCCATTTCGAGGCGCAAGGTATCGCGGGCTGCAAGTCCTATTGGCTTGATTCCGAATTCCGCTCCGGCTTCAAAAATCTTGTTCCAGAGTTGTTCTGCAACTCCATTCCTGAAATACAATTCGAACCCTCCGGAACCTGTATAACCAGTTGCCGAAATAATTACATCGTCAACACCACCGATTGATCCGGTAACGAATGTGTAATACTTAATTTCACATAAATTAATATTGGTCAGCTTTTGAAGGGTTGCAGTTGCTTTTGGCCCCTGAATAGCCAGCTGGCTAATGGAATCGGACACATTTTCGAGGATAGCGCCGTTTGTGTTTTGAGAAACAACCCAGTTCCAGTCTTTTTCGATGTTGGCAGCATTCACCACCAACAGGTATTTTTCAGGCGAATAGTAATAAACCAACAGGTCATCAACAATTCCGCCTTTTCCGTTCGGAAAACAGGAATACTGCGCCTGTCCGAGGGTCAGTTTTGAAACATCGTTCGTTGTTACACGCTGAACAAGTTCCATGGCAGCAAGACCTTTCACCCAAAACTCGCCCATGTGCGACACATCAAATACTCCAACTGCTTCGCGAACAGTCATGTGTTCATCTTTAATTCCTGAATATTCGATTGGCATTTCAAAACCGGCAAACTCCAACATTTTGGCACCTGCTTGTTTGTGTATCCGGTTAAAGGCTGTGATTTGCATAAATTTGTTTTCAGTTTTTGAATGGGACAAAAATAGATGATTGCAGATAATTGAAGCATGAAAATTATCATTTGGCAAAGATATTAGTTTTTATCGCAACAGAACGCAACCATAGTTTCGAATAATTATTTTCCGTAATATCGCATTTACACAAACCATCCTTAAAAACACACTACAATGGCTCATCCACGATATTCAAATTTGGATTACCTGAAAGAAATTACAGGCGACGAACCTGAAGTTACAAAAGAATTTATTCAGATGTTTTTTGACCAGTTGCCCGAATTCAGAGATGGAATGAATAAATATTTAGCTGAAAAAAAATGGAAGGAACTGGGTGAGATTGCCCATAAAGCAAAATCATCGGTTATGACTTTCGGCATGAATGAACTTGGGTTGCGCCTGAAAGAATTGCAGTTGAAAACCCAGGAACTGGAAGACTTAGAGAGCTATCAGGTATATGTTGAAGAATTTTTAAAGACCATGGATGAGGCTGTAATTGAACTTAAGGAAGACATGGGTAAATTATAAACGGCTCAAAACAATTTAAAAATAAAACCCATAAGTTCTTTAAAAGAAGAGTTTGTGGGAATAACTACTTCAAGGTAGCTTTTGTATTTGGACAAAAAGCGACAGACACAATTCTGGAAAGCGATGTTTCTAACATGATTAAAAATGATCTGGAAAAAGCAACAAAATATGCCGAGGGTCGTGGCATCCGAATAGACATAAAAGAGAAATCAATGAAATCTGTGGTGAAAATTAATTAAAGGCTGTCACCAAAATCCTGACGGAACTTGGCCTCGAGCTTGTCAACCCAGTCGCCAATTGGTTGCAATTTACCTACAAAGAAACGGAGCACAGGAGGTTCTTCAACCCATTCGAGCCCTCCAATTAAGTGGCGGTTGTCGAAAAGCCATTGAATACGATCCTCTGCATACTTAATTTGTGATAAAGTGAAAACCCTCCGTGGAAAAGCCAAACGCAGTAATTCAACATCAGCAAGCACATCGTTGCCATTTTCATCGCGAACACTTGAAATAGTTCCACGTTCCATGCCGCGAATCCCTGAAGCAATATACATAGCAGCCGCAAGAGCTCCTGCCGGATATTGGGTTTGAGGAATATGTGACAGAAACCCACCTGCATCGAGGTGACAGCCCAAGCCTCCGGCGGGTGTAATAACAGGAATACCTTTATTGTCGAGAGCATCGACCAGATATTTGATAAACGTAGGCGAGTGGCTGATCGCATCGAAATCAAGAGTCTCGTATAGTCCTACTGCCATGGCTTCAATTTCGCGCACGCTCATACCCCCATAAGTAAGAAATCCCTCATAGAGTGGCACCCAGTCACGCATTTTCATATAAATATCGTGGTTATTTGTGCAAATACCGCCACCACGGGTGCAACTAACTTTGCGTCCCGAAAAATAGGAAAAGTCGGTATAGCTCATCATTTCGTGCAGAATATCTTTGATCGGTTTATCCTGATAACCCTCTTCACGGATTTTGATAAAGTAGAGGTTCTCATTAATCAAACTGGTATCCATCAACAACATGATGTTGTGAGCTTTTGCAATTGCCGAAACTTCACGTAAGTTTTGCATCGAAAAGGGCTGACCACCAATAAGGTTGGTCCCGGCCTCGAAACGGATATAAGCTACATTTTTGGCGCCCCACTTTTCAATCACCTTGTTCAGCTTATTAATATCCATGTTCCCCTTGAAAGGAAAATCACTTTTGGTTTTTAACGCCTCATCGGTATAAATTTCTTCAACTACCCCGCCGATCATTTCGATGTGAGCTTTGGTAGTTGTGAAGTGGTAATTCATTGGGACAACAGTTCCGGGAAGGGCAAAAGTTTTGGCAATAATATGTTCGGCAGCACGACCCTGATGAACCGGAAGAAAGTATTTTTGGTTAAAAACCTCATTAATCGCTTTTTCGAGTTTGGTGTAACTGGCCGATCCGGCATACGAATCATCAGCAAGGCTCATTGCAGCAATTTGGTTGTCGCTCATTGCATTGGTTCCCGAATCAGTTAGCATGTCGAGGTAAACGTCTTTGTTCATAAGAAGAAACGTATTGAAACCGGCCCCAAAGATGGCCTTTTTACGTTCTTCGATGGGTAAAAGGTTCAGTTTTTGAACCACACGCACTTTGTGCATTTCAAGGGGAGTCACTTCACCGCTGTAAAATTTAACGGTTTTCAATTTTCCAGGATTTTCCATAAGATGATTCTAAATAAGTGATTGTTCGCTTTTAAACCCGGGATACACAAAAACCAACAACGGATCCGAATTGCAGGACTATCGATTAGTTTAATTTTCGGGATTGCGAGTTTACAAATAAATAATCTGTAATCAAAACAATAAAATAAGTTTTGATTTGACATTTATCAGTCCCAATGAATGTTCCACGAACTTAAAATTTTCTATTTTCTTCATTTCTTCATTCGTCAGGAATAATAATAATGGACAAAACAATCAACATCCGCAAAGAAACTCAGGAAGATTATGCCTGGGTAATTGAGCTTACTGAAAAAGCTTTCGAAACTGGACACATCAAAGGTGACATCGTGAAAATTGGGAACCTTGACAATTTTGTAGAAATCATTAAAATATTAAACTAATGTAAGCTGTAAAAATCTGTATATGCACTGACACTTTCAGTTAAAAGTTCCGATTTAATGAGACAGTTATTTTTTTCGTTCTCAACCCCTCCATTACTTTTTGAGAGGGGATTGCGCCCGAAAAAAAATATTCACGCAAAGTGCAAGTAATTTTTTAAATCAGTCAATGGAAAATTGAAAGATTAAGCTCTAACTTTTACATATAAGCCAACAGAGATGCCCATCATTTGAGCCTCAGTAAAACCGCAGTCTTATTGGTTTTGTGTTAGTGACGCATCTTTTAAACCCGATAATTAATTAAAAACCCATTATTGATAACAAATTGCAACCGATCAGAAATTTTGTTTTATATACCACTCCCAATGGAGAGGCAAAACTTGAAGTATTTTCCATTTTGGAAATAACTGCCTCCGAAACTGTCTTCATTTAAGTACAATCAATTAAAAGGAGTAGTCAATTCTTACGGTTTTTAAATTTTGACCAGCACTAATAATTATGTCTTTCATTTTTTAGTTTTATTTACTTCTATTTAACCTTCTTGCCGAAAGTTTTTTCCAAATGTTATCAGCAAGTTTTATTTCTTTATCTGTAAAGCCATATCCGTCTTGTAGAATTTGCTTGTTATTGATTTTCAAAATTTCGTCAATACTTTTTTTCTCTCGCATCATTTTGTCAATGGTGTCCAGCAAATCAGTATTTTCAACTTGGTAAGGGAGCAGTATTTTTGCTGCTTCGCTAGGCATTAGTTCTAATACGCCACCGCCATAACTACGTCCAACAATTTCAGAAAATGCCAATGAAAGCGAATTGTAAAAACTGGCAATGAAAGCGTTTTTATTTGTGTCTTTTTTCATAAAAACACGGTGCATTGTGTCCGTTGTGTATGCGTTTGCTTCATTCAGAATTAAACGGGGATATAAATTATTTCTGCGGATAAACAAAGCATCTGATAACTTAATGGAAGGAATTACAAACCAATCATCACGAATGCCTGTTTTGTAGCCTTTGTTTACGCCCATTGATTCGCCCATTCTAATGTAAGAGTTTGCACCTTTGTGTCCGTTGATTTTCTCTTTGGCTGGAAATACCAACAAATGTGCTTTTGCTTTGGATTGTCTGTTTAGGTTCCAATCTTTTTCCGTAAAGATTACGCTGTTTACCTGAACGCTTCTACCAACCATTGGCATTGCATATTCTTTCAAGTCGTATGCTTCTACAACTAGCAAAGGAACGGTAAAATAGTCATTTGCACCTGTGGTAATTCCAACTTCAACATTAGCGTAATTTCCGATTGTTGGGACTTTTCGTTTTGTAGCGATATTTTCAAGGAAGTCAATTTCTTCTTGTTCCAAAAAGTAGTAAGTCCACTTATTCGATTTGAAGTCAATTTTTTTAGTTGGACTTTTTAGTATACTTACATCTACCTTTTCAAGTACAGAAGCGTCTTTTAATTCTAAATGTTCAATTAAATGTGAATCCCCTCCGTTCTTTTCGCAAAGCAATAAAACAACTTCTTGTTGTATGTCTGGGAATACTAATTTTTCAAAAGAAATGATATTGATTTTATTGTAGAAATGTGCTAAAAACTCACGTAACTGTTGAGCATATGAAACCTGTAAAAGTTCGGCAGGAATTACAAAACCAATCTTTCCTTTTTCTTTGAGCAACAAACTTGAACCAACAACAAATGAAACCCAAGCATTGGTTAATTTGGAGTATTTTAGTTTAGCCCGATTAAAAACTTTGATTGCTTCGTTTTGCTGTTCCTTCTGAAAATACTGGTAACGGATGTAAGGCGGATTGCCTACAACTAAATCAAATCTTTCCGTTGTTTCATTGCAATACAAATGAAAGTCGGTATTAATAACCGATTTATTTTTGAGTTTAATCTTCTCTGCTTTTTCAGCTTCAATATCATCAAACTCAATTGCTGTGACGGATTTAAATTTGTGATTATTTTCTTTTAGTTGCTCAAGAAAAACACCGTCTCCACAACTTGGCTCTAAAATATCATAGTCAGAACTTCCGTTGATGCCCCATTTTAAAATGAATGAAGCAATTGGTTCGGGCGTATAAAAACCGCCACGGAGTTTTTCAACAGTTGTGTTTTTAATCAGCCTCATACAATTCTTTGATTAATGGGATTAGTGAATCTTCATTGCCTAAATTGTATAATTCGGCTAATAGCTTATCCAAGTTGGCTTTTTCTCTTGTAAACTGTCCTTGCAGTGGGGTTAAAGCTCTTTTATTTACTGCATTTGCATCTATCTGGTCATAAATACTGATAAGTTCTTTTTGTGTTTCTACTATTTTGTTGTGAAGTGCTTTTTCTTTTGAATTGGCAAAATCAATTTTTCTGATAGGTAAGTTCTTCAAAACTTTTGTTCCTCTTGCGATGTAACCACCTCTGAAAACTTCACCATACAACGCACTGAACCATTCCAAATATTTTGAATTTAGAATAGCTTGAATATAGTAAATGGAATATTCTGAATCAGTTGGAATTGCTACAACACAATAACCTGCTGTACCTCCCGATGAAATTAATGTTCCGTGAATATCAATTGCATATTTATCGCCAACTGAAAGAACACCCACAATAATTTTTGATGGTAATCCGCAACTATCCAAACTTTGATGTCTGCCATATCTGTGCCACTCATTTTTAGTTTGTGGTTCTGGCTTTATGTCTCGCTTCGGATTATTTAAAACGGTTTTATGCTTTTGGAAATAGGCATAAGCCAAAGGGAATTTCTTTTGAATGGGTGCAAGTGGTAATACTTCAACTCCTTTCTTAGTGTTTTCGTATGGGTAAATTACCCTTGCATTGGGCTTGAAAGTTCTGTAAGTGTTTAAATTGTCTTCGCCTGATGAAGTTTGAAAATAGGGTTTCGTTATTTCCTTTTCAATCTTATAATCAACCCCTTTTTTAGAGAAATAATAATGCTTCTTGTCTTCTTTGGTTGGAGTGAAAATGTAAACATCATTGGCACTAGTCTGGATTCCATTGAAAATATTATCGTTTCCAACCAAATCAGCCAATTTTATACTTTGCGATACAATTTTATTGTAAGCCTTTGTTAATTCGGGAGAAACCAAAACCCAAACTTCACTATTTAATTCATTGGTGTTTTTCGAAGCATATTTAGCTGCTTCTGGCTCTCTTACTTTCCAACTTTTCAAACTCTTTACTTCTGCATACTGAAAAGTTTTTTGAGGTTTTTTATTCAGAATAAGTAAACAAGTGTAAGTTGTTTTGTCTGCAAATACTTGATTTGCTCCAAATGAAACGATAGAATGTAAATACTCTTTATCTGCAAGCAATTCACGAAGTTTCTTTCCTGCACCAACTTTTGTAAACTTGCTCGGAACGATATAACCTAAAATACCATCATCAGCCAACAAATTAATTCCTTGTTCAAGGAACAGGAAGTATTTATCAAACTGCTTGTAAGCAGAATTGTAATTCGTTTTGTAAAGCGGTAATTCAAGCGGAGTAATATTTTTCATGTCCTCTGACTTCATATAAGGCGGATTTCCTACAATGACATCAAAACGAAGTTTTGAAAAATCAAACGGATTGATAATCACTTGGTCTTTTTTATTGGTTACTTGTTTCGGATTCAACAAACTGTTTCCGAAAAAGATATTTTGCGAAAGGTCGGGCAAAACTGGTTTTGTCCTGTTTGTTGAGTTTACATCTTCATCCTCTAACAATTTGAGCAACAAACCAAACTTAGCAGCCTCAACAGCATTATAGTCTTTATCTACTCCGTAAATGCAATTTAATAAAAGTTCACGCTTTATCTCGAATGGCAGTTTGTAAGTATTGATATTCGTTTGAATGAGTTTTGATTTATCATTTTTCAAATAAAAGTCAATCAAAATATCATTGAGCAACTGGAAAAACTCCAATAAAAATGCTCCAGAACCGCACGAAATATCAGCAAATTTTAGTTTCAAAATTTCTTTGTCCGATTTTCCTTCACACTTTTTCAAAACGGTATTTCGTAAAATATCGTTGATGATGAAAGTTGGTGTTGTAATTATATCTCGGTCAATATTTTCAGGTTTCTTAACTAAGACAATTGCACCGTCTTGGACGGTTAATTTTTCCGAAAGGAAAATTTCGTAAATTCTTCCTAAAATATCAGAGGAAAATACGCTAAAAGAATAAGGACTATCGGGGTAATACAACTGTTTAATAATTGTCCAAAATACAGAACTAATATTTTCTACAATCTTGTCTTTTAGTAATTGGTCAAACAGTCCTGAATTATAGCGTTTGTCCGCTTGTCCAAACTTTTTGATTAAGGCTTTGAAGTCGTTTGTATTAGCAAATTTCAAAAGGGTTTGATAATCTTCTAAATTTCTGTCCTCACAAACACGTAGAAATAAAACCCTGTTCAAATAACTCTGAACAACGTCATTTAATTGTTGCTCGGCAATTTTTGGTCCATATTTATGAATTTCAGAACCTAAGGATTTTCTCCATTCATTGATTTGGTTCAGGAACAGATTGTCAATGGAATATTGATTGATTTTGGCTTCAATTTCTTTCCACTCTGTTTCAAATGCTCCTGAATAAACCGATGCTTTACCTAATAACTGTTTGATTTCCTCAAACTTGCTTTCGTATTCGGTGTAATTGTATTTTTTTACAAGAGCTTTTTGGAAAGTGTCGTCTTTCTCAACTTTTACGGAAGTATCATAAATGATGAGATATTCAAAGTTTGATAAAACAGAAATTTTCAGTTTTGCGGTAAAGCCGTATCTTCTGACTTGTTTTGCTGTGTCGTTGTTTGCTTCAATGGAAACACAAGGTTTCTTTGCTTCTAAAAAGAATTTTCTTTCTGAAAATAGTCGGAAAGTGTAATCTGGTTTTTTTGAATGCTCTGAGGCATTTGCTTTCAATGCTTCTTCTAAAATTACTTCTCTTTCGTTGGTTGGTTTTCCTGCATTGTTTTTAATGTCCCAACCAAGCAACTCAAAAAGTGGGTCTAAGAAATCACTGCGAAGCAGTGTTTCATTATACTTGCTTGTCAAGTAATATTCCCTATCGGCTACATATTTTTCTATGAGTTGCTTAATAGTCATTTGCTCTTATTGGCTTTTAAATATTTTACTCGTTGCTCAGCCACTTTCAAGGCTTTTTCTCCAAGGTCTTCATTTTGAATTTCGTACATTATTTTTTCACTGAGAAATAATACAAAAAGGTCATCTGCATTATATTTGTAAATGTCAGCAAGTTTCAAAACTACATCTTTTGTTAATTTGCGTTCCCCTCGTTCCATTTTGCTTAAAATAGCTACATCAATGTCAAGCAAAGCAGCAACTTTCCGCAATGGAAGTTCATTTTGTTCTCGTAAGTATCTTAGCTTTTCGCCTATTGTTTCTGTTGACATATAATCTGTTGACATATTGTGTCAAATGTAATCATTTTCAGTTCACTTTCTGATAATATTTTCAAAAAACTTATCAACATTCTTGTGTGCGCAAGCAAAATTGCAGCTCTTTTGCAAGACTTTGGTTTGAGCGT